>JACCXM010000125.1 GCA_013697005.1 Chloroflexia bacterium | reverse complement strand
GCGCGGTGCGTGAGTCGAATCTCTTCACCGTCGCCAGCCAGGATGACCTCATGCTCTCCGGGGTTACCTCCCGCCCGGACAGCGTGAATACCGATTTCCGTGGCGGTCCGCTTGCTCGGTCCCTGCCGTCCATGACGCAGCCCAGCATCGAATCCGGCGCCACGGGCATCACTCACCGCGCGCGCAAGCGCCAACGCGGTACCAGAGGGGGCGTCAACCTTGTGCCGGTGGTGGGTTTCGACGATCTCGACGTCGTACCGATCGAGCGCCCGCACGAGAGCTGGCAACATGGCGAGGATGGCATTCAGCGCGGGACTCATGTTCGCCGCGTGAAAGACCGCGACCCGCCGTGAAGCGGCGTGCAGCCGCGCCATCTGCGCCGCATCCAACCCGGTCGTGCCACAGACGAAGGGAACCCCAGCGACCGCGCATACTTCCGCGTGCGCAGCCGCCGCTTCGGGAGCCGAGAAATCAATGAGGACGTCGATGTTGGGAAGGAGCGCTGCTGCGTCGGGGAAGAGTGCTGGCCCATCGGTGGCACTCTCATCGCTACCGGAATCACGGCTGAGCCCACCGACGACGATGATGCTGGCATCGTTCGCCGCGAGCGCGACGATCTCGCGGCCCATCCGGCCCCGGATACCAGCAACACCGATGCGCACCGCCATTCGAGACTCCCTCTCGTTACGCCGGCCGCGCATCTCACGCGGCTAGCGACAATTTACGCCGCGACACGGCCCTCGGCGGACAGCATGGTCTGCCAAGCGGCAAGCGCGCTTTCGACCCGGCACAACGCCGTCTCCGTCAGTGGGGCGAGCGGCAAGCGGACTTCCGGCGTGCAATATCCCAGCAGCGAAGCAGCGGTTTTGACCGGCACCGGATTCGTTTCGACAAACATGGCCCGGCAGAAATCGAACAGCGCCAGGTGCATGGTTCTGGCGGTGGCAAAATCACCGGTGAGGCAGGCCGCTGTCAGCGCCGCCACAGCTTCGGGAGCGATATTGGAGACCACGGAGATCACCCCGCGGCCGCCGACGCTCACGATCGGCAGCGTCAAGGAGTCGTCCCCGGAGAGGACGACGAAATCCTCTGGCGTCTCGAGCACGATCTGGCTGGCCTGATCGAGCGACCCGCTGGCCTCCTTGACCGCGACGATGGATGGGATCGCCGCCAGGCGGACCGCGGTTTCCGGGAGGAGATTAACTCCTGTCCGGCTTGGCACGTTGTAAAGAATCAGTGGCAGATCGACCGCCTCCGCGATCGCTTCGAAATGCCGGTAGAGCCCGTCTTGGGTCGGCCGGTTGTAATAGGGCGTTACCACGAGCGCGCCATCCGCGCCCAGCGCCCGTGCCCGCAGGGTGCGTTCGATCGTCGCCTCGGTGCCGTTCGATCCCGTTCCGGCAACGACCGGCACCCGTCCGTCAGCAGTCTGGAGCACGGCGGAGACGACCCGGTCCCACTCAACCGAGGACAACGCGGGGGCTTCGCCAGTCGTGCCACAGGGGACGAGACCGGAGACGCCGCCGGTGATTTGACGCTCGACCAGAGCGCGCAGCGCGGGCTCGTCGATGTCGCCATTGCGGAACGGGGTAATCAGCGCGGTATAGCAACCGGAAAGCGCACTGGCGATGGTGGTGGTCGTGAACATGGTCATGGCTGGACTCTCTCCCGCGGCGCGCTGCGCCGGTCGCTCACGCCATTCGGGGGGCGCGAACAAACGTTATGGCCGGTTTTCGGAATCGGAGGGAAATGATGGACGAGTCAGGCGTCTACGGCACCTGCCGTGACGCCTGGCGCTTGGCGCGATGCGCGCCATGGTCGGAGATTGTGGCGATGTAGACGATGGCGCGATTGCCAAACACGATGAACCCCTGGCACGAAAAAACCGCCGCCCCCCGGACAAGGGACGAGCGGCGTCAGGCTCGTGGTACCACCCCATTTCACGACCGCGTTGCGGCGGCCGCCTCACTCCACACGGCGCGTTGGCGCACGATGCGGCGGCTCGCTAACGGGAGCCGTTTCGCCCTGCTGGGCGCCCGCCGCCGCCTACTGCGACGCCACGTGGGCACCGGTTCGGAGCGGAGCTCGGAGGTCTTTTTCGCCGGCGTTCCCGGTCCCGCTTTGCAGCGACCGCGGTTCTCTGGCCCGTTCGCGCCGTGTACTTGTCCTCGTCATTGCTTCGGTCTTCGCTTGTGGAGGCACGGTATCAGCGAACGGAGAGTCCGTCAATAGCCGGTGATGGTCTCCGGATTTCGGCATAGCCGCGCCGCTCGTAATTAGGCAGCTTCCCCATCACATCGTAAGTACCGGTGGACGGTGACCAGGTTTCGACTACAGCTGCCCGTGAACCAGTTCCCATTGGCCGGCCTTGTCGCCCAAGGCGAACTCCCGGTATGCCGCCTCACTCATTGTCTTGGACTTGGTAATGACCACACTTCACTCCCGCTACGGCGTTTCGCGCTCGCGCTGCGCCAGAGTCGATTGTAGCGGCTAGCACTCAGTGGCTGCCGACTCCGGCCGCTTGGGCGCGGAGGGCGTCGTCGTTTAAAACCGTCAGGCCGAGCGATTCGAGACCGCGCGTCTCGGAGCGAAAATCCCTGTCCAATGTGGCTGAGGCGAGTGTCACCAGCGAGTCGATCACCGGTGTCTCGACGCCGAGCCGGTCGCCAAGCAATGACCACGTCGCCAGACCGAAGGGAATATCCTCGGTTAGCCAGCGGGTCTCGACCTGACCGGGTGCCCGCAGCGCGGTCAGCATCCGCGAACCATTGATGGTGGCCCAGAAATCTCCTGCCGGACCGAATCCGGCGCGATGAAACGCCTCGGCCACGGGGGTCAGACTCAGACCCAATGCGACACCGAGCGCCTGCCGCTCGCGGTCGACTGCCTCGATGACGTTCACCACCGATGGCGTAACGCCCTCGTCATAGAACCAGAACTCGCCGCGGCTACGCTCGATGCGGCCAGCGTTCATCAGCACCCCCGGCGGATGGACGACCGGGTTGAGCGCCGACAGTCCCGCCTCCAGCGCACTTCCGTAGGCGACCGCACCGGGGAAGAGCGCGCGCAGGACCGGCATCGCTTCGTTTGTCTGGGATGCCGGTTCGACGCCGATACCGAGTCCCGTCACCGTGCCCCAGATGACCGCCCGGTCGGGGGCGCTTTTGCGGCAGACATATGGCGCGGTGTCCGATTCGGCGACGATCACGCCATCGATGCGCGCGTCGCGCAACGCACTGGCGAAGGCCAGCGCTCCCAGGTTCCCTGGCAGGAGCGCGATCAGATGACCCGGTTTCAGATGCGGCAGGAGCTGTTCCAGAAACGGCTGATGAGCGTAGGACGGCACCGAGCAGACGAGTGTTTCGGACCAGGCCAAAGCCTCGGCCGGATCGGTCGTCACCGCGGCGAGCCGGGCGACGCCGGTCCGGGCCGAGCCATCGAGATGAATCGTCAGCGATTCTCGAATGGGGTCTATCGTGTGGGCAAGATCAGGATGCTCCCAGAGCAACACCTCGTGCCCGGCGAGGGCCAGGTTCGCCGCCAGGCTGAAGGCGGTATTGCCCCCGCCCAGGACCGTGATTTTGGTTTGCGTCGCGCTCATGCATCTCCCGGCGCGATCTTACGCCTCGATCGTTTCTCCGTTCAAGCGGAAGGCGCCGTGAACTGTCACCGGTTGCTGCAGGATGTCGAGGACGGGGCAATGCGCGTTGACCGCTTCGACGAGGCGGGCAATGTCGGCCGCCGGTGCAGAACTAGCGATATCGACCGTGTAGGTCACATCCTGGAACCCGGCAGGCACGTCGGCAACGCCGAAAAAGCCACGCAGATCGAGCCGGCCCTCGGCGGTTACGTCCACGCCGTCGATCGGAATGCCCAGTGTTCGCGCGTAGGTGGCATAGACGATTTCCTGGCAAGTGCCGAGCGCGGCCAGAACCAACTCGACGGGAGTGGGACCGGTATCCGTGCCTCCGATCTGCGGCGGCTCATCGACCTCGAACGTGAAATCGCGAATTTGCACCGACGTCCTGTAGTCGTCGACCAGCGAGGTCGACGCGGAGAAGGTGGCGATGGGTGGTTCCGGCGCATTCCCGAGATCGGTGCGAACCTGTTCGATGACGGAACCGAGGCGGTCGACCTGTTCCAGCACTGCCATGTCCAAAACTCCCTTCGCGCAAACCGGGGATGGAGACATAGCCTTGCCGGCTATTTCCCCCGGTTGCGAGATTGTAGAGTTTTAGATCAAGAAAATCAATTACGGCCCGCTACGGCCGCGTTCTCCGCGGGAGTTTTTGTCTTTGCATGGCGGAGGACATAGCCGACGCCACGCACGGTCTGAACCAGCCGCGGCTCGCCCCCTTCTTCCATGGCTTTGCGCACCGTCGAGACCGTGACCGCCAAGACGTTCGATTCACCCCGGAACTGCCCGCCCCAGACGCGCTGCATTACCGTGTCGTACCCCATGACCTGATTCGGGTGCTCCAGCAACGCCGCCAAAAGGTCGAATTGTTTGGCAGTCAGCGTGATTTCCCGCTCGCCACGATGGACGGTGCGGGCGCCTGGATCAAGGGAAAGGTCATCGTAGGTCAGCACGTCTCGCTGCCGGGAGCGGACTTCCGGTGCACGCGAGCGACGTAGCAGCGAGCGGACGCGCGCCATTAACTCGGTGATCGCGAACGGTTTGGGCACGTAATCGTCGGCGCCGGCGTCGAGACCACTGACCCGGTCCGGCACGGAATCGAGCGCCGTCAGCATCAGCACCGGAACCGGTGGCTGCCCATAGGCGGCTTCCATCGCGCGCACCCGCCGGCAAATTTCCATGCCGTCGATATCGGGCAGCATCAGATCGAGCACGATCAGGTCGGGCGGGGCGTCGCGGACCACGGCCAGTGCGCCGCAGCCATCATTGGCGACGTCGACCTCATACCCTTCCAGGATTAGGCTGCGCTGGACGAGGCGCGCGATATCTGGAGAATCTTCAACCACGAGTACACGCGTCATAGTCAACAATCCCCTCGGAGCGGGAACGCTCTCAGCTCGCAGTTACCAATGTGCTGGAGTTTATAACCGAGTTGGCAATCAGGAGCGATCCCTAACGGATGCGTTCATCTCTCTTTGACGAACCAGGCGCGGACCCCTACTGTCCGCGTGTAAATCCGCGATGGATCGAGGACGGGGAGGTAGGGTGGCGTATCTCTGGGTGGCGCTGGGAGGGGCTGCCGGCTCCGCCGTTCGATATGGCATCGCGCAATGGGCGGCGGGCCGCTGGGGCGGGATGTTTCCCTGGGGCACGTTGGCCGTCAACATCACCGGCTCGCTGGCAATCGGGCTGCTGATGAGCGTCATCCTCGGGCGCGGCGCGGACCCGGCGCTCCGATTATTGCTCGTGACCGGGTTTCTGGGTGGCTACACCACGTTCAGCGCGTTTTCACTCGAGGCGGTGACCCTCATCGAGGGGAGACACTGGGATGAAGCCGCGCTCTACATCGGCGGCAGCGTGGTCGTGGGTTTGATCGCCTGCGC
>JACCXM010000120.1 GCA_013697005.1 Chloroflexia bacterium | reverse complement strand
GTGGCGAGGCGAAAGATAGTGCCGCGTCGCGTGTTTGTTCGGCGACGAATCGCAGCAACCGACATGGCCGCAGGGGAGACACTCACGCAGGTGAACCCACCCGCTCCCGATCTTGAGACACTCCTCGCAGCCTTGCGCGCTGGGGGTGACGTCGTGGATCTGGTCGAGATGGGTACAGGCCGTGGTCATCACGGGTCTCCTTGTTTCTCAGTATGAGCTCAGGCGGGTCCGGGCCGAGGCTGGACAGCGTCTCGCAGCCACGCCTCGAAGGCGTCGATCGCGTCGGGTACATGGCGGGAACGCTCCGCGAACTGCTCGAATTGGCGGGCCAGTTCCAGTGGCTCACCGAGGAACTCCCAGCCATTGACCCATAAAAAGGCATCGAGTGTCTGGAAAGCGGTGCGCTTGTTGCCATCGAGGAATGCCTGAGCCTGAGAAATGCCGGTACCGAGCAATGTCGCTTGCCGGACAATGTCTGCTTCTTCGTAGTAGGCCGCCATCTGAGGCCGATTGAGCGCTGACTCCAACAACCCTTCGTCGCGCAGCGGTCTCGGGCTCTCACCAAGTCCGCGCATCACCCTTTCGTGAATAGCGATCACTTCGGCCACGGTTGGGTAGCGTAGTTGCGCCATCGTTCAACGACCGGCGAGATAGCGCAGCGCCTCCTCATTCCGTTCCCAGCGTTCCTCGATGGCATCGCGGAAATCGCTTCCCAAAACCGGCCGCAGCTCGAGCTCGGTAAACTCCACAGCCAGCAGTTGCCCTTCCTGCCAGCCCCGCCGCTCGACTTCCTCCTTCGGCACGGTCACGATAAAGCTGTTGCCGGACTTGCGGAGGTGCTGAGTGATCATGGAATCCTCCTGTTGCCCGGACCGTTGACGCGGATAACAAACGCCTTCGAGCATACCGTATAGAGAGTATATACGGTATACGTATGTGTTAGGCGGATCGCTCAAGCATCTGAACGATGACCGCAAAGCCCGCTAACCCGCGTCGACCAGCTCGATCACCCGCGCGAATTGCTCGATGGTCTGGGGGGTGCAGGGATCGAGTCCGGCCACGAAGTGCTGAATGCCGCGCGCGCGGAATCCCAGGATGACCTCGGCGATCGCTTCCGGTTCGCCCGCGATTGGGTTGGGCCGGATGCCGAGATAGCCCGGCATGGCGATATTGCCGCCCGCGGTCCGTACCAGCGTGGCCGGATCGCGTCCGACCTCGTGACACGCCTCATCGAGGGCGGTCAACTGCTGCGCGATCGCCTCCGCATCCCCGTGCCAGACGGTGTTCCAGGCATCGGCATAGCGGGCAATGATGCGCAGCATGCGGGGACCGCTGGACCCGACCAGGATCGGCGCGCCCGTGGCCCGCGGCCCGCGGGGCTGGTTGAATGCGTCGCGAGCCTGAAAGAACTCGCCCGCGAAGTCGACCTGACCCGTGCGCAGCAGCGGATGGATGATCGCCATCGCTTCTTCGAAGCGGCTGACGCGATGATCGTAGGGATAGCCGAAGGCGTCGTACTCCGGCCGGTGCCACCCGGCGCCGAGCCCCAGAATGACGCGGCCGCCGCTGATATCATCGATGGTCTCGGTCATTTTGGCGACCAAACCCGGATTGCGGAATCCGGTGCAGGCCACCAGCGACCCGATCTGAATCCGCTCTGTCGCGCTGGCGAGCCCGGCCATGGTCGCGAAGCATTCCCACACTCCGTTGCCTTCGTCGGAGGTGGGCATCTGGAATTGACTGCCCGGCTCGGTGCGGAACAGGAAGTGATCGATGATCCAGACCGCATCAAAGCCAACAGCTTCGGCGGTGCGTGTCATCGCCAGGATGTCGGAAAAGTGTGGTGTGCCGCCGAACGCGGAGTTTTCCGCCATTGGCAGAATCGCGCCCAGACCCATCGGGCGAGTGCTGACCGGCCAGCGGTTTTCCTGGATCGTGAGCGCCAGCGAGCGGTCGTCATCCCCGTTGGCATCGTGCGTAAGCGGCATCATGCTTCCCCCAGCAATAGTGAAGCCCCTCCGCGGGGCTTCGTCGCTCACCATCAAAGATCGTACCCCGGAATCACTCCAGAGGGCGGTCTACACCGCGCGATGTTGGCGGCTGCACCAGCCACGCGCCGCCAAGCAGAGCCAGCACCAATCCGACGACGACGCCGATCAGTTGCTTCCAGCCGAGTCCGACGCCGCCCCCGGTCAAATTGAGCTGATCGGCGAACAGGGAGCCGACGGTCAACACCACTCCGATCGCCAGCAGGGCACCGGCCAGGATACGCATGGTTGGAGCCGAAGCGGTCTGTGGTTTCACGGGAAGAGCTCCGCCCGCCAGGAATCGAGGACGCCGAGAACGCTACAGAGAATGACCAAACGGTACGGCCGAGCCGGGTGGCGGGAAAACCACGTCATCAAACGCCGTCCGAGAGTAGCGAGTATATCATGCGGATGTACCACTCTCCGCATGGTGGCGTCGGTTTCCCGCCGAGTATAGAACACGTGTACTATACTTGTGCCGTCGATCTGCTCAGGAAAGGATCAAGCTGATGTGCGGCCGCTACGTGATCGAAGGCACGACGGAACTCTCCGAGCGTTTCCAGCTCCGCCAGATTCCAGCCGATCTGTTCCCGGAATGGACAACCTATAACGCCGCGCCGTCGCAGCTCCTGCCGGTGATCGTCGAGGATGCCGCGGGCGAGCGCACCGCGCTGGATATGCAATGGGGGTTGGTGCTGCGCTGGCGGCGCCCCGACGGTAAGGCGCCGGTGACGCCGATCAATGCCCGCGCCGAAACCCTGCTCGAAAAGCCGATGTTTCGCGGATTGACCAAGGCCAAACGCTGCATCGTGCCCGCCAGCGGTTTCTATGAATGGCGGAAGGTCGATGGCCGCAAGCAGCCGTACTACCTCACCGCGGACGACGGCGAGGTGTGGGGTCTGGCGGGGTTGTATGACGTGACCCACGACGAGGAAAACGACGCCGCGGGATCGTTCACGATCATCACCACGGCGGCGAACCCACTCGTGGCGCCGCTGCACGAGCGGATGCCGGTCATTCTCCGCCGCGAAGACGAGGAGGAGTGGGTGTCGCGCGACGTGACCGATCCCCTCCAGGTGGAGCGCCTGCTGCAACCCTATCCCGAGGACGCGATGCGCATCTACCCGGTGAGCCCGGACGTCAACAGCCCCCGCAACAACGGCCCGGAGCTGATTGAACGTGATGGGGTGTGCCGTTCTCCCTGACACTCTGACACCCCGTTACCCGACCGTTGTTTCCACCCCCGTATCACACCGTGCTCCGCGTTCCGGACCATTGCCGGCGTAGCGGTCGATGAACGCTTGCAGCCGCGGATCGGCGACGTCGTCCAGCCGGAGCTGCGCGCCCCAGGCCGAAGCGACCACCGTATCTTCGAGCTCCGGATAGGGACTGATCAGGACGTACGGTTGGTCTTCGGCATAGGCGGCCAGGGTTTCCCGGTCTGCGTCCGCCAGTTCCGGTTGATAGGTGATCCAGACGGCGCCATGCTCTTGGGCGTGGACGGCGTTCTCGTCGCGCACCGGGGCGTCATAGACGGCGCACTTTTGCCATGACGGGTCGTGGGGACCGCCCGCCGGCGGATCTTGCGCGTAATCGACGTCCTCGGTGGTGTGATCCGCCGAGGGGACGTCGAAGGTGTCGACATCCGGAATCGGCGTGGCGTCGGCTATGGCCGGGTCAAAAATGCCGGCACTGGGTGTCGGTGAAGCCGTGTCCTGAGCGCCGGCTGGGCTGCACGCCGCCAGCGCGCCGAACAGCAGCGTCGCGGCGAACAGGATTTTCATGTTTATGGTCATGTTTATATTCATGGTTGGCGCGAACGTAACGAACCTCCTTTGCGCGACTGTCTGGCCGCGCTCCTTTTGACGCTGAATCACGCGAGGTGCTGGATGACCGCGACCCAGGCGACCACCTGGGCCAACAGCGCTGCCGCCAGCGCAAAACGTGCCGCGAAGCGGTCGATCGGGTGCACGAACCAGGCGACGGCCACGAAAATCGCGGTGATGAAAAACGACATCATGGGTAGCCGCCATAGAACGCCCGGCGCTCCCCAGAGCGCGGGGTTGCCGGCGGCGTCGAGCTGAAGCACGGCCGGCGAGGGGAGTGCTCCCAGCCGCACCCCAAGCAGCAGCGCCATGACGAGGATACTGGCCGCGTTGATGCCAAGCAGGAGCAGAACCGTCTGATCCGTCACCAACGACGATCCCGCGACGACGCGAGGCATGCCAAGGGTGAAGCTGGGGCGCACGGCGCGGCCACGCGCCCCCGCGGCTGGCGTGCGGCCGCGGCGGGGAGCTCTCCCAGCGGCGGATCGGCTTTCGCGGTCAACCCGTTTCGCGGCCGCGGCGGATTGCCGCCGCGCGCGGGGTGGCGGCGTGGTGAGGTCGAAATCGGGCAGCGTATCAGCGGGGTCAGCGCCAGGGCTGGCGGGCGCGTCCAGCTCGTCGAGCTCGAGCTGCCAGGCATCGGCGCTGAGCGGATCGTCGTCGGGGAGGAACGGATCACTGCCGGCGACGCGGGATGCGGGGCGTGGTTCCGGCGCCAAATCCTCGGCGGCGACATTGCGCCGCGAGATGCGGGAGGTCTCACCCGGTGGGGGCCGGTAGGGATCGTACGGCACGATCGGACGCGAGGCGGTGGGGGGCATGGGATAGCGTTCCGCGGTCCGCTCCACCGCGGCATCCTCGTCGTCGGGATTATCCCCGGAAGGCCCGGAGCCGCGGCCGCGCTGGGTCATCGCTCCCGTTCCTACCTGGCGCGCGGGGGGCGCGCTTTCCCTTGCCCGACGTGCTGGACCAGATTTCAGGATAGCACTTACCGGTCCGATCGCCGCACGTTCTATCCGGACGGTGTGCCACCGATGGTGATTCCGACCGGTGTTGCGGCCGGAGTGGCGGGAGGCGGCGGCGGCGGCGGGGGTGGCGGCGCGCCTGCCGGAGGCTGGAACTGGGCGGCGAACGGCGTTGGTGTTGGCGGCAATGTCGAGGTTACCGCGGCCGTCGCGCGCTGCTCCTCCAACCAGCGGTCGACGACGACCTGCTGGAGCCGGTTGATCTGGATATCGGTCAGCGGGCGATCGGGATCGCTCTCGGTGACCTGGATGATGTGCCAGCCGAATTCCGTTTCCACCGGTTCCGAGACAGTCCCCGGTTCCAGGGAAAACGCGGTCTCGGCAAAGGCGGGGACCATCTCCGCGCGAGTAAACCAGCCGAGATCGCCGCCATTGCCAGCGGTGCCCTGGTCGGTCGACACCTCGCTGGCCACCGTCGCGAACGCCTCGCCCGCGGCCACCCGGGCACGGGCCGCTTCCGCCGCCTCCTGTGTGGGGAGGAGAATATGGGCGGCGTTCACCTGGGGCGCGCTCTGCCCGATCTCGGCCCCGAGCGCGTCGCTGATCTTCTGCCGCGCCAGTGCGGGCGCCACGATCAAGCGCTCATAGTCCTCCGGCGAGAGGTGGGCCAGCGCGAAAAACTCCTCGGCAAATTGCGCGTAACCCGCCTCCGCGGTCGCGCGCGCCTCCGCCGGATTGGGTGTGGCGGGCGGTACGGTGGGGATCTCCGCCAGCGGCGTGGCGCCCGGCGTTCCGGAAATGGCGAACGGTGATGCAACCGGAGTGCCTCCCGCTGGCGTTCCCGCAGCCGGTGTGCCGGACACAGGCCTCCCCGCGAGCGGGGTGGCCAGTGGGGTGGTCAGCAACGCCGCGGCGGTGCTCGTGGCGATTTCCGCGCGCTCGGCGGTGTAGGTCGGCGTCGGACTGGGGACGATCAGCGGCGCGCCGGGAGGGGCGAATCGGTTGAGGGCGAAGGTGTCGATCTCCTCCGGGGTGATTGCCAACTCCAGATCATCCAGCCCCTGGAGATAGAGGCGATCGTCGATCATCTGCCCCAGCGAGGTTTCGTCGACGTCGGTGCTGCCCCAGACGTCCGGCGCCTGTGCCAGCGATTGCTGGGCCAGCGCTTCGTACTGTCCCCGCTGATCGGGTCCCACGAATTGCGCAAAGTCGAGGTACTGCTGCGCCTGTTCGTAGAGATCGTTGGTGCGCGCTTTCCAATAGTCCTGGCGCGTAATGGTTTCCGAACCGACGGAGGCCAAGGCCTGGTTGGGTTTGAGGACGTTCTCGTAGATGACGCCACCGGCGATGATGACCAGTGTGATCAGCCCGGCGGCGGCCACGCCCCAGCGCAGCAGGCGCAGCCGCCGCGCTTCGATCTCGCGCCGGGGCACGCGTCGTTTGCGCACCGGGGGGCGCGCCGGAGTTGGCCGGGTCTGCCCCCTGGCGCGTGCTCGGGCGCGGGCGATCCTGGCCCGGAACGAGTCATCACCGCGTCGCTGCATGCTTGGCGAGCTAGCGGGAAGCGGTGGTGAACGGCAGGAGCGCTACGTGCCGGGCGCGCTTGATCGCGGTCGTCAGCGAGCGCTGATGCCGGGCGCACGTGCCGAGCTTGCGGCGCGGCTCGATCTTGCCTCGCTCCGAAATGTAGCGGCGCAGGCGGGGGGTGTCCTTGTAATCGACTTCGCCGATCTTGTCGACGCAGAAACCGCACACCTTGCGCCGGCCACCGAAGCGGCCACCGCCGCTGCGGCGGGGACCACCGCGGCCGCCACCCGGTCCGCCGCGGCC
>JACCXM010000113.1 GCA_013697005.1 Chloroflexia bacterium | reverse complement strand
GATCGCACTCAGCCGCCGCCGTCTGCTCGGCACAGCTGCCGGCGCCGCCGCGGGCGCCATGTTCGCCACTGGGTCTTTGCCCGAGCTCGGTGGCCGCGCCGTGCTGGCCCAGGACGGGGCCAGTGAGTTTCATACCGCCTGGCCCTGGTCTCCCCTCCCGCAGGGGCACTTCAACCTGATGCAAGGGGTGGTCAACGCCATCTTCGCGCCGCCGAACATCTATGCCGATCTCATTATTCAGCCGATGGCGATGTACTACTGGGCGTCGAAAGAGTGGCTCCCGTTGCTGGCAACAGATTGGAGCTTCCAGGACGGAGACATCTTCCAGGTCACGCTCCGTCAGGGCGCCAAATGGAGCGACGGCAACGAGATCACCTCGAACGACGTGATGGCGACCTTCTCCTGCGCCCGGCTGATGGCGGTAACGGTGTGGGACTACATCGACGAGGTGACCGCGGTCGACGAATACACGGTCAACTTCCACATGAGTGTGCCCTCGACGGTGGTCGAGCGCTACGTGCTCAAGTTCAATACCCTCTCCGCCGTGGACTACGGCGAGTGGGCGGCGCAGTCGGATGATTTCTTCGGCGGCGGCGGTACGCTCGACGACCCGGAGGGCAAACAACTGCTCGACCAGTTCGTCAAGTTCCGGCCGGAAAACGTCATCGCCAGCGGTCCGTTCATGTTCGACGTCAACAGTTTCACCGTGTCCCAGAATACGCTCCTGAAAAACGAGCAAGCCTGGAACGCCAACGATGTCAAGTTCGACCGGATCATCAATTACCAGGGCGAAACGTCCGACATCACCCCGGTGGTGCTCTCCAAGGACGTCGACTACGCCACCCACGGCTTCCCGCCGGCGACCGTGCAACAGTTTCTGGAGACACCGGAAATCCGAGTGCTGCGGCCACCGACATACAACGGCAACTGCCTCTATATCAACTACAACACCCTCGGCGACGTCTTTGGCGACAAGCGGGTGCGCCAGGCGTTGGCGCACGCGATCAACCGGGAACAGAACGGGACCATCGCCCTGGGAGATTCGGGCATCGCGGTCCAGTACATGTCCGGGATGAGCGACATCATGATTCCGGAATGGCTGAGTGAGGAGGATATCGCCTCGCTGAATCAGTACGAGTACGACGTCGAAAAGGCGGCGGCCCTGCTGCAGGAGGTGGGCTGGACAAAGGAGGGCGAGACCTGGAAGACCCCGGACGGCGCGGACGCCGCGTGGGAGATCGTCTTCCCGGCCGAGTATGTCGACTCCGCGGGGTGCGCGCTCGATATCGTCGAGCAGTTGGGGAACTTCGGCATCAGGCTGGAACCGCGCGCCATCACCTACACGCAATTGATCCCCGACTTCGACCAGGGCAAGTTCGATTTCCTGGTCGAGCTGTGGGGCGCGACGGAGAACCCGCATCCGCACTTCGCGTTTGCCCACGACCTGCTGCTGCACAATACCCAGGCCATCCGTAACGGCGGCCAGGGATGGGGCTATCCTCTCGTGCAGGAGACCGATGCCTTGGGCGAGGTCGATCTGGAACAGCTCGTGATCGACTCCGCGCTCGGACTCGATGAAGAGGCGCAGAAGGCGAACATCGGCCAGATCGCCCGGGCCTTCAACGAGCTGCTGCCGGCGATCCCGATGTACGAGCGCTATGGCGCCAACCCGGCGGTGGAAGGGGTGCGGGTGAAAGCCTGGCCGGCCGAGGACGATCCGATTCTGACGAACAGCCCGTACGGCGATGGCATTCCGACGATGCTGCTCTACACCGGCAGGCTCGAGCCGGTGTAGGACCCTCACACTCCAACCCCTCTCCCTGTGCGCAGGGAGAGGGGCTCGATTTGCGAAATAGAGGGTGGGGCAGGGGCGGCGTGCTGGGTTACATGTGGAGTCTGGCAATCGCGCGGCCACCACTGGATACTTCACGCACTGGGTAGTGTGATCGGCCGCAAGGGATCGTTAGCAGGAGTTCCTTCGTGCAGGAGGTTCCGGGCGATCTCGCGGTCATTCTGGATCACGTCGGCGACGGCGTCACCGTTCAGGATGCGCGCGGGACGCTCGTCTACGCCAACGCCGCCGGCGCCCGCGCGCTCGGTTTTGACACCCCGGCCGAACTTCTGAGCACTCCTCTGGCGCAGGTCGCGGCGCGGTTCGCCATCTTCGACGAGGATGGACTGCCGTTTCCCCTGGAGCGATTGCCTGGGCGGAGAGCCTTGCAGGGCGAAACCGAGCCGGCCGTCACCGTCCGCTTTCGCATCTACGCCACGGGCGAGGAGCGGTGGGCGGTGATCCGCGCGT
>JACCXM010000081.1 GCA_013697005.1 Chloroflexia bacterium | reverse complement strand
GTTCGGCGCCAGCCAGACCTGCGCCTCGTCGATCCCCGCGCGGGCGAAGGCCCGCAACGCGTCGGCGATCTCGTCCGGGGTTCCCTGGAGTGGCTCCTCGCCCGGAGACTGGATGGAAACGGTTTGGCCGGGCAACGCCACCCGGATCGTGACCGTCCGTGCCAGGGTTGCCGGATCGCGGCCATGCGCCAGGCACGCGGCGTCGACCGCCTCCCGCAGCGGCGGAATCCGGTCCGGGTGGCTCCGCTCGAAGGCGAGCCCGGCATTCCAGTAATCCCCGTACTCCGCCACCAGCCGCAACATGCGCGGGCCCTGCCCGAGCGCGCCGATCAGGATCGGCGGTCCGGCTGGCCGGGGACCACGCAAGCGCAACTCGCACTCGCGCGCCGTGTACCACTCCCCCGCAAAATCCACCGTGCCGTGCCGCAACAGCCCCGCGATGATCGTCAGCGCCTCTTCGAACCGGCTGATTCGGTGATCGAAGGGGACCCCGAGCGATCAGTGTTCGTCCGCGTAATTGCCCGCGCCGAGTCCCAGCACCAGCCGCCCGCCGCTGAACTCATCCAGGGTGGCCGCCATGTTGGCGAGCACCACCGGATTGCGATACCCCGTGCAACTGACCAGCGTCCCGAGCCGGATGCGGCTGGTGGCGCCGGCGAGCGCGGCGAGCAGCGTCCAGCAATCCCAGAAGCCCTGGGGCGGCTCCGCGGCCAGTTGCGGCGAAACCGGCGCGCCGAACTGCGCGGCGACCGCGGCGGGCCGCACGAGCAGGTGATCGACCGTCCACAGGGCATCAAACCCGGCGTCTTCGGCAAGTAGGGCGAAGGCGCGGAAATCCTCCCCGCGCGCGGTACGGCCGTCGAGCATGCCCTCGCCGTTTGGCAGCAGGAGACCGACCTTCAGGGGGCGTCGTGCGCCCGGTGGGGAATCCTCGATCGGCAGGGGTAAGGTGTCACTGGCCCGCTCCAACGCGTCAGCCTGGGTAGGCGCCGATGAGGGCGTAGGCCAGGAACAGCAGCGCCACCGCGAGCAGCACCGCGCCGGCGGTCGTGAGGCGCGTCCCGAGCGACGGCGCGCCCGGGCGGCCGGCGCTCATGTGCACAAAAAACCCGCCCGCCTGGGCGAGGATGCCGACCTGGAGTACGACGCACGCCAGCCACTTCAGCCCGTCGGCGACGGTCGTCCCGCCCAGGTACTGGTAGTAGACGAGGGCCAGGACCAGCAGTACCCCGGCGTGGGCGTGACCAGCCCGGAAGTAGGTGCGCTGGAACTCCGACAGTCCTTCGCCGCGCTCGAGCATCCGCAGCAGCGCGTATCCGCCGTACATCACGGTCGGCAACAGGATCAGCGCGATGATGGCGAACAGGCGTGGCGCCTCCATCGTCGACTCCTTTCACGCTCTTCCCGGCGACAGGGGTCAACTCAGCGGTGGGAAACGAGTCGTGTGATTGTACCGGTGCGAAACGAGCCGTCAAGGCATCCCTCGTGCCTGCGCCCGGACGCGCTTGCCGGTGCGCCGGCGCGGGTGTAGGCTGCGGGGCGTTCGGCGGGGTTCCGTCACGTCATCCGGCAGGAGTGCCGTCATGCGCAGCCTCCTCATGTGCCTTTCCATCCTCCTCGTGCTCGCCGCCCCACCGTCGCTCGCCCTCGCCCAGGACGAGTTGACGGGTGTCGCACCGCTGCCTCTGACCGGCGAGCGCCGGGCCGAGTTCGCGGCCTATGTCGATGCGACCCTCGCCATGATGGGTGTCCCCGGCGCCGCGGTCGGCGTCGTGCAGGGGAACGAGATCGTCTACCTTGATGGCTTCGGCGTCAAGGAGCTTGGGGCCGACAGCGCGGTCACACCCGACACCCTGATGCGGGTCGCCTCGGTCACGAAACCGGTGACGACCACGATGACGGCGACGCTGGTCGACGACGGCCGCATTGGCTGGGACACCCCGGTCGTCGAGCTCTTGTCTGGCTTCGCCCTCGCGGATCCCGTGCTCACCCAACGCCTGACCGTGGCCGACCTCTTCTGCGCTTGCAGCGGCGTGCCGAACCGCGACGCCGAGCTCGGCTTCAACAGCTTCGCGCTCACCCCCGCGCGGCTGATCGCCGCGGCACGCGACTTCCCCCTGACTGCCCCAGCCGGCGAGCGCTACCAGTACAGCAACCAGATGTTCAGCATCGGCGGCTACGCCGCGGCCGCGGCCGCTGGCGGAGGCCCCAACACCCTCTACGACGCCTACACGCTGGCAATGCGGGAGCGGGTGCTCACCCCGATCCGGATGGAGCGCTCGACCTTTTCCCTGGCCGATGTCCTGGCCGACGGCGACTACGCCATATCGCACATCGTGAATCTGGCCGGCGAAACCCACCCGCTGGCGCTGCTCGAGGACCAGAGTATCTACACCGCGGAGGCGCCGGCAGGGGCACTCTGGTCGAGCGCGCGGGAGATGGCGCGCTACGTCCAGACGCAGTTGGCCGGCGGTCTTGCCCCCGGCGGGGCGCGGGTCGTCTTCTCGGAGAACCTGGCCCTGACCTGGGAGCCGCGGGTGGCGATCCCGGCCAATCCCGGCGGACCGCCGGTGCTCAACGAGATGCTCGCCGGCTACGGTCTGGGCTGGTTCGTTGGCGAGTACCAGGGGCAGCGCGTGCTCAGTCACGGCGGCACCGCCTTCGGCTTCACCTCCGAGATCGCCTTTCTGCCGGAGGCGGACCTGGGTCTCGTCGTGCTGACGAACGGGCCGCAGGTGGGAACCGCCTACTTCTTTACCCAGGCCATCAAGGTCCGCCTCCTGGAGCTGCTGTTCGACCAACCGGCGGAAATCGACCCGTTTCTGCCGGGGCTCCTCGACGACCTCGCGGCCGACACCGCCCAGATCCTGGCGCGACTCGGCCCGGTCGATCCCTCCAGCGTGGCGCCGTATCTGGGACGCTACAGCAACCCAGCGCTGGGCGAGGTCGTCGTCGCGCTGCGGGGCGACCGGCTGCTCTTCGACGCGGGCGAGCTCTGGTTCGAGCTGCGGCCCCTGGTGGGGGAGGAGGCCACCTACCTGTTCTACGACGGCCCGTTGGGAGCCTTCACCGACACGGTAACCTTCCGCGAGGGCGCGGTTGGTCAGCCGTCGCTGGTGATGGCGGTGACGGAGGCAGAGGCACTGACCTACACCTTCGAGTCCGTCGCCCCGGTGGCCACGCCGCAGCCGTAGCGGACAGCGCGGGCCAAGCGTTTGCCAGGCGCCAGGGGGAACGTCGTGAGCATCGAGTTTCTCGTCACGTCGTTGGTGATTGTCGCGACACCGGGCACCGGCGTGCTCTTTACGCTGGCGGCCGGACTTTCGCGGGGATTCCGCGCCAGTGTCGTCGCCGCGTTCGGTTGCACCCTGGGCATCATCCCGCACATGGCCGCGGCGATCGTCGGTCTCGCCGCCCTCTTGCATGCCAGCGCGCTCGCCTTTCAGACTCTCAAATACCTGGGCGTCGCCTATCTGCTGTACATGGCGTGGAACACGCTGCGGGAGCAAGGCGCGCTCAGCGTGGAAACGGATGTGGACACCAGGTCGTCCCGTCAGGTGATCGTCGCCGCGATCCTGATGAAAGCGTCACGACTGACCCATCCAGGCCGCCAATGACGCCCGTCAGCCGCACCGTATCGCGGTCGATGGGGCGAATCTCCACGCGCAGGACCTCCAACAACTCGCGCAGCTCCGCCGATGTCGCCGCCGTGAACGCGCGTTCAACCGTCGGCGCCAGGGCAGCGATGGCCGCCTCCAGATCAGGCACGTCCGTCGTCGCCAGTCGCGCCAGTGCGTTCGCGCGCTCAGCGACACGCCGCTCGCGTTCGGCCAGGAGATCGCGCTTACGCTGCTCGACCAGTGCCTCGGGAAATCCGGCGCTGAGCACGTCGTCAAGCAACTTCCCAAGACGTTGGTCTGTGGCGGCCAAGTGCCGGTCGATAGCGATCAGATCGTCGCCCAAACGCTGCCGCTCTGCCGCGAGCCGTTCCTGCTCAGCGGCAACGCCGGCCGTGCGCGTCTCCGGGTCTAGCAGGAACGCTTTGATCGCGCCAAGGACAGCCGATTCCAGACGCGACTGTTCGAGGCTGAAGCGGATCGTGCAGTCGGATGGGGCCCATAGCTCGGCCCGCGCGCTCGGGCAGCGGTAGTAGCAGCGGTCAATGTCGCGCTTGTAGCGGGCATACCAGCGCCGGCCACAGGACGGGCAGAAGATCAGCCCGCGCAGCAGATACTCGCGCTCGGTCGTCCGCGTGGTGTTGGCTTTATTGCGGCTGAGCTGGATTTGCGCGCGTTCCCAAG
>JACCXM010000055.1 GCA_013697005.1 Chloroflexia bacterium | reverse complement strand
GTTTTCGGTTGTTTCCAATATCCCGACGCTGATTCCGATTATCGGTAATATCGCGGCCGCTGGCGCCGACTTCATTGTCTTGACCAAGAATCAGGTGATGATGCTGTACAAACTTGCCGCGGTTCATGGGCGTGATCTCCAGGACCAGCGAGGGATATTGCAGGACGTTTTGCCAGTGGTGGGCGTAGGGTTGGTGTGGCGAACGGTGGCTCGGCAAGCGACAACCTGGTTGCCGTTTGCGGCGGGGACGATCCCGAAACTGGCCATCGCGTACGCGGGAACGATGGCTATTGGACGGGCCGCGGATTTCTATTACCGCACCGGGATGAAACCTACCCGCTCGCAGATGGATCACTTCATGGCCCAGGCGATGAAGAAGTTGCGCGAGCTCGATCTGCCAGGTATCCGGCAATTCGTGAAGCGGGATGCATCCAAACCGAAACGTGGTTAGTCCACCCAATCCATGGCGCGTTCCGTCGCGCGCCGCCAGGTGGCGTAACGATTTTCCCAATCGCTGGATCCTGCCGGTGTGAATGTGCGCTCGCTTTCCGAAAGGCTGGTCAGCTCTTTTTGGTCTGCCCAAATACCCGCGCCTAGACCGGCGAGATACGCCGCGCCCAGAGCCGTTGTTTCGATGTTTTTGGGACGAACCACGGGAACTCCGAGCACGTCCGCCTGGATCTGCATCAGCAGGTCATTGCGGGCGGCTCCACCGTCGACGCGGAGGATCGTGAGCGGTGAGCCGGCATCGCGAGTCATGGCGTCTGTGACGTCACGGGTCTGGAACGCGATTGCTTCCAGAGTAGCGCGAGCGATGTGAGCCGCGGTCGTGCCGCCGGTGATGCCGATGATCAGCCCACGCGCGGAGGCGTTCCAATGGGGGGCGCCCAACCCGGTTAACGCCGGAACCACCGAGACTCCTCCGGAATCGGGTACGGAGGCGGCGAGCGTCTCAACGTCTGCGGAGGTCTTGATTATCCCGATCCCATCGCGGAGCCATGCCACCGCGGCGCCGCTGGCGAAAACAGACCCTTCCAGGGCGTAGGTCGTGCGTTCACCAAGTTGCCAAGCAATGGTCGTGAGAAGCTGGTGCGTCGAGCGTTGCGGGCGATCACCGGTGTTCATGAGCAGGAACGAGCCAGTACCAAATGTGTTCTTGGTGTCACCGGGCGAAAAGCAGGTCTGGCCGAAAAGCGCCGCGTGTTGATCGCCCGCGATGCCGGTGACAGGTATTTCCGCGCCAAAATGCGCGGCGGACACCGTAGCTACAAAACCCGCGCTGGCCACTACCTGGGGAAGCACCTGACGGGGGATGGCGAGGTCTGCAAGCACATCCTCGGACCAGTCGCGGGCTCGAATGTCGAAGAGCATGGTCCGGGATGCATTCGTCGCATCGGTGACGTGAGCGCGCCCCTCTGTGAGTTTCCAGATCAGCCACGAATCGACCGTACCCACCAGTAGCTCCCCGTTCTCTGCCCTGCGTCGCAACTCCGGTTGTCCGTCGAACAACCAGGCCAGTTTCGAGGCCGTGAAGTACGAGTCGGGAACGAGACCCGTAATGCGTTGATACATGGGACCTACGTTCCTGCTGAGCAACTCGGCGATCTGGGGTTGACTTTGCCGGCTTTGCCAAACAATCGCGGGGGCAACGGGGCGCCCTGATTTGCTGTCCCACACAACCAGCGTTTCTCGTTGATTGGCGATGCCGATGGCGGCGACCTGAGCGCCGGAGATGTGCGCGCGTTGGAGTGCTTCGCGGGCGGCGGAAAGCGTCGTTAGCCAGATTTCGGAGGCGTCCTGATTGACCCAGCCCAGTTTGGGAAAATATTGCGTTGTCGGCTCTTGCGCCATGGAACGGGTCTGCGCATGTTGGTCGAACAGCAGAGCCCTGCTCGACGTCGTTCCCTGGTCAAGGGCAAGAATGTTTTGGGGTTTCTCCAATGTGAGCCCCTGATGCCTCGATGCGCCGTCGTCAGCGACCTGCCAAGTCGCTGACTATACTGGCTGGCCGTGCTGTGACGTTGGTGGTGGAGGCGTGGTGGGCGGCGTCGAGCGCATCGTGTTGGTTGGCTTCAGCGGGACCGGGAAGACAACGACCTCCCGGCTCCTTGCCGACGCCCTGGGATGGTCCGCCGCGGACTGCGACGATGAGATCGTGAGTCAGTGGAGCACGGATGTACCGTCCATTTTTCGCGAGCACGGCGAACAGGCGTTTCGGGCGAGCGAGCGAACCATACTCGGCGAATTGTTGCAACGGACGAACACGGTCATCGCCACCGGTGGGGGCGCGGTAATAGACGCGAGGAGTTGGGACAGCGACCTTCTCGGACGCCCCGGAACATTGGTCATTGCCCTGGATGCCACACCGGAGACGATTCTGGCGAGGTTGCAGCGGCAGACGGCGGAAGCAGGCGCCGCCGTTGAACGACCGATGCTCGCGTCGAGCGAACCACTGACCAGAATCCATACCCTCAAATGCGATCGGCAATCTGCATACGACAATGCGCACATTACGGTTTCAGTCGACGGCGTGTCTGCGGCAGCGGCGGCCGGCGAGCTGGTGAAGATCGCGCGGCTGGAAATGGGCCAGCCACTTTCCGTGCGTCTTGATACACCTTCCGGGGTCTCAAACATTGTCGTCGCGCGAGATGGGTTGCGCGACATCGGCGAGCGAACGCGAAATGAATGGCCGACGACGCGCCGGGCATGGGTCGTGACCGATGCGAATGTTGGACCGCTCCATGCACCAGCTGTCACGCGGAGCCTGGAAGATGCCGGATTGAGCGTTGACGTTTTCCGCGTCGCGGCTGGAGAAAGCAGCAAGAGCCTGCGCGTAGCGGAGGATCTGTACGACTGGTTGCTCGGGAACGGGATCGAGCGCGGCGATGTCGTCGTCGCGCTGGGGGGAGGTATGGTCGGCGATCTCGCCGGGTTTGTGGCGGCGACCGTGTTGCGCGGAGTCGGGTTAGTGCAAGTGCCGACGACGCTTCTTGCAACCGTCGACAGCAGTGTCGGGGGGAAAACCGGAATCAATCATGCGGTCGGCAAGAACCTGATTGGCGCGTTTTTGCAGCCGCCGCTGGTGATAGCCGATACGGCGGTCTTGCGCACCGTTCCCGCACGAGAGTTACGGTCGGGCTGGGCGGAAGTGATCAAGCACGCGGTGATCCAGAAGTCGACGCCGGGTGGAGACCGAGGCGACCTGATGAGTCTGCTGGAGCGAAACGCGGCTCGCCTCGAGCGGTTGGAAGAACCTGTTACGTCATATCTGATCTGGCGCAACATCGCCTTGAAAACAGCCGTCGTTGCCGCGGACGAACGCGAAGCCGGAATCCGCGCCTTTCTGAATTTTGGTCATACGCTCGGTCACGCGATCGAAGCGGCGGACTACCAGTTGCTTCATGGCGAAGCCGTGTCTTTGGGCATTCGGGCCGCTCTCGATATAGGTGTCAGCTGTGGCACCTGCCGGGCAGAGGATGCCCATCACGTGCAGCGACTGCTCAACGAGTTCGACCTTCCGGAGGCTGCCACGTTCGACGAGGAGCAGGTGCTCGCCAAGCTCGGTAGTGACAAGAAACGTGTCGATGGACGCCAACGATTCGTCCTGCCGCTTTCGGGGGGAGGCGTCATAATCCGCGACGACGTGTCTGAAGACGCAGTGCGGCAGGCGCTGGCTACGGTCAATGCCCCGAAAGCAGCCGCGTGAGAATGCGGAATCTTCGCGTGCTATCTTCGTGCGGTTGCGAACAGTGTTGGCACCGGAGACGATGAGTCAAATGCCCGATGCGGATCGGCGGCCGAAACCAACAATTGTTGTCAGCGGTTCACTCGCCTTCGATCACATCATGACGTATCCCGGGTCGTTTCAGGATCACATTATTCCCGGAAAAGTGTATGTGCTCTCGGTGAGCTTCCTCTTCGATTCGTTGCGGCGGGACCGGGGAGGCGTCGCGGGGAATATCGGTTACACGTTCGCGTTGCTTGGGGAGCGACCGGCGCTGGTTGGTGCAGGTGGGTCCGATTTTCTGGAGTACCGAACGACGTTTGAGAATCTCGGCATTGACATGACGCATGTCCTCGATGTGCCAGGAGAGCTCACGGGTTCGTCATTCATGTCCACGGATCTCGCGGGGAATCAAATCGCGGGTTTCTATCCCGGAGCATCGACTCACGCGAATGAAGTGTCTGTGCTCGAGTTGGGTCGCGATACCATATTCGGCATTGTTGGCCCGACGAGCCTCGACGTGATGCGGCAACATACCGAAGAGTTTGCCGCTTCAGGATGCAAATTGGTTTACGACCCATCGCAGCAAGTAGTCTCCCTTGGAGCCGACGAACTGATTGCTGGGATCGATGGCGCGTGGGCGGTGATCGGCAGCGATTACGAGATGGCGGTTATTGGTGAGAAAACTGGAATGAGTGTCGATGACCTCGCCAAACGTGTTCCTTTCGTGGGGGTTACACTCGGCAGGTTTGGTTCGGAATTGCGATATGAGGGGCAAACCGTGATTGTCCCGGCGGCGCCGGTCACGCGAATGGGCGATCCGACCGGGGGCGGTGATGCCTATCGCGCAGGTTTGCTCAAGGGTCTGATGTTGGGTCTGCCACTGGACGTTTCTGGACGAATTGGATCATTGGCGGCGACTTACTCGGTGGAGCGGCACGGACCACAAGAGCAGTTCTATACCGCGGACGAGTTCGTCGCTAGATTCAACGACGTCTTCCCGGATTACGTTGGTGTAATCCAATCCGAATGGCTGCAAACCTCGGTTGATCGGGAGACAGCGTTGGCGCGACTTGCTGTCGTCGCGGCGGGGGGAGATTGACTTCATGGTGGACTCGGCGACCAACACGCGGCCGTTTGATATCAAAGACCCGAGTCTCGCCGCGGAGGGCCGGCGGCGGATCGACTGGGCGTCCCGCGAGATGCCAGTGCTGGGTCAGATTCGCGATCAGTTTGAACAGGAGCGCCCGCTCGACGGGGTGCGGATTGTCGTCTGCGCGCACATCACGACCGAAACCGCCAATCTTGCATTGGCACTCAAAGCCGCAGGCGCCAACTCGGTGATGTGCGCCAGTAACCCGCTGTCTACACAGGATGAAGTTGCGGCGGCATTGGTGGAGGACGGTATCTCCGTTTACGCGATCAAGGGTGAAGATAATGACACCTACTATCGGCATATCCGCGCCGCTCTCGATCATGGCCCACACATCATCGTCGACGATGGCGCCGACGTGGTGAGCATGATCCATCAGGAACGATCAGATCTCTTGCCAGACGTCATCGGCGCGACGGAAGAGACGACGACTGGCGTCGTTCGCCACCGCGCTCTGCATGCCCAGGGATTATTGCGGTTTCCGGTGATTGCCGTGAACGATGCGGAAACAAAACACTTTTTCGATAACCGCTATGGCACCGGGCAAAGCACGATCGACGGCATTTTGCGTGCCACCAATATCCTGCTGGCGGGCAAGACGATCGTCGTCGCCGGTTACGGTTGGTGCGGAAAAGGGATCGCGATGCGCGCGCGGGGGATGGGCGCCCGGGTGATCGTGACAGAAATCAACGCGGTGCGCGCGCTAGAAGCGGCGATGGATGGTTTCGCGGTAACGACAATGGACCGGGCAGCCGCACTGGGAGATATCTTTATCACCGCTACCGGCAATATAAGCGTTGTGGACCGCAACCACTTCGATCAAATGAAAGATGGGGCGATTCTGGCGAACTCTGGTCATTTCAATTCGGAGATCAACATCCGGGCGCTGGAGGAGATGTCCGGGGAGGGGCGGCGAACGCTTCGTCCATTTGTCGAGGAGTTTGTGCTCGGTCCCGAACAGCGGGTGATCCTGCTCGGAGAAGGGCGCCTCATCAATCTGGCCGCGGCCGAAGGACATCCGGCGAGCGTCATGGACATGAGTTTCGCCAATCAGGCGCTGGCGGTGGCATATCTTGTGCGCGAGGGGAAGCAACTCGAACCTGGCGTTTATCAGGTACCGGAAGATATCGACCAGGACATCGCCCGATTGAAGCTGGCGGCCATGGAGATCGACATCGACGTTCTCTCCGTGGAGCAAGAGCGCTACCTGACGTCTTGGGAAGGTGGCACCTAGACGCGGTTCGCGCGCCAACACGAAGGCAACAACAAGTTCCTGGGAATCGGATTCATGCGAATGACTTTTGGGGAGATGATGGGAAGCCAAGGCGATAGCTGGATGACGGCCGACCGGACGTATTTCACGTCCGAGTCGGTTACCGAGGGCCACCCGGACAAGGTTTGCGACCAGATTTCGGATGCGGTCCTCGACGCGGTATTGAGGCTGGATCCTGACGCCCACGTGGCCTGTGAAACCGCCACAACGACCGGCATGATCTTGGTGTTCGGCGAAATTTCAACGAGTTCCTATGTCGATATTCCCGCGGTGGTGCGGAGAACGATCGAAACCATCGGATACACGCATTCGCTGCATGGATTTGACGCGAAGACTTGCGGCGTGATCGTCGCAATCAAGGATCAGAGTCCGGAGATTTCGGATGGAATCGCCGACTCGGTCGAGGTTCGCACCGGGCAGCTTGTCGACATGTTCGACCGCGTCGGCGCCGGTGATCAAGGCATGATGATCGGTTTCGCGAGCAATGAGACACCGGAGCTGATGCCGCTCCCGATTTCTCTCGCCCACGGTCTTTGCAAGCGGCTCGCCGCGGCGCGCAAGAGTGGCGAGGTGCCGTGGCTCTTGCCTGACGGGAAAGCTCAGGTCACGGTGGAGTACCACCGGGGACGGCCGGCACGTGTCGACACCGTGGTGGTTTCAACCCAACATGGGAAAGAGGTGGCGAACACCGAAATCGAGCAGACGGTCATCGATGCGATCGTGCGCAAAGTCATTCCCGACCATTTGCTCGACGCGCGAACAACCATGTTGATCAATCCGAGTGGACGATTCGAGCTGGGCGGACCCATGGCCGATGCGGGGCTGACTGGGCGCAAAATCATCGTGGACACCTATGGAGGGATGGCCAGGCACGGGGGTGGGGCGTTTTCCGGTAAAGACGCGTCAAAGGTGGATCGTTCGGCGGCGTACGCGGCGCGGTACGTGGCGAAGAACGTTGTGGCGGCAGGGCTGGCGGAGCGCTTTGAAATCCAGGTGTCTTACGCGATCGGGAAGGCACGTCCTGTCTCGATCATGATCGAAACCTTCGGTACCGGGCGGATTTCTGACGAGATTCTGCTGCGGCTTATCGAGGATCACTTCGATCTGCGGCCAGCAGCAATCATCGATGCTATGCAGTTGAAACGACCTATATTCCAGCAAACAGCGACTTACGGTCACTTCGGCCGGGACGATATTGACGTTCCCTGGGAGCGCGTCGACAAGGCCGAAGCGCTGGCCAGCGCGGCGGCGGTCCCGGTCGGAGCGACGAACTGACCCCGACGTCATGACATCGCAGAGGAGATCGTTCCCTCAGACTCCGCCGGCGGGTGTGATTCTGGCGAGGCCGTTTGCGCCGATCGCCACCATGTCGCCGGTGGATATTTGGAGCCGATCTTCTTTGGCCATGACAAGCACTACAGGATACGTGCCGTAGAGCTCATCGCCGAGGATGGCGCCGAGGCTGATGATTTGGTCAATGTGCGAAGTGACGATCGCAACAGGGGCGGTGCCGTTGCGAATTGATTCCAGCAAGATGCCACTCCCTGAGCACGACCCGCGGCCGAACGGGATAACGAGCACACGGCCCGCAACGTTTGATCCGGAGAGGGGATGCCGGCGGTCGATGATTTCGCCGGTATCGGGATCAATGCCTCCCCAAAAGCTCAGCGGTGCGTCAGCCGCGAGGGCCTCGCCGAAGACTTCACCGGACAGCACCGTTTGAGTTTGAAACGTGACTATGTGGCCCATGGGCCATCGTCCCGGCAGACCTCACCAGCGATCGCCGAGGCTACACACGCTTCGGTTGTGGCAAACACCGAGTCGACTCCGAGCAAACCCGGTCCGTAATGCGCGTACTTGGCTGAATTCGTCATCAAGACGCGTGCTCCGATTCTCACCAGCGGTGCAACGACGATACACGTATCGGCTGTTACGCGCGCTCCAAAACGCTCGAGTGTCGCGAGATCGCCGGAGCGCGCCAAAAGGTCGCGAACCGCGCGGCTGGTCGTAATGAAGACATCGACAGTGGGTGACGCGCGGTGGCCCGCCATGAGTCCCGCGAGGGCTCGACATTCAGCCAAGCTGCAATGAGGACTGCCAAACGCTACGACATCGAGATCGGTACCCGGCGCCGTGGAAAGTTTGGCGCGCGCCTCTCTCAAATCTGTGAGGGAGACGGTCCTGGTGCGAACGGGCGGACGGCCACCGAGGGCTTCAACACTGGTCTGAGCCTCCGGTGTTACGCCAGCAATGTGAACGAGCGCCACCGAACCGGAGGACGCGGCCGCCGCGGTCAAGGATTTGAGAAGATCGGATGACGGCCGGGTTTCCAATCCGGTGATCACGGCGATCTCGCTCTCGACAAGCGAGCCAATCAGGTAGCCGAGAATTGGATAAAAGTCGTCCCGCTCGACGAGCGCAGAGGGGAAACGCTCGAGCTCGAGCACAACGGTGGCCAGTCTCGGCTCATCGAGGTGAAGTCCGGCGGCAGGAACGCGCCCGGTCAGTGCACAGCAGATGTCGAGGTAATCACCGTAACGATTGGTGCGGGCGCCGATGACGGAGTTTGCAAACGCAACCGCGTTCGATTCTGACCAGGCAATCTGTTCGCCAAATGTTGGGGCGTCGGCGATTTGGTACGGAGCGCACGTAAATGTGGGACGAGCCCCCATGCGTTGATATGCCTGACCGAGGCGATGTGCGCGGGAAGCGAATTCCGGATCCTGACCCCAATCGCGCCAGCGTTCGCGATCCATGGACATGACGTTGAGGGTGGTGGGGACTGAGACCTGACCTCGCAGGTCCGCGAGTTTCTCGGCAAATTCCAGACCTGCCGAGCCGGATAGGATGACGCCGTCGATGTGAGCACGGGTAACAGGCAGCAGCGTGGTTGCGCCATAGAGAGGAGCCATCCGGCTGACGATTCGCATCGCGAGCTGCAACGCCGGACCGTGCTCGCCTTGGAGCATTCCTCGCTCGTCGCTTGTGAGGGTCAGATCGTGCAGAGGAGCTCCCACGGATTTTCGCACGTTCGAGGCGCGACCCGAGTAATCACGGCGCCGAGCGGAAGGATGTCCAGCTTCGCTTGAAATCCGGGTCGTCTACGTTGGGATGCGTCTAGTTCGCAACCTGCATGGACTCCGAGGAGATGGCAAGGTCATCGCCGCTGAAGCGATCATCTTCGGAAAGCATCTGAGCAAGCATCTGCTGCAGAGCCATGACGTGGGCGCACGTGCCAAGCGCGTGGGAAGAGAAGGCATGACACGTACAGTGCCAGTGACCGTTTGTCAGTCCTACCGTGTGATCGTCGTGGCCACCGTGGAACGTGGATTCGAGCGAGTGCAGCAGCACGCGTTCTGGTTCTTTCGCGTAACGATGGGCCTTTTCGATCTTTCCGATCATGCTTGAATTCATTCCGTTGGCGCTCCTCTCTCGAATCAACTGCCGGTCGGGTAAGACGGGTGGGTTGTCGCGAAACTCGTTCAGTCTACGGCGGCAACGGACCGAAATCAAAAACAGCACCCAGGCAAAGCTGCCAGAGGTGCCGTCCGCGAGTCATGCGGTACATTGATGCGCAATCCATGGGCAGAACTCCTGAAGGAGTGGACCCGGAGCCGACCGCTACGATGCGGCCAGTTTATCAAACCATTATAGGGATTCCTGACCCGCGTGCCTAGCAGATGACTGGCTCAAGAAATGATGAAATCGATCGATCAACCGGGTGTGCGCGAGCGGGAGGGACTGAGCGCCGCGGTGCTGGCCGGTGGGAAAAGCCAGCGCATGGGATCCGATAAGGCACTCATGTCTTTGGTCGCGGGTGGTCCCGCATTGCTATCACTGGTACTGGCGCGGCTCGAAACCGTTTCCAACGATGTCTTCATTGTGGCGAACGATTACGATCGTTACGACCAGTTTGGGTACCGGGTAGTTGCGGATGTTCATGCCGATGCCGGACCGCTCGGCGGGATTCATAGCGCGGTTAGCAAAGCGCGGCAGCAACACACTCTGGTTGTCGCTTGCGACATGCCGTTTCTGAATCGCGGATTGCTGCAGCGTATGGCTGAGGAGCCACGAGACTATGATGTTCTGGTTCCAGAAATTCCCGGTGAGAGCCGACAGGGACGAGGCGAGATGGTGTATCAAACACTCCACGCGATCTATGGCAGGACCTGTCAATCCGTCATCGAGGCGCGAATTGCCAGCGGTGCTCGGCAAGTAATGGGATTGTTTGAGGATGTACAGGTGCGAACGATCGATCTGTCCGAGGTGTTGCAATTTGACCCGGAGTTACTTTCCTTTTTCAATGCCAATACGCCGGAGGCTCTCCACGCGGCATCGAGGATCGTCGCAGGAGAGGGAAGGCTGACTGGGGAGTGACGTGAGCGAAGAGGGTCCGGTCCGCAACCCACCACCCCGGCCACGGCGGCGGGCGAAAGGCGCGCCTCGCGGCGGTCGTCACGGCTTGTCGCGAAACAGACCGAATGTTGCCGCCGCGAGCGTCGATCCGGTCCTGCTAGGGGGGTCCCCGGTGGCTGGCGCTCCCCAGCGACGTACCGGTGCACCCGGTTCTCCGCCGCTCGACCCATTTACGCGAGAACGGGAATTCTTATTCATCCGCGCCGACATGCAACGACTCTTTGTCGTCGCGGGAGCGCTATTGACGTTGATGTTGCTCATTTTGTTCGTCGTCGGACGATGAGACTATTCTCGCGCGAACCCTAGAGGCTTGAATCCTCCTCTTCGATGGACTGGACCGTTGTGGGGAACGGTTCGGATTCCGAGTCGGAGGTCTCGTCATCGTCGGGCTCATTCGCCACTGGCTCGGTATCGTCTTCGTCTTCGTCTTCATCGAAAAGAAAGAAATCCGCCTCGTCGCGTTGACGAAGCAAATCCCGGTCGCGAAGATAGGCGCGAGAGGTAATTTGCCGGGGAAATGAGACAACAGTCGCCACCGACGGATCGCGGTGGATTTCACGCAAAATGGTCCGCAGTGTCTGTCCTGAAAGCCCGAGGGCAAAAATCTCATATCGGTTGCCACTGTCGGTGAGATCCTGCACCCGCCGACCAGTTTTCGGTTCGATTTCGCCCACGCGGGCTCCGGTGGAGCGGCGCACGACGAGTCGACCTTCTTCGTCCGAAAGGTGAAGCTCCTCACCCGGGGAAACGTCCGCCAACACGGGGAGCTCACCGGGATTGACGAGCTCGTCGACCCAGGTCTTGCCGACTTCTTCGAGGAATGCGCTGGTGCGCGGCATGGCTCCTGGGCGGGTTACATCAGCGAACTTGCGTCCACCTTGACCGCGAAGAATTTCGAGCCGCTGAAGATTTCGGCGGGCGATAAGATTTGCTGGGTCCGCCCGCAGTGATTTGGAGTAGGCATCCTTGGCATCGTCGAGACCGCCGAGCGCGATGAAGGCGCGGCCAAGCCGGTTGTACGCGTCAGCGTCCTTTTGGAATCGTTCGATGATCTGCTGGTTGAGGGTTATTGCCTGTTCCCAGTCGCCCTCGAAGGCCGCTTTCCGTGCTTCATCACCCAACTGACGCCGGGTCAATTGCTTTTGAGCCAATCTCCTATCCTTTCTGTCATCGTTACCAGAATTGCTAGCGAGTTAGGCTGGCGCAAATGCCGGTGCAGGTTCACCGATCAGGAACCAGGGCGAGGTTTCCGTCACACAGACTGGAACAACCTGCCCGGATACATTGCGTGCATCGGCAAAATGGAGAAGGGTATTGCCGCGGGTACGCCCGGTCCAACGCCCTTTCGCGTTGCCTTCTACCAGAACCTCAAAGGTTTCCCCGAGCTTAGACGCGTGAATTTCGGTCTGGATTCGCTCCTGGAGTTTTTCGAGCTCCTGGTGGCGGCGCCGTTTTTCTTCCGCGGGAATATCATCGTGCCACCGCGCGGACAGGGTGCCGGGCCGTGGCGAATACATCGCCAGATGGACCTTGTCACAACGGGCACGCTCGAGGAGGTCCCGTGTTTGAAGAAATTGCGCCTCGGTCTCGCCTGGGAAACCGACAATGACGTCGGTGGCGATCGTCGCGTCCGGCATGCTGCGGCGAGTTCGGTCGATACGATCCAGCCAATAATCACGTGTATAGGTGCGGCGCATCCGGCGCAATACGTCGTTGTCACCGGCTTGCACGGGGAGGTTCATATGCTCGCAGACGGACCGCAATCCGGCCATGGCGTCGATGATCTCGTCCGACATGTATTTGGGGTGCGAGGTGAGAAAGCGGAGGCGATCCAAACCGGGCACCGCGTCGACCGCCCGCAAAAGTTCCGCAAGACCAACGTCGCCGGGGAGATCGTGTCCGTAGGCATTCACTGTTTGGCCAAGGAGGGTAATTTCTCGCACCCCGGAATCGACCAGCCGCTCGACTTCGGTGACGACGCTGGTCAACGGGCGGCTTCGTTCTTTCCCGCGCCGATACGGAACAATGCAATACGAGCACAAGAAATTGCATCCATAGATAATCGGAATAAATGCCGAGATGCTGGAATTTCCGGTCGCGCCGTCCGCGTAGTAGTGAGGTAACTGGTCCAGATCGTCACTCAAGGAAGAAATTTCAGGAGCGATCTGTTCCAACTGGCCAAAATCTGATGGGTCGAAGAAGAGATCGACATGCGGAAATCGTTCTCGCAATCGGGCATGTTGATTGGTGACCATGCATCCGGTGAGGACGAGCGAAACATCGGGGCGATCGCGTTTGAGCTGGAACAGAGAATTGAGTTTCCCGGCAACCTTGTCTTCTGCTGCTTGCCGCACGACGCACGAGTTCAGAATGACGACGTCAGCCTCACGCTCGTTCTGTGTTGAAACGTACCCAGCCTCCTGCAATGTGGCTGCGATTTTGCTGCTGTCGGCCTCGTTCATCTGGCAGCCAATTGTCCAGATATGAAAACGCTTGCCATTGACCGGCAGCCGGGCCGGGGACGCCGCGGGATGCAATGGAATGGTCAGAGGTTGCCGCATCGGAATTGCCGCTCTCCAAGCCCTTGAACGGGTAAAAGAGTCCCCGCGCAATGTTTTCGCCGTGCCGTAGTGTGAAAACACCAATCGCCGAGTATAGCAGCGGTGACGTTCACTACCTGATCTCGGTTCTCTCCTGTCGCAGAGCGATGTGCGATCTGTGTCTTATAGACAAAGACTCACACCGTTGGTAGAATCGGCGCCGCACCGGCGGTGATGAAACGGTCGAGGCATCTGGCGCCATCGTGACGGGAACTGGGGACCGTTGCGCTCCGCCCACGAGATGCTTTCCGCAAGGCCGTGCCGCTCCGATCTTTCGGCCGCTCCTGGGGGAAGGCGTGGCAAATCCGAAGTGTGGTTCATGCCGGTTCTTCCAAGGGTCTGATCTCCCGGGAAGCGGCTGGTGTCATCATCCGCAGCGAAAAATGTCAAGCGACGTCATGATTCTGGTGCGGCGAAACGAACTCGCCTGTCGCGATGCGTGGTCGCGAAGCCTTTGGGAGCCATCATCAGGTACCGAGCGTGGCGCGGCCATTTCGTTTTATCGCCCGGCGACTGCAGGACCAGTGCAACCAGCGAGTCGCGAAAGCATGGAGCATCTTCTCGAACAGCGCGCCGCAATGAGTCCGCCTCATGGCGAGGACGTTCTTCTGAGTGAGGGACGGTTTATTTCCGAAGGGCACGAAACATGGGAACCGGGAGCGAAACCGTTTCGTGCAGAAAACGTCGATCCCAGAACCGCGATTTTTCGCGCACGCGAAGCACACCGGGAGAAGTTGCTGGCGAAGGCTGCCCTTGCGCGGCAAGCGGGAGGGGCGGCGGCCACCGATGAACGGCGGGAAGACCCGTACGAACGTGACGAGGCGTCAGTTGTCAGCGGCGCGGAATATCTCGATCAACGGAACGAGGTTTCTGTAGG
>JACCXM010000449.1 GCA_013697005.1 Chloroflexia bacterium | reverse complement strand
GCCTTGCCAGCTCACCCAGAGCTTAGGCATGCTGGCGATTCTCGGTCGGCAGAGTGCTGGCCGGCCGCGCTGGCAGGCAATGTTCGCCTACCTGGCGGGGAAGGCCCTCGTCTACTCCACTTTGGGCCTGCTTGCGGTGGTTCTCGGAGCAGGGCTGGCAGAGGTCTCAATCCCCGTCTTCGTCGCCGCGCGCAAGGCGCTTGGGCCGCTCATGGTCGTCGTTGGGCTGGCAATGGCCGGGGTGCTGCGGTGGTCGTGGACACCGGGCTCTGGCCTCGCCTCTCGATTGCGCGCGGTGGTTCGCCAGTATACGGACGGGGGGCCGTTCCTGATTGGTCTTGCCTTCGGCTTCGCGTTCTGTCCAACCCTGTTCGCGCTCTTCGTCGGGCTGCTGATCCCGCTCGCCCTCACCCGACCGGACGGTGTGCTGTATCCAGCCCTCTTTGCGCTTGGCACGGCGCTCCCACTGCTGGCGATCCTTGGACTTCTGTCGCTGCGACGGGGATCCCCTCGGCACTATGCCCAGCCGATTGGACAGGGCCAGCGGATCGTCGGCGTGCTGGCCGGCGTCGTGCTGATCGTCGCCGGGCTCAACGATACGGTCGTCTACTGGTTGTTATAGTCATCGGTTCCCCCACGGGGCCTGGACGCGGCCGTGGAATGGAAGGCACGATGGCGAACAAGAGCAAACTTCTGCGGGCAGCCGATCAGCGGCCTAGTGACGGTCGGAGCGCCCAGCCAGCGGTGGATCGACCTCAAGAACCGGCTCCTCACATCCTGCCATCCCGGACTCAGCGACGCCCGGAGATGATCCGGAATCGCCGAAAGGAGCGCCGCCAAGCATACGAGCGGGAGCGCCGGCACTGGCTGCTTATGCGCATCGGGTTGGGGGCCGTGACCGTGCTGATCGTCGCGGCTGTCGGCTACGCTCTTTTTGCTGCCACGCAGCGCAACCAGGTTCCCAACGCCACGCGAGAATTCGCCGTTGAGGCGGGTCATACCGCCGAAACGGTCGCCTACAATCCGCTGCCGCCAGTCGGTGGTGAACACGATCCCACGCCGCAGACCTGCGGCTTCTACGCTTCTCCGGTCCGCAATGAGAACGCGGTCCAGTCGCTCGAGCATGGAGCGATCTGGATCACGTATTGGCCGGGTCTCCCGTCAGATCAAGTGGACCGGCTGCGATCCCTGGCGAACGACGAACTGAAAGTCCTCGTCAGCCCGTTCGCGGATCTGCCGACGCCCGTGGTCGTCTCGTCGTGGGGTCGCCAGCTCTGGCTCGACTCCGCGGAGGACGACCGCCTCGGACAGTTCGTGCAGCGCTTCCGCGGCGCTGCGCCAGAACCCGGCGCTGCCTGTTTTGGGGTCGGGACGCCGGCGTAGGGACAGAGGTCCGCCGCGTGCTTCGCGGTCGGGGTGGACAGCAAGCTGCCGATGCCGTTATCCTCCACAATGCTTACAGTGTGTAAGCATTGTGGAAGTAACAGAGGAGTGGTACCGTCATGGAACTGGTTTTTGCCGCGCTGCCGTTCCTGGCCTTCCTCGCTTGTCCGCTGATGATGGTGTTCTGCCTCTTCAGTATGCGGAAGATGGGATGCGCCACGCCTCCACTATCGACGACCCAGCAGGAGCCAAAGCGCGCCGCGGAGCGGGTGGCCGCTCTCCAGCAGCAACTCACCGCGATTCAGGCAGAGTTGACGACTCTCCAGAACGACAAGGTGCAAGCGCCGGGAGCCGCTTTACGTGGGGCAGAGAACCAGATGATCGACGCCGCGCGCAGAACAGCCCATGCGACTCGACGCCCCGCATGACGCGCCCGTCGCTGAGGCGGCTGGCGGGCTGTCCCAGGGTGAGCCCCAGTCCCGACGCGTTACGGTCGTGTTGGGTTTCGTCCTTGCCCTCGTACTCGTCGCCGCGGCCTGGTACATCGGCAACTGGCAGGGTTTCGAGCAGATCGGCAAGGGTGGGGTCAACCTCAGCCTGCTGCCGAAAATTGGCCAGATCGCTCCCGACTTCGTCACCCTCACGGCTGCCGACGGCCGACCTGTTCGACTCTCCGACTATCGGGGCAGGCCGGTCTGGCTCAATTTCTGGGGCTCATGGTGTCCGCCCTGCCGCGCTGAAATGCCGGAGCTTCAAGCCGCCTATGAGCGGCTCCACCCCAGGGGTCTCGCGCTCCTGGCCGTCTCCCTCAACGAGCCGGCGGAAGACGCGGCCGCGTTCGCCACCCTCAACAAGGCCACATTCACGATTTTGAGCGATCCGCGGCGGGAAAACACGGGCGCGGCCTACCCGATCTTCAACTTCCCGACCCATATCTTGATCGACGAGGATGGCGTCGTACGCGACATCGTGCTTGCCTCCATCGAGGAGGAGGAGATCGTCAAACGGGCAGAAGCCATTCTGCCAGACGACGAATGAACGAGCGGCGAGGGAGCGCGTCAAAGCGGGATCGCCCACGGCAAGGATGGTCGTGACGAAGCAAGGAGTCGGGCAATCATGACTGCGCCTCGGAAACTCCATGTCAGATTCAGTGTCTGGTGGAGTGCCGTGCCCGTGGCCGTGATGCTCCGTCTTCTTTGGACCGCGGCACCGGTGGCCCGCCGCCAGTTCATCCGAAACGCCGCGTTGGGTGCGGTCGGATCGGTGCTGGCGTTCGTTGGCGCGGGATTCGGGTTGCTGCTCTGGCCGAACAAGACCGGAGCCTTTGGCAGCGAGTTGACGGTGAGCGCCGCCGATGTGCCGGCGGTCAACGCACCCCCGTTCCGCAGCACCGTCGGCCACTTCTTTTTGGCCCATAACGCGGATGGACTGCTGGCGCTGTGGTGGAAGTGTCCGCACCTGGGCTGCACGGTGCCGTGGGTTGGCCCCGCCGATAGCCTTCACGCCTATCAGTGTCCGTGTCACGGCAGCATGTACGACTACAACGGTGTCCGTACGGGAGGCCCGGCGCCGCGGCCGATGGATTTGATGAAGCTCATGGTGGCCGATGACGGCAGCGTGCGGGTGGACACGGGAGAGATCACGACGCGCGGCGATTACACCCCGGACCAAGCGGTCCCATACCCGGTGTAGCCGCGCGGTCGTGGCGCCAGGTGCCGAAACGAGTCGTTCGTAGTTCAAGGATGAAGGAGCAACACAAGATGAGAAATCGCATAACGAAGTACATTGGCGCCGCACTCCTCGGGCTGACATTGCTGACCGCGACGACAGGACCGCTGTCCGCGCAAGAACCGGATGCGGCGGCAGAAGGCACCCCGATGGCAGAGCAAGGGGCCATGATGCAAGGCGACCCCGAGATGGCCGGGAAGATGGAGGAGATGATGGACCAGTGCCTGGCCATGATGGAGATGATGAACTCCATGATGGGGATGATGGGCGGCGAGGGCATGGAGGGCATGGAGGGAGCAGAGGACATGCCATCGAGGTCCGCAACGCCTGCGGGGTAGAGTCTGGGGTCGTCGAGCAATCCCGGCGGGTCTCCGCGCCCGCCGGGTAACTTCGTGCGGCGGAAGCTCGTGGCAGTCGTGCACTCGGACGCACCGTGCGGCGGCGGCTTTCCAGGCTCGTGGGGCCGTTCAGGACCGATCGCTGGCGGTGCACGCGGCTCTGGCAAGATGCGCTCATCGCTCGCGTGCGATCCTTGTCAGCGGATCGAGGGTCAAATCGAGAAGATCCCGTCGATGGCTGCCTGGGGGACGCGATCCCTCGCCATCCCCTCGCCCTCGTCACAAGACGGAGCCAGCGTTGCGCTCGACCGCGTGGCGCCCGAAGGCATATCGGTCCACGATCGCGACAGGTGGGCGAGTCGACCCAAGGCGAGGTATCTGGATGGGCAACGTTGGTCTCCTCGCCGCCTTCGTCGCCGGAGCGCTTTCGATCTCCTCACCGTGCGTGCTGCCCTTGCTCCCCATCTACCTGGCGCACCTCGCCGGGGTCAGCGCCGTCGGCACGGCGCCCGGACGGCGCGAAGTCCTGCCCCACGCGCTGGCGTTCGTCGTCGGTTTTGGCCTCGTCTTCGTCCTGCTCGGTGTCTCACTCGGAGCGCTGGGTGGGGTCTTTCTCGCTTACCGGGATTGGCTGGTACGCGCTGGCGGAGCGTTCATGGTGTTGATGGGACTTCATCTCATCGGTCTGCTCCGGCTGCCGTTCCTCGAACGCGAGCACCGAATCACCATCCGCGGTGCGGGCACGCACCCGGGCCGGCTCTCATCCTCGTTGCTGGTCGGGGTCGGCTTCGCCGCTGGCTGGACGCCGTGCGTGGGGCCGGTCCTCGGTGCCATCTTCACGCTGGCTGTCAGCGCCGCTGATCCGATGCGCTCCGGCG
>JACCXM010000049.1 GCA_013697005.1 Chloroflexia bacterium | reverse complement strand
CGAGACGGTCTGGCTGACCGAGGCGGGTAAGACCCGGCTGCAAGATGAGCTTCAGGATTTGCGCACCCGGCGCCGGCCCGAGCTGCACAACCAGATTCAGGAAGCGACCGAGAGCGGCGATATCTCGGACAACAGCGAGTACGAAGAGCTGAAGGATGAGTGGGCCAGTCTCGAGGCCCGCATCTTCGAACTGGAACAGACTCTCGACCGCGCCGAGATCATCCGCCGCGATGATGCCGACGACGTCGTCGGGCTCGGCTCCCGCGTCACGCTGCGCAGCGATGATGGCGAGGAAGAGACCTGGGTGCTCGTCAGCCCGCAGGAGGCCAATTCCCTGGACGGAACCATCTCGACCCAATCCCCGGTCGGGATGGCGCTGGTCGGGTGCCGCGCCGGCGATTCCGCCACGGTGCGCACACCGAGCGGGGCGATGCTCTATACGGTTGTGGCCGTCGCGTGACCGGCGAGCCGGAGAGTCCCGAAACCCTGACCAGGCCCGAACGGGCCCTGGACATCGTCGCCCCGTTGCCGCTGCGCGTAGTTTCGGAGAGCGCCGCCGGTCTCTCGGAATTGCAGCGAGTTCGCCAGGAAAAAGTCGAGGCGTTCCGTGAGCGCGGCGTTGATCCCTATCCGCCGCGGGTTGTGCGCAGCAGTGCGGCCGCGGCAGCCAAGTCGCGTTTCGAGGCGATCGAACCGTCGTTGCCGGATCACGGTGAGGATGATACCGAGCTCGCGCTCGTCGGTCGACTCGTTAGCCGTCGTCATCAAGGCAAGACCGTCTTCGCTCACATCCGCGATGGCTCCGGCGAGATTCAACTCTACCTGCGGCGCGACGACGTCGGTTCCGACGTTTTCGACGATTTTCTCAAACTCTACGATCTGGGCGACTTCGTGCAGGCTACGGGCTGTCTCTTTCGCACCCGTGCCGGTGAGGTGTCGCTGCGGGTTGGCACGGTCGCCATGCTCAGCAAGGCACTCAACGCGCCACCGGAAAAGTTCCACGGTCTGCAGGATGTGGAAACGCGCTATCGCCAGCGCTACGCCGACCTTATCGCCAACGACGACGTGCGCGCCGTTTTCGCCGCACGGTCAAAAATCATCTCATCGATCCGGCGCTTTCTCGACGCCCGGGACTTCATCGAGGTCGAGACACCGACGCTGCAACCTCTCTATGGCGGTGCCGCGGCGCGGCCATTCACCACCGTCCATCATGCGCTCGACCAGACGTTTTACCTGCGCATCGCGGTCGAGCTCTATCTCAAGCGGTTGATCGTGGGCGGGTTCGAGCGCGTCTACGAGATCGGCAAGGACTTCCGTAACGAGGGGATGGACCGCAATCACCAGCCCGAATTCACCATGCTCGAGTGGTACGAGGCCTACGCCGATTACGAGCAGGTGATGGCCGTGACCGAGGTACTGATGCGCCAGGTCACGACCGACGTGCATGGCGAACCGAGGTTCACGAAGGACGGCGCCGACATTGATCTGAGTGGCCCCTTCACGCGGATGACCCTGCGCGAGGCGATCCAAACTCATTCCGGGATCGATTACGTCGCGTTACCCGAGCAGCAAGACTTGTTGCGGGCCGCGTGGGCCGCCGGCGCGGATGTTGCGAGCGAAACGGTCTGGCCCCGCATAGTCGACGAGCTGCTCAAGCAGTTCGTCCGCCCCAAATTGCTGCAGCCAACGTTCTTGGTCGATTACCCGGTTGCCCTGTCACCGCTGGCCAAACGCAAACCGGACGATCCCACTCACGCCGAGCGGTTCCAGCTCTTCATTGGCGGCGGTGAGATTGCCAACGCCTTTACCGAGCTCAACGATCCGCTGGATCAGTTGGCCCGCTTCGTCGCGCAGCAGCACGATCGCGACGCCGGTGACGAAGACGCCATGCCGATCGATCGCGACTATGTGAATGCGCTGATGTACGGCATGCCGCCCACCGGCGGCATTGGCATCGGTATCGACCGCTTGACGATGCTCCTCACCGATCGTACCAACATCCGCGACGTCATTCTCTTCCCCGCCATGCGCGCGCAACCGGCTCGGACCGACACTGATTCCGGGTGAGCGGGTCGCCTCCCGCTCGTCCCCCCTCTCCCGATCCGACGGGAGAGGGGTAGGGGGGTGAGGGCCGACGCCATGATTCGGATCGCTGACCCTTGGACGACTGCGGTATGATCCGGACATCGAACGCCGCCGCGCGCTGGAGGTAATGCACGTGATGAATCGCATCCGGGAGATGACCGGAATCTACGGTCTGGGGTTCCGCAAGGAATCGATTCTCGGGATCGCGCTGCCGCTGGCATTTGTGTTTCTGGTTGGTGGCGCCATCGCGGCGCTCATTTTCTTCCGTCTGTAGCGAAAGCCCGTCTTTTGCCCGTTCCCAGCCGCGGCCGCGGCGCGATAAAAGGGTCGCCCCTCGCTTCCGGCCGTGTCGATAGCGGCCGGTAACGTCACCAGGAACGTGGCTCCTTTGTTCGGAGCGCTCGTCACGGAAATCTCACCCCCATGCGTTTTCACAATTGCATCGGCAATCGCCAGCCCCAGTCCGGTGCCACCCGAGGACCGGCCGCGCGCGCCATCGGCACGATAAAAGCGCTCAAAGAGGTGCGGCACGTGTTCCGGCGCAATCCCTTCCCCTTCGTCGCGCACGGCGATACGCGCCTCGCCGCTTAACGTGGCGGCAACCGCCACCCGGATGCGGCCCCCGGGAGGAGTGTGCCGGATCGCGTTGTCGAGCAGGATCATCATCAATTGGTGCAGACGATCGGCGTCACCGGACACTTCGACCGCGCGCGGCGCTTCCAGCTCGAGGAGCTGCCCCGATGCGAGCGCCGCGGCCGAGCGCACGGCTTCCCCGGCGACAGTGTCCAACCGCACTCGCTCCTGATGGGCTGGCAACGGTTCGAGACGGTCGCTGGTGGCATCGCCGCGCGCCAGCAGAAGCAGATCGTCGAGCAGACGCCGCATGCGGTCGCTCTCGCGTCGGATGTCGTCCAGCGCCGGGGCCAGATCGGGAGCTTCGACACCGCGGCCGCCGGGACGCGTCTGCCGCAGCAGGACATCGACATTCCCCCGTATCGCGGTCAGCGGGGTGCGCAATTCATGCGACGCGTCCCCGACGAAGCGTTCCTGTGCCCGCAACGAGGCTTGCAAGCGATCGAGCATGGCATTGAACGTCGCGGAGAGACGGGACAGCTCATCATCGGCCGGTGGCACGGGAAGACGCGTGCTCAGTGATGTCGCGGTGCCGTCGCCGGCGGCAATCGCGGCGGCGGCGGCGGTGACGCGGTCAACCGGCCGCAACGCCCGGCCCGCCAGCACCCATCCGCCAACGATGGCGAGCAGAAGACCCAACCCCGACGCCACCAGTAGCACCTGCCGTAACGAGGCGAGCGTCTCGTGCATCGTCGTCAGTCGCTCCCCGACGATCACCGCGCCGATGTACCACCGGTCTCCCGCGCGATCGGTGACCGTAAGCGGAAAGTGGACGGCGCGCGCGCTGTCGCCGGTGAGCATGGTCGAGACGATGAGCGGTTCTCCGCTCGGCTCCCCATCCGCCGCCACGAGGGGTTCGTCCGGTGCGTACTCCGAGCCGCGCACGACCTCTCCGTCCGGCGCGGTGATCTGGATGACGAGACCGCGCGAGGCGAACGAGCCCAGAATCGGCACAATGTCCTGGAAGCGCACCGCCTCGGTCGAATAGGGCCAACTCACCAGATTGCGCTCGATGACGGAGCCGATATCAGCCGCGGTGCTGGTCAGTCGATTGTCGACGTCGGTCATGAGCCGATTCCTCGCCAGGGCATCGACGGATATGCCGAGCGCCAGCAGGACCAGCACTAGCAGTGCCGCGTACCAGGCCGTGAGGCGGACGCGAGTCGAGGCGTGGCGGCGACGGGATCCGGACACGGGCAAGGATACAGACACGATCACGGTCCCCCGGAATCGCGCAGCACGTAGCCAACTCCGCGCACGGTCTGCAGCAGACGTCGCTCCCCGTCCGCCTCGAGAGCGCGCCGGATGTTGGCGATGAAGACTTCCAGCACGTTGGAGTCACCGAAAAAGTCATCGCCCCAGATGCGGCTCATGATGGTGGCGCGGGGCAGCACCTGCTCCGGGTGGCGCAGAAACAAGACCACCAGATCGAACTCGCGGGCGGTGAGGTGGATACCCCGTCCGTCACGATGCACGGTGCGCCCACCCAGATCGACGTTGAGATCGGCATACTGCAGGGTTTCCCGGCTCGCTGGCTGCTGGGTGGCGGTTGCCGCCCGGCGCAGCAGTGCCTCGATGCGGGCCAAGAGCTCATCGAAATCGAACGGTTTGACCAGATAGTCGTCGGCGCCCGCGCGCAACCCGGTGACCCGATCGGCGATCGCGTCGCGGGCGGTGAGCATCAGAATCGGGATCGCCGGCAGCCGTTCCGCGGCTTCCGCCGCCCGCACTCGCCGGGCGATCTCCATGCCATCGACACCGGGCACCATCACATCGAGCACCAGCAGATCCGGGGGGGTGTCGCGCAGCACCCGCAGCGCGCCAGGTCCGTCCGCGACGACGTCGACCTCATACCCCTCGAAATGGAGTCCCCGCCGCACGAAACCGGCAATGCTCGGTTCGTCCTCCACAACGAGGATACGCACCGTCCGCCTGATTGCTCCGATCGATTCTGCCACCCGCCGCTCCATGGTCGATTCATGATGGTACTCCGGCGGAGGGCGGGAGGCGGGAGTTGACGGAGAGCGTCCCTTGGGGGACGCTCTCCATCTTGGGGAGAGAAAGAGGAACGGCGACCGGCGGGGGCGATCACCTCCCGGAGCGCTACTCGGTGATTTTGGGGCGCTCGCCCAGCGTCACGTCGAACGTCTCAATGGTCCCGGTACGGTCGACGGTGAGCGTCACCACCTCGCCCGGTTCGTGCCCGAAGAGCAGATCGAGCAGTGAGTTTTGACGGCTGATCTCCTCGCCCGCGAAGGCGGTGATGACATCGCCCGCTTCCAGCCCGGCGGCCGCGGAGGGACCATCTGCGACCACCTCGACCACGTTCTGGCCATCCGCCGTGGCCTCGCCCTGGATGCCGAGGTAGGGCCAGACGATCTCGCCATTGGCGAGCAAATCCGCGGCCGCGCTGCAGACGGTGTTGCCCTCGACGGCGAAGGCCATGTCGGCCGAGCCGCTGTCGGACCCAAAGGCGCCGGAACCAATACCGGCGGTGTTGATGCCGACGACTTCCCCTTGCAGGTTAAGGAGCGGTCCGCCGGAGTTGCCGTGCCAGATTTCGGCATCGTGCTGGATCATCGTGGTCAGCCCGCCCTCGGCGGGGAAGGCGCGGCCCGTCGCGTTGACCGTGCCTTCGCTGACGGTGTTCGGGAACGATCCCAGCGCATTACCGATCGCGATCACCCGGTCGCCGGCCCGCAGCACCGAGGAGTCACCGAACGTGGCCACGGCGGGAACCGATTCCAGATCGAGCTTCAGAATCGCCACGTCAAGCAGCGCATCGCTGCCGAGCACGGTCCCTGGTACCTCAGTACCGTCCGCCAGCGCAATTGTCAACTCTTCGGCTCCGGCGACGACGTGAGCGTTGGTGATGACGTGTCCTTCGGCATCGACGATGAACCCGGACCCGGTGCCGACCGGAATCAGCGCGTCACCGTCGGCGGGCAGATCGATCTGCCGGCCCTCGGTATCGGGTGTTTCCTCGCCGCCAGGAAGATTCGGGATACCTTCACTTCCCGGCAGGTCTTCGCTGCCGGGGAACTCGGGAAATCCTTCGATCCCGGTGAAGCCACCAAGCTCGGCCTGGCTAAGCGATTGCAGATTGATGATCGAGACGACCGCGGGATTCACTTTCTCCGCGGCGTCGGCCACAGACATCTCTGCCGCAACGGGCGCCGGCTCGACGCCAAATGCCGTACACGCTCCGCCGTCGATCACCAACTGCGCGGCGACGGATGCGGGAAGCATGCTCCCCGGCACGATGCCATATCCGGCCGCGCCCGCCATACCCAGGATGGCGCCTACCGTCAGCGCTCCAGTCACGGCCACCTTGTGCAGGCCGTTTCCTTGCGGTTTTGTCATCGTCGTTCTCCCTTGCTCTCCCTGCCGACTGCTCATGTTTTGCGCCTGAAAAAAATGACCGGACCGGGGGCGGAATGGCCCGCCCAGCACCGCCCCCGGCGCCGATCGTGATGCGAGTATGCGGACCGCCGCTGAACACCTCCTGAACCGGGGCTGAGGATTTCCTGAATGTGCGAGTCGGTGAGTCGGTGAGTCGGTGAGTAGAGACGATTCCGCTGCCGTCCTCACGACCCACGGCTTCGCCGCTCGACTAACCGACTCACCGGCTCACCGGCTGACCGACTGCCAACAGCGCCGCCTGAATCGCGCCGGGAACTGCGGACGGCCGGTCGACGACTCGCACCCCGGCAGCCTCGAGTGCGGCCATCTTTTCCGCGGCGGTGCCGGAACCCCCGGAAATGATCGCTCCCGCGTGACCCATGCGTTTGCCCGGTGGCGCGGTTTGCCCGGCGATGAAACCGACGACCGGTTTCGTGACGTGCTCTTCGATAAACCGGGCAGCGTGCTCTTCGTCGTCGCCGCCGATCTCCCCGATCATCACGATCGCGTCCGTCGCGGGATCGGCCTCGAACAACGCCAGCACATCCACGAACGATGTGCCGATCACCGGATCGCCACCGATCCCGACCGCGCTGCTTTGCCCGATTCCGGCGCGGGAGAGGGCATCGACGACTTCATACGTCAACGTGCCGGAGCGGGATACGACGCCGACCGGGCCGGGGGTATGGATGAACCCCGGCATGATCCCCACCTTCGCCGCGCCAGGCGTGATCGTTCCCGGGCAATTTGGCCCCAGCAGACGCGCGCCCACCTGCTTTACGTGCGCGTAGACCGGAACCATATCGGCGACGGGAATCCCCTCGGTAATACAAATGACCAGCGGCAGTCCATTGTCGACCGCTTCGTAGATGGCATCGGGGGCAAACCGCGCGGGAACGAAAATGATCGCTACATTCGGCTCGGTCGCGGCGACGGCATCGGCAACAGTATCGAAGACCGGCGCCTCCGCGACGGTTTTGCCCCGACCCCCTGGGGTGACCCCGGAAACGACGTTCGTGCCGTATTCGACCATCTGGGTTGTGTGAAAGGAGCCCTCCCGGCCGGTGATCCCTTGCACGATCACCCGGGTGTCGCGATCGACGAGGATACTCACCGTTCCGACCCCTCCTCAAATCCCGCGTTCACGCGGCGTGTGCCGCGCGGACGGCCTCCGCGGCCGCGTCGTCCATGCTCTCCGTGGCGATCAGCCCCGACGCGGCCAGCAGTTTCTGCCCCTCCGCGGCGTTGGTGCCAGAGAGGCGGACCACGATCGGCACGGTCACCGCCACCCGCTCGCGCGCCTCGGCGATCCCCTGGGCTACCACATCACCGCGAGTGATCCCACCAAAGATATTGATCAGGATGGCGCGCACATGCGGATCGGCGGTCACCAGAGCGAATGCCTGCGCCACCTGATCGGCGCTGGCGCCGCCACCGACATCGAGAAAGTTCGCCGGTTCCCCGCCATGGAGCTTGACCGCGTCCATGGTCGCCATCGCCAGCCCGGCGCCGTTGACGATGCACCCAATGTCGCCGTCGAGTTTTACAAACGAGATTCCAGACTGGCGGGCATCGACCTCGGTCGCAACCTCCTCATCGAGATCGCGCAGCGCCTCGAAGTCCGGGTGGCGAAAGAGCGCGTTGTCGTCGATGCTCATCTTGGCATCGAGCGCCAGCCAATCTCCCGCCCCGGTGAGGACCAGCGGATTGATCTCCGCCAGTGTCGCGTCCTCCGCGATGTAGGTGTCGTAGAGCGCCCGCGTGATCGTCGCGAACCCGGCCACCTTATCGAACGCGATCCCCAGCGCGAACCCGATCTGCCGCGCCTGCCAAGGATGGATACCAAGCAACGGATCGACCAGCGCCCGCACGATCCGCTCCGGCCGCTCGCGGGCGACTTCCTCGATATCGACCCCGCCCTCGCCACTGGCAATCACCACGTTCTGCCGCCGCGTGCGATCGAGAGAGACACCGAGATAGAACTCCTGGGCGATGTCGGCGCCGGGAGCGACGAGCACCTTGCGCACGATATGGCCCCGGATTTCGAGACCCAGGATCGCCTCGGCCGCCGCGCGCGCCTCTTGCGGGGTGCGGGCCAGTTTGACGCCGCCGGCCTTGCCGCGGCCTCCGCTATGGACCTGCGCCTTGACCACGACAACCCCGCCCGCGCCGCGGGCAATGACCTCTGCTTCGCCGGGGGTTGAGGCCACCGCGCCCCCGTTAGTGGGAATGCCTTGTGCCGCGAACAGCTCCGCCGCCTGGTACTCATGCAGGTTCATGGGGACTTCCTTGCGGCGAAAAAAAGGGCTCCCGCGACGAGGCGCTGAAGCAACGGCCGCGGGCATCCTAGCATAGGGTTTCCCTCCCACGGCGCGCAATCAGCAGGAAATCGGGGCGAATCCGCGGTCAACGCTTGACAGTAGGCACATCTTGCGATATTCAATGCTCGGACGTGTCCTCGCGCACGCGATCGTCGGGCTTTTATCAGGCTCCGAATACGTGTCTCGTTCCGCCGGAAACGTCTCTGGTCCATTTTTTTCGTATCGGTGCCGCGGCGATGATGACGCGGCGGAGGGTTCAGGCGGAATGAGCGATCGCACGCTCACCTGCCGCGATTGCGGTCAGGCGTTTACGTTCACGGCCGGCGAACAGGCCTTTTATACGGAGCGGGGGTTCAGCGAGCCCCAGCGTTGTCCGTCGTGCCGGTCAGCCCGCAAGGCGCAACGCGCCTCGTCCGGGTATGACTCCGGGTATGGCGGTGGTGGCGGTGGCGGTGGTGGCGGATATTCCTCCGGCGATTACGGCGGCGGCGGATCGTACTCCTCCGGGGGCAGCTACAGTGGCGGCGGGGGAGGGTACTCCTCAGGCGGCGGCGGCGGCTACTCCAGCGGCCCGCGCCAGATGTACCCGGCGGTCTGCTCCGAGTGTGGCAAGGATACGGAAGTTCCCTTCCAGCCCCGCTCGGACAAACCGGTCTACTGCCGGGAATGCTTCCAGTTGCGGCGGACGGCAGCGCCTCCGCGCGACTACAGCTACTAGGACCCGAAGCAGTCCAGAAACAAAAGGAGGCGGCCACCCGGCCGCCTCTTTTTCATGCTCATGCGTCATTCCGGGCGCGGCGACCAGGTGACGATGTGTCATTCTGAGGCGAAGCCGAAGAATCTCGGCCGCGGGCCGCGTCCGTTCGCGAACGACGAGATCCTGCAAGTTCGCCTCTGGGCGCAGAATGACACCCTATGAGACCTTGTATCCCGGACCACGTACCCATCTCCCCGGCGTCGCGCCCGTGTGTGCCCCAGCCTCCAGCACGCGCACGCCGTTGACCCACACATCCCGTACCCCGCTCGACAACTGGTGCGGCTGCGCGAACGTCGCGTGGTCGGTGACCGTTTCCGGATTGAAAATCACCACGTCGGCCTTCATTCCCTCGCGCAGCAGCCCGCGATCGCGTAAACACAGGCGATCGGCGACGGCCGACGTCATCTTGCGGACCGCGTCCTCGAGTGGCAGCACGCCTTCCTCGCGCACATAGTGACCCAGCACCCGCGTGTAGGTGCCGAACGCGCGGGGATGCAGCAGACCGCGCTCGCCGAGTCGCGCGGGATCGACGCCCCCGGCGTCGGTCGAGAATTTGATCCATGGTTGGCGCATCTGGAGGCGGAGATTGTCCTCGCTCATTTCGAAATAAAAGCAGAAAACGTTCTGCTCCTCGACGGCGAGCAGATCGAGCGCGGTATCGACCCATTCCTGACCGCGCTCCGCCGCGACACTCGCCAGACTCCGGCCCAGGTGCGCTCGATGCTCCGGCCGCTGCAAACCGGCCAGGATGACCCCCTCCGGTCCGGCGCTGGCGCCCAGGTTTTCCCAATCGGTGGCCGGTTCCAGCATGGCGCGCCGGATACGCGCCCGCGTCTCAGGATCACGCAGGTTCTCCCAGAGCTTGCCGTCCGCTTCCGCCCACGGGGGGAGGCAGGAGGCAAGTCCGGTGCCGGCCGCTTCGTACGGATACATGTCGGCGGTGACGTCGATGCCCTCG
>JACCXM010000428.1 GCA_013697005.1 Chloroflexia bacterium | reverse complement strand
CCCTCGTCCCACCGCTCCCGCCGCCCCGCTCCGGACTCCGCATCACTCGCAATCAATCACCCGCAACCCGCAACCCGCAACCCGCAACCCGTAATTTCAATCACCCTACCACCCCATTACCCCGTCCGTCTCCCGCCTCCCGCCGTCCGCCTCCGTCGTCACCCTTGACGCCCTGGGCCATCGTCGGGGATGCTCCCACGGCCCCCACCGGCATCCGGGCGGACCGGGTAGCGATCGAGGAGCGGCGAGTGACCGAACGCGAAACGGATGAACGCGTGCGCGGCGAGGATGATCCGCGCTGCCCGGAGTGCGGCATGCGGAACCGCGCCGGAGACCGCTACTGTGCCAATTGCGGCACGTCGCTTTCGCCGTCGGCGCCGGCGCCGGCGTTAGCGTTGGATCAGCATGTCTCGTGGACGGCTGCTCCTGGTGTCGTGGCCCCTTCCCCCGCGGGGGAGGAGTCCACCCCGGAGCTTTCCCGGACAACGAGCCCGGACCACAGACCTTCCGAGCGGGAGAGCGCCGCCTGGGTGCTGGGCGCGCGTCCGGCGGCCGTGATCGGCGGCGGGTTGCTGCTGCTGCTGCTGGCGGTGGCGCTCCTGGCCATCGGTCAACGCGACCGCACCGGGACGATCGTCATGCTCTCGATCTGCACCGCCCCGCTTGGGTTACTAACCCTCGCCATCGGCGTCGCCCGCTACCTCGCGGGGACCGCTGCGCTTAGGGGGGAACGGGGGAACGAGGGAACGGAGGAAGAGACGAGCGAAAACGCCTGACAAAGCGCGAGCCTCCGTGCTGCCTTCCGACGTCCGACTCACGACTCACGACTCACGACTCACGACTCACGACTCGGACGCCGAAACGGCGTGGGGCTCTTCGGGAGCGAGGCCCACTGCTCGGCATCGTGCCCAAGCACCAGATAGGCCCCGGTTTCCGCCGCCAAGGCGACGAGCCGGTCGCGCGAGCGCCTGGCCGCATCCGGGTCGGGATACTCATCCGAAAAATGCTCCATCTCGAGTTGGTCCGCCTTGCTGATAGCGTCGATCGCCAGCAGCACCGGACCGCCGGCCGTTTCGACGAAGACCGACTGATGGCCGATGACGTGCCCGGAGGAGGCGATCAGGCGCAATCCCGGCTCGAGCTCCGTATCGCCGTCGACGGCCTGGTAGTCGATACCAGGGAGATCCCATAACGCGGGGTCGAATCGCGGATCGCCGCGGGCCGCCTCGAGGTGGCGGCGCTGTACGACGGAGGTGATCCCCAATTCGGCGAACACCTCGTGCCGGCCGCAGTGGTCGAAATCGAAGTGGGTCGAGATCAGCAAATCGACATCGCGCGGCGCGATGCCGAGCGCGGCCAGCCGCGGCACGATGTCGTCCTCCGGCCGCGTGTCATTGCGCAAATGCCACCATGGTTGGGCGTCTGACCGTCCGATCAACACCGCCGGGTTACCGGTATCGACCAGGATGGTGCGGCCGGTGGCCGTCCGGATCAGGTACCCCGGAACCTGATTGAAGTGCGTCTCTCCGGTAGCGGCGTCGCCCGCTCCCAGCTGCCCGAGATGCAGCAAGTACAGCTCGTGGACAATGGTGGACACCTCTGCTCCCTTCGTTCGCGGCTATCAGCTATCAGCCCATCCTCGTCCTCGCCGTCTTGCCGTCTCTCACTCCCGCCTCCCGCCTCACACCAACGGCTGCCCCCAGCGCTCGCGGTGGACGATGTCCGCCAGCGGTTTGCGCGCCTTCTTGGCCTTGCCGATGGTGGCGGCGGGATAGCCGAGGGGGAGAATGGCCAGCACGTCCAGGTCGGCGGGGATGCCGAGCAGGGTTTTTACCGCCTCCAGCCCGCCGAAACCGGCCCAATTGCCGCCGATACCCGCATCCCAGGCCGTCAGCAGCATGTCCTGGATGGCGCGGCTGGCGTCCGAGACCGCGTAGGGGGTGCGGTCCACCACGACGACGATCGCCAGTGGCGCCTGGGCGATGTACGGTCCGTTGGGCACCGCGGCGCCAAGCTGACGCAGGGT
>JACCXM010000421.1 GCA_013697005.1 Chloroflexia bacterium | reverse complement strand
ATTGGGTTCCCCGTCGAAGGCTCGAGTGGACACTCTCTGACAGCAGTTCAACCGAACTGCCCGAAGAAAAGCCGACCGGGGCAGCACGGCCGGGAGACTGATTGTATTTCACGCGTGCTACCCCAGCTCGCGTTCGACACCTCGCAGCAACACCGCGTTCACCGCGACGATGATCGAGGAGACGCTCATCAGCAGCGCCGACCACTCCGGGCGGAGCATGATGCCGAAGCGGGGGTAAAGGATGCCGGCGGCGATGGGGATGGCCAGGATGTTGTAGACGCTGGCCCAGGCCAGGTTCTGCTTCATCTTGCGCACCGTCGCCCTGGAGAGTCGCCAGGCGCGCATGACGTCGACGGGGTTTGAGCGCATCAGGTTCTTCCCTGATCGTCCGCTTGCCGGGTCTTATACTTACATGATGTAAGAATTCGAGTGGGTCCGTCGTGGTTCGTACTTGGGAGGATCGAGGTAATGGCGAAGGTGCAGCAGCACCGTGTGACGAGTCCTCAGGTGAGAGCGGGCCGCCGGCGTACAACCGCGCGGACGCGCGAGCACGACCGGAAGCGTCCGTCCTGGCTTAATTGGATTCCGGCACTTGTCGGCCTCGTGGCCGTCGCTGGTGTCCTTGTCGTCCGACAGGCGCTTCCCGCGCTGGGCGGAGAGGGTGGCGAGTCAGGCCCGCGGCCGATTGCAACGCTCACCGTCCCGGATATCCATTCTCTCCTTGTTGACCCGACGAACCCGGATCATGTTCTGTTCGGCTCCCACGCCGGAATCCAGGAGAGTCGCGACGGCGGCTTCATCTGGCAGGCAGGCACCCTCCAGAACGCCGACGCCATGAGCATGGCCGCGAGTTCCAACGACCCGGCCACGATCTTTGTGGCAGGCCATGACGTCTTCTTGGTAAGCCGCGACGGCGGACAGACCTGGCAACCGGTCGCGCATGACCTCCCCGGGACCGACCTTCATGCGTTCGCCCAGGATTCGAACGATCCGCGGCGCCTCTACGCGCTTGTCGTTGGCGTCGGCATCATGACCTCGGCTGACGGCGGGGCGACCTGGGGTCCGCTCTCGACGCAACCTCCCGGGGTGAGTGGGCACGGCGCCCTCGCCACGGACGGCGCGACCCTCTACGCGGTAACGGCGGCGGGACTGGTCCGCGGCACCGATGGCGGGACGACTTGGGAACGCACGCCGGCGCAGCCGAACGGGATGGTTCTCAGCCTGGCAATTCCCGCGGCCACGCCGCGGACCCTCTACGCCGGCACGGAATCGGGCGTTGCCAAGAGCACGGACGATGGCGCGAGCTGGGTTGAGCTGGGGCCAATTGATGTTCCGGTCCTCGCGCTTGCCGTTGCTCCGTCTGACCCGAACCGGGTATTGATGGTGGACAACAGCGGCGCCGTCTACCGCAGCGACGATGGCGGGGCTTCATGGATGGCGCCGCAATAAGGAAGGCCTATGAATATTCAGCGGTTCAGCCTTGGCAGGCGCGGGCTCTCTCGGGTCCTGGGGGAGCTGGAAGTGCGCATCATGGAGACGGTCTGGCAGCTTGGGGCGCCGACCGGCAAAGAGATGTGCGAGGCGCTGGGTCCCGGCTCCCATTACAAAACTGTCCTGACCGTGGCGAACCGCCTCGTGGACAAGGGGGTGCTGACGCGAGAACCCGCGCACGGTCGTGCCTTTCGCTACCGGGCCGTTGAGGACCGCGAGGCGTTTCTCAGACGAGTCGCCAGCAGCGTCGCGAGCGGATTGCTTGGGGACTTCGGCCGACCCGCCCTAGCCCAGTTAGTACAAGCGGCGGAGGAGGTCGACCCGACCTACCTCGACGAGCTGGAGCGGCTGGTGCGGGAGCGGAAGGGGGCTGGGTGATGGTCAGAAGCCGCTCAGGCGTTCCATGGCCGCATGCGTGGCCTTGGGTGCAAGTTGTGGTCGTCGGGTTAGCGGTCGCGCTGGTCGCGATCGAACCCGCACCACTCCTCCCCGTCGCTCGCGCAGTCGGCGCGCTCTGCGAGCGATACCCGGTTCTCGCTCTCGTGGCGAACCACGCGCCACCGCTTTCGCTGGCGCTTCTCCTTAGCCTGGCCGGGTGCGCGCTCCTTGCTGGCAGCTGGGCGGGGATGATCGGGCTGGTCGCCACGCTCCGATTCAATCGCCGCTTGCGCCGGGGCACCAGACCGACACCGCACCGAGTCGTCCGTATAGCGGAGAATTTGGGGTTGGCTTCGCGGTTGACCTACTTGGCAGATCCGGGGCCGATGGCGTGCTGCTATGGCTTCGTCCGGCCCCGGATCGCCGTTACCGCGGGCCTGACACACCGGCTGGACAACGAAGAACTGACCGCTGCGCTAGGGCATGAGCGGGAGCATTTGCGCCGGCGCGATCCCCTTCGGTATCTCCTGGTCGACGTGCTGGCCGCCGCTGCATTCATGGTCCCTGTTGTCCCGGTTCTCCGCGAGCGTTTGAGAACGCGGACCGAGTTGTCAGCCGACCGGGCAGCGCTTGCCGTCGCATCGCGAGGAGCGCTCGCTGGCGCGCTCCTCGCGGTCATCCGCCCCGCACAAATCCCTCCTGGGATTGCGGGGCTGACTTCAACCGACACACGGATCGCTCAACTCAGCGGCCAGCCACAGTTGCCCCCGATCCCGGCACGAGCGGTTGTGGCCAGTCTTGGGCTCGCCGGCGTCATCGTCCTGGCCATGGCCGATCTCGCCGCGTCCGCGGACCTGGTGCGTATGGTTTGTCCGTTCTGCTCCTGGCTCCAGTAGGGCGCCGCCGATGCTGGACGCAGTTCGAGACCTCGCCCTCCGCTGGTACATCTTCACGGGCTCGCTCAGCGCGGGAGCCACACCGGCGTTCCACGCCCTTGACGCGCGGATTGGAGTTCCGCTCATCACCGCCCTACTGCTCGGCGTGCTCGGCGCGGCGGCGCCTTGCCAGCTCACCCAGAGCTTAG
>JACCXM010000414.1 GCA_013697005.1 Chloroflexia bacterium | reverse complement strand
GAGACGGAGAGCGTCACTATCCCCGCGTTCACCGTCGAGGTCATCGATCCCACCGGCGCCGGTGATGCCTTCGCCGGCGGGGTGGCCTGGGGTATGGCGCAGCGCTGGGAGTGGCCGGACATCGGCCGCTTCGCCAATGCGGTCGGCGCGCTCGCCTGTTGCGAGATGGGCTCGCAGACGTCGCTGCCTTCCCTCGCGGAGGTACAAACGCTGCTCCAGCAGAACCCGCTCCAGCGCTGACAAAAAGGCACGCGTTGACTGATGTTCGTTCACGTCCGTACACTCCGAAACGGACGCTTCGCACCCCGCGTTAGAACTCTGCGACCGCCCTCTTGAGGGAGGGGGCGAAGTCGCCAATTTGTAGCCGTCGCCTCCGGGTGACGCGGCTGCCAAGAGCCTGGGATGGGCTGGAGGGAAGGGCGCCGCTGATGTCGAGGATTTTATCTGTCTGCCTTTGTGCCGTTGCGACATTCATGCTGGTGAGCGGAGCTCACCTCCTGAATCCCGCGCCAGCGCTTGCCGCCAGCGGCACGCTGACTATGGAGACCCCGCTGCACGAATCGCCCGCCCCTGGTGCGCCACTGCTCGCGCTCCTCCCGGAGGGTGCCGTCGTCTCTATCGACGGACCACCAGTCGATGGGTTTTACCCCGTGTCGGTGGCGGCCAATGGTCTCTCCGGCTGGATGCGGGGAGAAACCCTGCTCCTGGAAAAGGATGTGACTGAGGCGGGGTCCGAAACGAGCACCATCGCCGTGGACCCGGTCCCAACTGGCGATCTCATTCCTGTCGCGCAGACGGCCACCGACCAGCCGGTGGCGGTTGAGACAGGGGTTGGCGGAGAATTGCCTGCCGCTCCCGTTCCAGAACTGATCAGCAACGATCCGTCACTCGATTCCAATGCGAGTCCCGTTGTGGATGTCGTACAGGGTGAAGCGTTGGCGGTCGCATCGCCGACCGCGGAATTGGTCCCGGAAGCGATCGTCACGCCAAATCCGGAGCCCGAACCGGAGCCGCTCGGCCCCGCCAGTGTCACGGTCGACGCCCCGATCCGGACCGGACCGGGACCAGGCTACGATCTCATTTTCACGGTCCCCAACGGCAGCACCGTCGAGCAGACCGGGAATGTGACCGACGGCTACGTCACCGTGCAGTACAAAGAAGTCACCGGCTGGCTGGCGATGGAGCATCTCGGTCAGGCGATTGCCTTCGTCGCGGAATCGCCCACCGCCGATGCGGCGGAGCCGGCCGCGCCGGTCGAAGTGAAGACACCGCGCGCCGGTTCGGGGGTGGCCTTCACGACGGTCGATCTCAGCTTGCGCGCCGGTCCCAGCGCCAACGAGGAGCCCGTCACGGTCGTGCCCGCGGGGTCGCGGGTGGTACTCACCGGAGTCATGGAGGGCGGCTTCCAGCGCGTCACCTACCACGATCAGATCGGCTGGGTTGCCGATCAGTACCTGGCAACCCCGGAAAACCCTGAGCCGGATCGCGGCAACCAAGGCAATCAACCGCACTATTCCCGGCAGCAAATCGTGCGGATCATCTACGACGCCGCCGACCGGTTCGATCAATCGCGTTCGGCCATGCTGCGGGTGGCCGAATGCGAATCGAATCTCGATCCCTACGCCGTCAATCCTTCCGGGTCGTACGGGCTGTTCCAGTTCATTCGCTCGACCTGGCGCTCGACCCCGTACGGCGATCAGGACATCTTCGATCCCAAGGCGAACGCCAACGCCGCCGCCTGGATGTGGTCGGAAGGACGCAAGAGCGAATGGGTGTGCCAGTAGACGAGTCGGGAGTCGGGAGTCGGGAGTCGAAAGCGCGACGGAGTACCATGACACGGACGGTCGTGCATTCTGTCGTCTTGTGACCGTCTCGCGCGCGCTGGCTGTTTTGCCGGTGTGGCATGGAGAAGGATGACGATCATGGATCTATTGCGACGACTTTTTGGCGGCGAAGAACAGGAACGCCGTCCCGCGCGTGCGATGAATCGGTCGCGGGAGCTTTCCCCTGACGAACAGGCGGTCGATCGCTACCGGTATCTGCTGCGGACCGCCCCGCCAGAGACGATCGAGGAAGCGCATGCCGAGGCGTTCGCCAAGCTGACGCCGGAGCAGCGGCGGATGGTGCTCCAGGAGCTGGATACCACGCTCACCCCCGCCGAGCGCGC
>JACCXM010000400.1 GCA_013697005.1 Chloroflexia bacterium | reverse complement strand
GTCTAGCAGAGCCAGGGCGCGAAGGGTGTACGTACACGGGGATTCCATTCCTTCGCCACGGCCGCATACGGGTGGTTTACGAAAGCGCGGCTTCGATGAAATCGGCCGCCGCGACGGCCCCCCGATCCCTCGCCACCGCTTGGGAAATCCTGGCCGCGGCCGCGCCGTAGCCGTAGTCATCCAGGAGTCGCGCCAGCGATCGACGCACGACGTTAGCCCGGTAGCGGCGTCGCGGAACGATCCGCGCCACACCCAGCCGGGTGGCACGCCAGGCGTTGTCAGCCTGATCGTGGGCGTAGGGCATGATGAGCATCGGTTTTCCGGCAAGGAGGGCCTCGGACAGGGTTCCGATGCCTCCCTGGTGCACGATCACCGCGGCCCGCGGAAAAAGAAGATCATGCGCCGCGTAGGGAACGGCGATGATGTCGCCAGATTGGTCCAGGATCTGCCCCTGGGCGGCTCGCCCCTGCACGAGAACCGCCCGCATTCCCAAACGTCGGGCCGCCTCGGCGCTCTGCTCGTAGAAATTCCCCGCATCGTTCACCGCCGTCGTGCCCAGTGTAAATACGAGCGGCGCCTCCCCCGCGGCGAGAAAATGCTCCAGGTGCGGATCGAGCGCACGATCCGGAGGGCGAAAAAAGGGGGATCCCGTGACGCGCGCCTGCGGCGGCCAATCGGCTTGCGGCGAGCCAAGCACGCGCGGGAAAAGTCCAAGTGACCGCCGCGGGGCGTGCTGGCCTTCCCAGAGTGGCTGATCGGTCGTCGCCGGCAGCTCGAGCTCCGCGCGGAGATGATGCCATTCGGTGGTCCAGAGTGCGGTCATGCGCCGCGCCACTTGCAGCAATCGCGACGTGGGCCACGGGCCTAGGGCGCGCAATGTCGCCGCGACCCACGGGGGCCCCACAATGGGGGGCTCATGGGCCGAGAGATAGCCCATCGGCTGCATCACCGTCGACACCCAGACCAGCCGGTGAGATTCGGCGGCCAGCCGCGCCGCCGAGACGAGTGTGTGGGATACGACGGCATCGGCGCCTTGCGTCGCCTGCAGCAAATCGTGCAGGGAATCGCGCAGCGCAGGCAGAAACATCTCGCGGAACATGTCAGCCGGATTCTCCCGCTCTCGCCACAGGCGATCGAGAAAATCTGGATCCTGTTGTCCCGGCTGGCGATCGGGACGGACTGGAGCATATTCCAGATCGGCCGCGGTGACGATGCCCCGATACATTTCACTCGTGGCCACAACCGGCACAGTCCCTCTGGTGCGGAGCTCTGTACCGATCGCCAGAAAGGGCTGCAGATCTCCCAATGAGCCGAATGTGGCGAGGACGATGCGTTTTTCTGGAAGTGTTCGGCGCATGACCCGGAGCGTACCCGATCGCGGCCGTATGGCGTTCAGCGCGGGGATCGTTATGCCAAAATGGCCCCGGATTCAGCAACGACAGGACGTACGGCGCGGGGGACCGCGCACGAGCTTTGAAGGTTGGAGTTGATCGCCCGTGTCAGACATTGCCGGCGCGCCGTCCGCCCAGGACCGAGCGGCATCCCTGTTCAAAGCGTATGACATTCGCGGTGTGGTTCCCGACGAGCTCACCCCGGAGATCGCGCGGAAGATCGGCCATGCCCTGGTCGCCGTCATTCAACCCGATACCGTGGTGGTCGGCCGCGATATGCGGGTCTCCAGCCCGCTTCTCGCCTCAGCGCTGATCGAGGGCATTCGTGATGCCGGGGCCGATGTGGTGGACATCGGCATGGTCTCCACGGACGCGCTCTCCTTCGCGGTCGGGAAGTATGGGTACCCGGCGGGGGTCATGGTCACGGCGTCGCACAACCCGCCGGAGTACAACGGTTTCAAGATTTCGCGCGAAGATGCGCGCGCGCTTTCGCTGGAAGAAGGTCTCGACGACATTCGCGATCTCGTCGCCGGCGGCAAGCTCGCGCCCGCCAAACCGGTAGATGCGCGAGGAAGCCTGATCCGGCGGGACATTCTCGACGATTACGCGAAACACATGCTGAGTCTGATCGACACCAAAAAGCTGCGTTCCTTGCGGATCGCGATCGATGCCGGCAACGGAATGGCCGGGGTCACCGTGCCACGTGTCTTTCGCGACCTCCCAATCGAGGTGACTCCATTGTTTTTCGAGCCGGACGGCACCTTCCCCAATCACCCGGCGAACCCCATCGAACCGGAAAATGTTGCCGAGCTGCAACGCGTGGTGGTGGAAAACGGGTATGACCTCGGCGCCGCGTTTGACGGCGACGCGGATCGCGTGTTCCTGATCGACGAAAGCGGGCAGGCGGTCGGCGGCGATATCCTGACCGCGATGGTGGCCTCTCGCATGCTCGACCGCAATCCTGGCGCGGCGATTGTGTACAACCTGATCTCTTCCCGCGGCGTGCCCGAGCTTATCTCGGACAAAGGCGGCCGGCCGATCCGTTCCCGCGTCGGGCACTCCTACATCAAGGAGACGATGCGCCAGGAGGACGCCGTTTTCGGCGGTGAGCACTCAGGACATTTCTATTTTCGCGATAACTGGTATGCCGACAGCGGCATGGCGGCGCTCCTGTATGCGCTGGAGATGGTCTCCGAGGCCGACAAGCCGTTGTCGGCGGTGATCGCGCCGCTCGATCATCGTTTCCGTTCCGGCGAAATCAACTCAGACGTGGCGGATGCCGCGTCGGTCATGGCGGCGATCGAGGAGCGCTTTCGCGCCGAAGGGGCGGAAATCGATCACCTCGACGGATTGACGGTGAGCTTCCCCTCCTGGTGGTTCAATGTTCGTGCCTCGAATACGCAGCCGCTACTGCGGCTCAACGTGGAAGCGGACGATCGCCCCACCCTTGAAACACGATCGGCCGAGGTACTCGCCATGATCCGGGGCGAGGGCGCAGGCTGAGCGATGAATCCACCCGCGAGGGAAGCGAACCAATCGCCGGCGCCTGGCTGGCAGGATCTCGCGCCCGGTGTCCATGTGACCGTGATCAAACTGGCGCCGGACGGCGCCGAAGCGGCACGCTACCCAGGCGAGGTAATCGCCCGGGGGGTCCCGGGATCGTGGGTCGTCATTCAGGCAACCTGGACCCATGGCGCCATCTCGCTCGACGGACTGGTTTTTGCTCCCGGCGACGATCTCCGTGAGTGGTTCTCTCCCGTGCACCGATTCAATGCGTTCGCCGTCCGTGCCGCGGACGGCGCCCTCAAGGGGTGGTATGCGAATGTGACCCACCTGCCAACTCTGCAAGGGACCCCCGATGGCCCACATCTGGTGTGGCATGACCTGTACCTCGATCTGGTCGGACTGCCGGACAAGACGTTCACCATTCGCGACGAGGATGAACTTGCCGCCTCAGGACTGGAGCAACGCGAGCCGCATCTCTACGCGCTCGTGCGGGAGGCCCACGACGAGGTTATCCGGCGGTTTTCAACAGGAGCTGTGCCCTTTACGGACGCAGGATAATGCCGTGCCAGACGCGCGAATGAGGTCGCGGAACTCACCAATGAATCCAAAACCAGGACACATTTCGTACACCCCCATTGACATGCCCCCCTTTCCGGTGGTAACTTGCTCGTGGGCCGCAGGAAGGATGTCAACCGCGGACCGGGTGACATTGCAGCCCAGGGTCGGGTTGAGTGGCCTATGGTGGGCACAAGGGAGGGCGAACGGAAATGCAGGACGATATTGCTTCTGCCGGTAACGGTGGCGTAGCTACCGCTTCCGCCAATGGCGGCGCGGTCGGGACCGGCGACATCAACAGCGGCGGCAATGCCGGCAACGCCATCGGCGTTGGCGACACATGGGGCGGCTCGGTTGGGGTGGATGGCGGCAGCGTCGCCAACCAGACGCTTCTGAGCATCTCCGCCAACGGCGGCACCGCTATCGCGGATGCCTCGGGTGGCGATTACAACCTCGCCTTCGTTAGCTAGCTAACGGGTGTTGTTGTTCGCGGGCTAGTCTCGCGGCAGCCAAGAACTCAAGAGTGGGGAGGGCGATGCCCTCCCCACTTTGTGTGATCGGCGCAAGGTGATCCCCATTTCATCCGCCTCCGGCCGGCGCGTGCTCTTCTACAGTCACGACGGGACCGGGCTGGGACACCTGCGCATCACCTTGAACGCGGCAACCGCCTACGCCAAGCTGCGGCCCCAGGACAGCCTGCTGCTACTCACCGGATCGCTTCAGATTGGCGCATTCGATGCACCGGCGAATCTCGACTTTGTCAAAATCCCGGCAATGCCGAAACGAGACCTTTACGCCTCGCTGCCGCCAACGGCGGGCCACACCGGTTCCCACAACAGCACCATTCGCATCCGCACCGCGCTCGCGCTGACGACCGTTCAGGCGTTCGATCCCGAGCTCGTTGTGGTCGACCACGCCCCAGCCGGATTGTTTCGCGAGCTGGCTCCATCCCTCGCCTGGTTGCGCGCGGAGGGGCGGCGTACGCCCCTGGCGCTTTTGATGCGCGATGTCACGTTTGGCATCGAGCAGACGCGCACGATCTGGGCGAAAGAAGGCGTGTACCCACTCCTCGAGGAAGAATACGATCGCATCCTCATCTACGGCGATCGTCACATCTTCGATCCGATCGAGGCGTATGGCCTGTCGGACGCCGTCGCCGCGCGAACACGCTTCTGTGGCTATCTGGCCCCGCCGCCGCCCCGCCGATCCCCGCACGAGATTCGATCCGAGATCGGCGCCGGCGCCTTGCCCCTCGTCGTCGTCTCTGTTGGAGGCGGCGCCGATGGAGGGTCGCTGTTGCGTGCCTATCTGACCGGATTACGGGACCGATCAGGTCCACCGCTCTTCTCCTACGTGGTGACCGGACCCCTTCTCCCCGACCGGGAGCGGCGAGAGATCGCTTCGCTGAGTAAGGATGTGGCAAATCTCACCATGGTCCAGTTCGATCCCGATTTCAGCGCGGCGATGCGCGCTGCCGATGTCGTGGTCTGCATGGGGGGCTACAATTCCATCACCGAAGCGGTGTACTTCGGCAAGCGTCCCGTCGTCGCGCCCCGCGTCCCGGGAGCGGAGGAGCAAGTCCTGCGCGCCGAGGGATTCGCCCGGCTCGGGTTGGCGACCGTTGTCGGCCCCGAACATTTGCCAGCTCAGGTGTTGTGGGAGGCGATCGAGACCGAGCTGCAGCGCACCACCCCGCTTGCCGCCCCGCCGGCGTTCGAAGGGTTGGACGCGATCGCCCGCGAGCTTGCCCTTCTCGCCGCCGGCTGACGCGTGAGATTTCGTTCCCGCCCGATCGCTGAATCAGCCTCCGCGCCGGGCGCAGGCTGGCGATTCCTGGCCGTTGGTTCGAGGAGATCGTGGCTCGATCCGAGACTGAGAATCACGGGAAACACATCGACGAACGCCCGGACGGGGTGATGAACAGCGCATCGCCGCGGCCCGTCGTCATCGTCGGCATGCATCGCTCCGGCACCTCGATGGTCGCGAAGTTGCTCCAGCAGGCCGGTCTTCACCTGGGCGACGAATCGGTCCTCATGCCCCCCGCTGAAGAGAATTCTGAGGGCTTTTACGAGCATCTCGGCTTCGTCAGCCTGAACGACGAGGTGCTCAATGCGGCCGGGGCCGGGTGGGATTGTCCGCCACCGCCCGGAGTCGACTGGACGGGTGCTACATTCGACGCGTTCCGAGGTGAGGCGCGCTCGCTCGCGGCACCGCTCGCAACCGCTGGCGCCTGGGGCTGGAAAGATCCGCGCACGAGTCTCACTCTCCCATTCTGGGAATCGGCCATCGGTCCATTGCGCACGGTCGTCGTGGTGCGCAATCCCCTGGAGGTCGTCACCTCATTGCATCGGCGGAACGGGTTTTCGCCCGCGCTCGGCTTGACCTTGTGGCGGACCTACATGGAGCGCATCCTGGCGGATACGTCGGCGGAGCACCGGATGGTGACGCACTACGACGCCTATTTTCTGCATCCGGAGCAGGAGATCGCCCGCGTTCTGGATTTCAGCGGCCTGGATCGTCCCGTCGATCCGGCAACACTGCGCGCGACCACGGCCCCCGCGCTCCGCCATCATCAACGGACGATTCTCGATCTGGATGCGTCAGGATTCCCGACAGAGGCGATTGCACTCTATCGCTGTCTCTGCCGGGAGGCCGGCTGGTGGGAGGGGACCACCGCTCCAGACGTACCGGTTGCGGAGTCGCCTGAAGGGTCCACCCCTGCCGCGCCATCAATCGCCCGCGGGATCGGCCGGGTCGATCTGGTTCGGGTCGAAAATGAGGCCCTGCGACGGAACAATTCCGATTTCACCGCCGCGCTGGCCGCCCGCGAACTGCGAGTTACTGAGCTCGAGATCGCCCTCGCCACGCACGAAGCGACGCGGGCGGAGCTGGACGGCAAAATCGCCGAGCGGGACAGCAGACTCATCGAGCGCAACGCCCTTATCGCCCGCCGCGACCACGCCATCGCCGAGGGGCAACAGCATCTTGCGCATGCGACGGCCGAGGTGTCGCGTCTTCAGGATGAGATCGCGAAACTGACCGATCGACTCGCCGACAGCGAGCGCGCCCGGACCGTCTCGGTAATTCACGAGCGCGAGCTCCGCTCGATGTTGACGGGATTGCAGGCCATCCAGATGGGCCGCGATGCCGAGATCATGGGTACGCTCGGGGCGGTGCTGAGTCGTCATGCTCCGGGTGCTCCAGCCTCGATCTATCATCGCCGCTTGCTCGGCGAAGTGCGGCGCTTTGTCGACGAGCACATCCCCGCGGACGCGCCCACGCTCGTCGCCACCTATGGCGATGGCGCCATGCTGGTGCTAGGCGATCGACCCACCGGGCCATTCCCGCGGGCTGCCTCCGGAACGGTTGCCGACTACACTGATCCCAGTGATGCGGAGGCCGTGGCGCAGCTCGAGGCACTCCGTGAAGGCGGTGCAGCGTATTTGGTTGTGCCGAGTCCGAGCCTGCCGTGGCTGTCTGGTCTGCCGGGGCTCGAACTCTACTTGCAACAGCGCTGCACGCCTGTGGCCCGCGAGCGGGGTATCGGCGCCATCTTTGCCCTCGGGCGGCAATCGGACGATGTTCCCGCCTGACCCAAGGACAGCGTCACAACCGAACCAGGAATAGCAACAGGGTATGGGGAGAGACGCGCAAGACGCGCAGGGAGGAGTGCGGATGATTCTGGTAACCGGCGGCGCTGGCTACATCGGGAGTGTGCTCGTGCGCGAATTGCTCGCGCTGGGCGAACAGGTGCGCGTGGTCGATACCCTCTGGTTCGGCAACCCGTTCCCTCCCCACGAACGCCTCGAGATGATCGAGGGTGATCTGCGCTATCCGCAACCTGCCTGGTTGGAAAACGTCGACGCGATTATTCACCTGGCTGGGCTCTCCAACGATCCGACCGCCGACTTTGCCCCGGAGCTGAATAGCGAAAGCAACGTCTACGCCACGCGCCAGCTCGCCGAACTTGCCTCCGCCCAGGCCCGCCGCGACGACAAACCCCTGCGCTATCTTTTCGCTTCCACCTGCTCTGTCTACTACGCCCCAACCTCCGCCGACGAAGCGAACATTACCGCTATGACCGAGGACATGCCGATCGCGCCGACCGCGAACTACAGCAAGACCAAACGGTTAGCCGAAGTCGAGCTGCTGCGGATCGCGGATCAGAACCCGTTGTTCGTGCCGGTTCTGCTGCGCAAGGGGACGATCTTCGGACTCGCGCCCCGGATGCGTTTCGATCTGGTGGTCAACGTCTTTACCCTGCACGCCTGGAAGAATCAGCAGCTGACCGTCCACGGCCACGGCGAGGCCTGGCGCCCGCTGCTGCACATTCGCGACGCCTCCGATGCCTACATCCATCTCCTGTCGGCGCCAATCGAAAAAATTCGCGGCGAGGCTTTCAATCTGGTACACAAGAACTACCGGGTGCTCGAGCTCGCGCACTGGGTCGCAGAAGTCATCGAGCAACGCTATGGGGTCGAGATTCGGGTCAAGCGCGACCGATCGACGAACGCCGGCGCTCGTTCCTATTATGTCAACGGCGAGAAGATTCAGAACGCGCTCGGTTTCAGTGCCGACCGTGGGGCCGCGGAAGCCGTTATGACCATCTGGGACGCCCTGGAGCGCGGCGACTTCGGGCTGGAACCGGACAAGGATCCGCGTTTCTTCAACATCCGCTGGCTCAAGGAAACGGTCATGAGCGGAGTGCCCGCGTGAGGACACTGGTCATTGGCTCGTCCGGGCAGCTCGGTCAGGATTTGATGCGGGCGCTTGGCGACGAGGCCGTCGGTCTGACCCATGCTGACATCGACGTCACCGACGGCGTCGGTGTCTCCCGCGTTCTGCGCGAGCAGCAGCCGGACTGGGTGATCAACACCGCGGCATTTCACCGCGTCGATGACTGCGAGCTGAATCCCGCGCTAGCCTTCGCCGTGAATGCCACCGGCGCCGCGAACGTCGCCCGCGCGGCGGCGGAGACAAGCGCCGGGGTCGTGTTCTACTCGACCGACTACGTTTTCGGCGGTGATGGTCGAGCCCGGCATGATCCCCATACCGAATCGAGTCTGCCCGACCCGTACAACGTCTACGGTATCTCCAAACTCGCCGGCGAACGGATGGTCATGAATGCCAACCCACGTCATCTCGTCATCCGCTCGGCCGGACTGTACGGTACGGCAACGAGCCGCAAGGGGTGGACCTTTCCGGAATTGATGGTATCCAAAGGACGCGGCGATGGCCGGGTCAAGGTCGTCACCGATCAGGCGCTCTCACCGACGTACACCCTCGATCTGGCCGAGACGACGAGGGTATTAATGGAGCGCGACGCGCACGGGCTCTTTCACCTCACCAACGAGGGCGAGTGCTCCTGGTTCGAGTTCGCGCAGGCGACGTTCGATATTGCCGGGATCGCGGTCAACATGGAGCCGACGGCTACCGTCATCGGGGAGCGCCGCGCCAGACGCCCCCCCTATTCCGCGCTCGCCAGCGAATCCCTGGCCGCCACGGGGGTGGCGCCGTTGCGTCCCTGGCGGGAGGCGTTAGAACATTACCTGCACGCCAAAGGACTGATCGAGACGCCGTAGGTGGCTGGGAGTATCGCGCGTGAAAATTGTCGAAATTCTCGATCTGACGATTCCAGAGGTGAAAGTCATTCGCTTCGCGCGGTTCCCTGACAATCGCGGCTACTTCAGCGAGCAATACCGCTTCAGCGACTTCGAATCGGGCGCGGCGGCGTCATTCATGCGCGGGGTCCGGTTTGTTCAGGCCAACGAAAGCTTCTCCCGGAAAGGAACCGTGCGCGGGCTGCATTTTCAATGGAGCCCCTACATGGGAAAACTCGTGCGCACGATTCGCGGGCACATGATCGACGTCGTGCTGGATGTGCGCAAGGGCGCGCCAACTTACGGTCAGATCATCGCCCACGACATGCCGGTCCAGGGCGACGAAGAGCTCGCCGAATGGATCTGGGTGCCACCCGGATTCGCCCACGGTAACGGCTTTCCCGCGGACACGGTGATCGAGTATTTCTGCTCCGGCGAATACAGCCCTGGTAATGAAGCCGGCATCTCACCAGTGGCCGAAGACCTCGACTGGTCGTTGTGCATTCCCGCCTTGCGCGACCAATTCCAGAGCATCGCGCGGGATACGTCCCTCATGACGGACAAAGACCGCAACGGTTTCTCGCTGGCGTCCTGGACGGCCGACGAGCGCTCCGGGAACTTTCTGTACGATGACCTCCACTGAAGCGAACCAGGCAACGCACGCGGTGTCGCCAGAGCCAGGAGCGACCTCGGTCTCGGTCTCGATCGTCATCCCCGTTCACAACAAGGCGTCGATCACCCGGCAGTGTCTGGACGCGCTCCTCAACGAGCCCGACGACGGTATCGAGCGCGAGATCGTCGTCGTCAACGACGGCTCGTCGGACTCCACCGTGGCGATGCTGGCGACGTACGGCAATCGCATCCGGGTGATTCGCCATGAGTCCGCGCTCGGCTTCGCGGCCGCCTGTAACGCCGGCGCCGGGGTGACGAGCGGCGAGTTTCTCGTTCTCCTCAACAACGACACGATCCCTACCCACGGCTGGCTCTCCCACCTGGTTGCCTGCGCCCGCGCTCATCCAACCGCCGCCGTCGTCGGCGCCAAGCTCCTCTTTCCCAACGACACCGTCCAACACGCGGGGGTCGTATTTGGGTTCAACGCTGAACCGCACCATATCTACACCGGGTTCCCCAAAGATCATCCCGCTGTGTCGGTGTCGCGCCGGTTCCAGGTCGTCACTGCCGCCTGCGCGCTCTTTCGCCGCGGACCCTGGCAGGAACTACATGGGCTCGACACCGCGTTTCACAACGGATGGGAAGACGTCGACTACTGCATGCGAGCGGGTGCCGCCGGCTACGAAATCCACTATTGCGCCGAAAGCGTCGTCTACCATGTCGAGTCCGCGACTCGCGATCTCTTCGCTCCCACGGAGCGGGCCAATCGCGCGTTGTTCGCGGAACGATGGCGCGACAAAGTCGTTCCTGACGATTTCGGATACTTCTGGGCGGATGGCCTCTTTTCCGCCGTTTACGGCGCGCGATATCCGATCCAGCTCTCGTTCTCGCCATTGCTGGCGAGTGTCATCGGCGGCGACAATGACCGCGTCGCCGATAAGCTGCTGTTCGACCGGGCGCGGCAGGTGATGATTCTGCTGCGCAACAACATCGTGCTCAATGTCCGCGTCCAGGACGCGGAGTACCGCGCGGCGGAGGCGGAGCGCCGCCTGAACGAGGCGTTGCGGCGGCTGGCAACCAGGCCGGAAACTGGGACGGACAACAATTCGGAGGCGGAGGGCACGTCTGAACACGACACGCGGTTTTCACTTGCGCCGTCAGAACCAGACCCAGTTGCAGACATGACACCGGAATCAACGTCTCCGGAACTCCCACACCGCATCGTCGGCATGGTCGAGTCGCCTGGCCGCTTACCCGATGTGATCACCGACGGCTTTCTGGTCATTTCCGGGTGGGCCCTGACCGCCGCCGGAGGGACGCGGGTTGAGGCGTTCGTCGACGGCGCCTCGCGCGGCGAGGCGCCATTTGGGGCGCCGCGCCCGGATGCCGCGGAGCTGTACCCTGGCTATCCCGAGGGCGCTGACTGCGGTTTCGGCACTGAGCTTGCCGTCGGCGATCTCCCGGACGGCATGCACGAGCTGACAATTCGCATTTTTTCATCAGCCGCCGAGCACGCCGAGCTCACGACCTCGTTCGAAATCGACAACCATGCGTTTGAGACCGGCCGCGTCATCGGACGTATCGACCTACCGGTGCGCGGTACGATCTTCATCCCACGCGAGATCATCATCATGTCCGGCTGGGTGTTGGCGCCCTCCGGGATTCGGTCGATCGAGGCGTTTCTCGACGGGGCGTCCTTCGGACGTATCGGGTACGGCGCACTCCGTCCAGATATTGGCCAGCGGCATCGACAGTACGCAACCGCCGATCATTGCGGGTTTTTCGGTACTGTGCCGTTGTCAGGAATCCAGGAAGGAAGCCGCGAGCTCGTTATTACGGTCACCGCGAATGATGGTCAGCAGCTTGATCTCGTGAGCCGGATCGAGATCGAGGGTGGCCACTATATCGATGGCGGGGTTCCCTCGATCAACCGGCATTACCGCGCCTGGCGGGAGCGCCGGGACGCCGTTGCCGCGCAGCCCGTCGTCGCAATCGCGGGATCTCAGTCGCCGCTCACTTTCGCGGTCATCGTGCCTCTGGATCGCGCGACGCCGGACTCGCTCGCGGCGATCGCACCATCCTTGACGGCCCAAACCAACCCCGGCTGGCGGCTCATCCTGGTTGACTCTGCTGCTGTCAGCGAGAAGATACGGCAGACCGCGCGGCAAATCGCGGACGGAGACAAGCGCATCTCGGTCCGGGAGCCGGATGGAGATGACGCCCATGCCGCGCTGGCTGGAGCGGTGAGGCAGTGCGACGCCGACTGGATTGCGATTGTGCCGCCCGACATCGTTCTCTCCCCGGCTGCCTTCTCGAGCGTCGCGCAGGCGTTAACGGCAAATCCCGACGCGCGATTGGTCTACACCGACGAAGACCGCATCGATCCCGAGACGACCGAGCGCTGGAACCCGTTTTTCAAACCGGACTGGTCGCCCGATCTCCTGCTTTCGCTGAACTATCTGGGACCGCTGACCCTGTTTCACCGGGAGACCGCCATCGCGGCTGGCGGGCCGCGCGCCGGCTATTGCGGCGCCGAGGTCTACGATCTCGCGCTGCGCGTCAGCGAGCTGTCGGATCAAGTGCTCCACGTGCCGGAGATTCTGGCCACGACCATCGAGCGCGCGCCTGACCCCGACGAGTCCTGGCACGCCTCGGATTGGCGGGACTCCGAAAGGCTGGCGCTCGGCAGCGCGCTCGACAGGCGCGGAATCGCCGGGGATGTCGAGCGCGGGTTGCATCCCGGAACGTGGCGAGTGCGCTATGACCTTGCCGACCCGCCACTGGTGACCGCGGTCATTCCGACCGGAGGGAATCTCGGCTTCCTGCGTCCCTGTCTGGACGATCTGCTGGAGCGCACCAACTACCCGAATCTGGACATCCTGCTGGTCGACAACTCGCATGGCGATGCCGTGGCGCGGTTGGTGGAAGAGTTGGCGACCAGCTACCCAAATGTTCGCCGCGTCGTCGATACCCGTACACCGTTCAACTACTCCGCGTTGATCAATGCGGCGATTCCGCACGTTGCGGCGCCCTATGCGCTTATGCTGAACGACGACATCACCGTCATCGATCCCGACTGGTTGCGGGCGATGATCGAGCAGGCACAGCAGCCAGAGGTCGGCATCGTCGGCGCCAAACTCCTGTACCCCGACCACACGATCCAGCATGCGGGCGTCATCCTGGGTCCGTTCGGAGGTTCGGTTCATGTCTTCAAACGGATGCCGGGCGACGATCCGGGGTTTTTCGATCTCCCCGACGTCGTCCGCAATTGCAGTGCGGTGACGTTCGCCTGCGCCGTGATCGATCGTGCCGTGTTTGATGCCATCGGCGGTCTGGACGAAGAGCATCTGCCGGTCGCTTTCAACGATACCGATTTCTGCCTACGTGCCCGTGAAGCCGGATTCGAGGTGGTCTACACCCCGCACGCGACCCTCTATCACCATGAGTCTGTCACCAAGACGGTGATCGCGCACCCGCACGAGATCGCCTATTTACGAACACGTTGGGGGCACGTCATTGCCCACGATCCGTACTACAACCCAAACCTGACGCGCGAGGGCGAGGACGCTCGTCTCAACATGAACATACACACGGAGTCGAGCGCGGCCCCGCACCCACCCAAGAATATGGAGACGAGCAGTGCCGCCTGACGGCTGCAACTGCGGCCGCAGCCGCCCGCCGCGCACCACCACGCCTCTGCTGACCGATGATCTGGTGATTGCGTCACGCGCCCGTGCCCGCGAACCGGAACTCCCGGCAGCGACCGTGGCCCATGCGCTGGCGACACTCGTGCCGGCAAAGCTGGCGCGATACGACGCGATCGTGCTAAGCGCGGCGCCGGACCAGATCGAGCGCGACACCCGGATTGCCGCCGAGTTCGCCCGGCACGATCATCGGGTGTTTCATTTCGGGGCTCAACGCAATCGGCGACAGCGCCCCGCCGCACCAAATCTGCAGCGACTGCCAATGCCGTCTCGAGATGACGCTCTCCTGGAAACGCTCGCCGCTCTCCGCGATGCCGAGGGCATCGAAGCCGCGATGCTCTTCGCGCCGGATACACTCGATGCCGGGATCGCGGGCGAGGTCAGACGGCGCTGGGGATGGCGTTTGGTCGTTTCGACCGGAGCGCCGGTCGCACTTCGCGACCGCGCCGACGTGCTATTGGCGACTGAGAAATTCGAATTCGCAACAATCAACGAACAAACCGTGGTCTTCCTGCCGGAAATGTCTTGGCCCGAGCGATGGGCGGTGCTCGACCGCGCGTTTCGGGCGACCTGGCCGCGGGCAAGCATCGTCGTCATCACGTGGGACAATCTCGCGTTTTCCCGCCTCTGTTTGGCCAGTATCTTGCAGAACACCGAATACCCGAACTACGAGATCATCGTCGTCGACAACGCGTCGACGGACGGGACCGTCGCCGAGCTGCGTCGCCTCGCCACCGAGGCGCCACATCTGCGCCCGATCTTCAACCCGCATAACGCTGGTTTCGGTCCCGCCAACAACCAGGGGCTGGCGGCGGCCACGGGCGAGATTCTGGTTTTGCTCAACAACGATACGGTCGTGCCCCACGGCTGGTTGACACGCCTGGCGCGGCACCTCGAAGATCCCGCGGTCGGTCTCATCGGACCGGCCACGAACCGGACATGCAACGAAGCCCAGCTCGACATCCCCTATCAGACGTACGGGGAGTTTCGCCACATCGCGCGCACCCAGGGGGAAAAAAGCAAGGGTCAGCGCCATCCCATCCGGATGCCAATGATGTTCTGCCTGGCGTTTCGCCGTGACACCTATGAGCGCCTCGGCCCGCTCGACGAGCAGTACGAGGTCGGCATGTTCGAGGACGAGGACTACGCTCTGCGCGCCAAAGCCGCCGGTCTCGATGTCGTCTGGACGCCGGAAGTCTACATCCATCATGCCTATCACGCCTCGATCGGCAAACTGCTGCCGACCGGCGAATACATGCGGCTCGTCCGGCTGAACCAGGGTCGCTTCGAGGAGAAGTGGGGTATCTGCTGGGAGCGCCACCGCCCGGCACCGGCGCCGGCCGCATGACCGAGGCATCACCCATTTTGAGACGTTGGGTGGCGGTCAACCGGGTCGATCAACAGCCAGCGTATCTTGACTCCATCGTTGGTTTCGCCATCGACAGTCCTCGCGTCGGGGACCGAACCTACGGTCAAGGCGTCGAGATTAATGGCTGGGTTCTCGCGCACGAACCGTCCCTTCAAGGTGTCCGGACTGTCTTCAATGGCGTCGCTGGCGCGATCCATCGCCTCGATGTGCGCCGCCCCGATGTCGCCGCTGACTACGACGCCGTCGCCCATGCGGAAGATGCCGGTTTCTCGTTCTGGGTGCCTTTCGGTGATTCTGAAGGCGCCTGGCACATTGCGGTCGACGCGGTCCTCGCGGGCGGAGTCGTCGTTCAGTTAGCTGAATTGCGTGGCACGACCGGCAGCGAAGAGCGCATCGTTCCCCCAGGCTTGCGGCAATTGCTGGCTCCCGATTTCGTCATCATCGGCGCGCAACGAGGCGGCACCACTTCCCTACACACCTACCTTAGTGCCCATCCCCAGATTCAGACTGCGCCGACCAAAGAGCTGCATTACTTTACCGACCGGTTCGCACGCGGCCGCGATTGGTACCTGGGACAGTTTCCCAGGGATCTCCCGGCCGGAACGCTGACTGGTGAGGCCTCCCCGTACGCGCTGTTCCACCCGCTCGCGCCGCGGCGATTGCACGAGACCGCGCCCGAGGCGAAGCTGATCGTACTGCTCCGAAACCCCATCGACCGCGCCTACTCGCACTATCTCCTGGAACGCGCTCGTGGCGACGAGCCGTTCGATTTCTCCTCCGCCCTTGATGCCGAAGCAGTGCGCCTCGCCGGTGAGGAAGCGGCGCTGATGGCAAATCCGGACTACCACAGCGACCCGCACAAGCACTTCAGTTATGTGGCTAGGGGCGACTACGCCTCGCAGCTGGAACGCTGGTTCGCGCTGTTCCCCAGCCGCCAGTTGCTCATTCTGCGCAGCGAAGATTTTTATGCCCGGACCGCGGGTTCGTTGGCGCGGGTGGAGGCGTTTCTGGAGATCGCACCGGGGACGGATGTTCCCTACGTGGCGCATAACCGCAGCGACGGGCCGGCGTTGGCGCCCGCGATGCGCGACCGGCTCGGTGAGCACTTTGCCCCACGCAACGCCCGCCTGGCGGAGCTTCTGGGCTGGGACCCCGGCTGGGACTAACGGGTTCGGCAATGGGGGGGCGGAACCACGAACCTTGACACGAATCCGCCGATTCTGTCACGGTTCGCGGGTTTGCCGCCGTGTTTCGCCGCGATGCGCAGGATCTGAGAAACATTGCCAGGCGGGAAGCGGCGGGCGGCGCCGGATCGGGAAGGACCACGAGATTCATGACGCTTGTCCAGGTCGATGACATCGAGATCGGCGCGCCGCAACCCGGTAAGATCCAGGCGTTTGCCATCGACGCGCCGCGCATCGGTGGCCTCGATGTCTACGACCTCGAGTTTGCCGGATGGGTGCTCGGCGACGGGCAGCGGGTCAAGGAAATCGAAATACACCAGGGCGGTGTCGTCATCCGCAAGGCACCGCTCGATCAGCAACGGCCCGACGTGGCTCGCGACTATCCGGATGCGCATGATTCAGGCATCGTCGGCTTTCGCGCCTGGGTGAGCGTCGTCGGTCTCGAACCGGAGACGGAGCTGCAACTGCGCGCGGTGCTCGAAGACGGCGTTCGTTCCCGGTTGGGTGCGGTCCGCTTGCGTCATCAGCCGGTGCGATCGGGGTTTGAACCGCGATTACAACCACTCATGTTGACGACCATGGGCCGCGCTGGCACGACCTGGACGATGCGGCTCCTCTCCGAACATCCACAGATCGTCGTCCACCGCTGGCATCCGTATGAGCTGCGTACCGCCCGCTACTGGTGGCACATGCTCAAAACGTTGTCGGAGCCACGCGATCCCCATCATTCGGCACAGGCCGATCACTTCCAGACGAACAAGCAATGGATTGGCTACAACCCGTTCTATCCCGAACCGATCACGGTCACTCCCGGACTCAGTGATTGGATGGGCCGCGAGTACATCGAGGATCTGGCACGTTTTTGCCAGCGCAGCGCCGAAGAAACCTACCTGCGCATCGCCGCCGGCCAGGGTCAGACCGACGTGAAGTTCATGGCCGAAAAGCATCGCGCCGACAATCTGCCCTGGTTGGTGTGGGAGCTCTATCCCAAGGCGAAGGAACTGTTTCTGGTGCGGGATTTCCGGGACGTGTATAGCTCGATGCTGGCCTTCAACCAGAAGTTCGGCCGTCGCGCCTTTGGCCCATCGCACATCGAGAGTGACGCCGAGTTCGCGCAGTTTCTACGCAACAGCACCATCCGCAATCTCAGCCGCTCCTGGCCAAAGCGCCAGGACCGCGCCCATCTCATCCGCTACGAAGATCTCATCACCGATCCGCAGATGACGCTGCGGGGGGTGCTCGACTATCTGGAGCTCGACGCCACGGAGCCAACCGTGCAGGGAATGGTGGCGCGGGCCTCAGCCGAAAACCCGGAGATGACGCGTCATCTCACCAGTCGCGATGTCTCGACGTCGCTTGGCCGCTGGAAGTCGTCGCTCTCCCCCGAGTTGCAATCGGTCGCCAACAACGCCTTCGGCGATGTGCTCCAACAATTCGGCTATCAGGTCTGACCGGAGTGCGAATCGTTATCGCCGGTCCGCCCAAGACCGGCAACATGTGGCTCAAGTGCCTGTTGGGACGCGCCTACGGTTTGCGCTGGCTGCGGACATTCGAGACACCAGAGCGCGCCGATCTGACATCGCTGCAAATGTGGCTCGCCAATGGGCGATTTCCCGATGACACGATCTTCCATCAGCACTATGACTACGCGCCCGAGATCGCCGGCGCGCTCGCGGCCGTCCCCGCGCACCTGGTCACGATCGTGCGCGATCCTTATGACGCCTTCGTCTCGACCTATTACACCCTCCAGCAGCACGCGGCGGGCAACAACGAAAAAGGGCGCAAGTTCACGGAGCTGATGGACCGGCCCCTGGACGACCCCGCGGTCGTCGCCTTTCTGCGTCGCGGCGGCTACCGCAACAACCTCGAAAAAGCACGCGATTGGGCGTCCAGCGGACACGCCGTCGTCCTTCGCTATGAGGATCTCAGCCATGACCCACGGCACGAGTTGCGAAGGGCGAGCGCGGCCATCGCCCCGATCAGCGACGACGCGCTCGAGACCGCGATCGATTACTGCCGGGCCGATCGCATGCGAGAGCGCACCAAGGGCGGCCGCAGCCACGTGCGCAAAGCAACCGTCGGCGATTCGCTGACCCAACTCACCCCGGCTCACCTGGACGCGTTTCGCGAAGCCTATGCCGACCTGGTCGAGGAGCTCGGGTACGCGGTGCGCTAGAGCGGCAAGCAGACGGTGTGTCATTCCTCCTGCGTGTTCAGACCGGGGACATGGGTAACAGACGTGCGGAGACATGGGTTACACCTGATGCGGCATGCTGGGCCTAGGAAAGGCAGGCGCCAGGATGCCGTGGCAGGAGAGCAGTGTCATGGAGCTGCGGCAGGGATTCGTGGCCTTTGCCCGCCAGGAGGGGAGCAACGTCGCGGCGCTGTGCCGGCGCTTCGGCATCAGCCGCAAAACGGGCTCCAAGTGGCTGGCGCGAGCGGCCCACGGGGAGACGCCGCTGACCGACCGGAGCCGTCGCCCTCACCCCGCCGGGGGTGGAAGCAGCGGTGCTGGCCAAGCGCGCCGACCACCCGGCCTGGGGCGGAAGCAAGTTGCGCCTGGTGCAGCCCCCGCGCCGAGCACCATCATCGCCATCCTGCGCCGCGCCGGCCAGTTGGCCCCGGAGCCACCCCCGCGCGACTTTCTCCGGTTCGAACATTCAGCCCCGAACGAATTGTGGCAGTTGGACTTCATGGGCCATCGCGCCCTCGATGCCGACCGGGTCCACCCCATGACGGTGCTCGACGATCATTCCCGCTTCGCCCTGGCACTGGCCGCCTGCGCCAACGAGCAGCACCACACGGTGCAGGACCGACTGACGACGGTCTTTCGCCGCTTCGGCCTGCCGCGCTTCTTGCTGACCGACAATGGCGCGCCCTGGGCACCGGCCGGCGAGGCGACGGGGCTGACCCGCCTGGAGGCGTGGTGGCTGCACCTGGGCATCGAACCCTGGCACGGCCAGCCGTCCCATCCCCAGACCCATGGGAAGATCGAACGCTTCCACGGCACGATCGCCGCCGAGATCTTCGTCCGCCGCCAGTTCCCGGATCTGGCCGCCGCCCAGACCGCCTTCGACGCCTTCCGTGCCGCCTACAACCACGCCCGGCCGCACGAGGCGTTGGACCATTCCGTGCCCGCCGACCGCTACCAGCCCAGTCCCCGCCCCTTCCCCGAGACACTGCAGGAGATCATCTACGCCCCGGACGACACGGTGCGCCTCGTCAACGTGCACGGCTCCGTCTCGTGGCAGGGCCGCCGCGACTTCGCCGCAGCCTGGTCGGTAAGCCGGTGGGGATCCGCCCCACCGCCGTCGATGGCACCTGGCACGTCTCTTTCTGTCACCGCCGCGTCGCCACCATCGACCGGCATCGGCCTTCGGAGGTGTAACCTCTGTCTCCGCACCCCTGTCACCTCTCTCCGGTCTGCACAGGCACGAGGCATCTCGGCCGCATCCGTTCGTGAGGAACGAGATTCTTCGGCTGCGGCCTCAGAATGACACGTTCTCCGGTCGCCCCATTTAGCCAATTGGGTCGGACGCGGCCCCATTCTCGTTGGGGTCGGCGTGGTGGTGTTTTTTCGGGGTAAGCCAGAGGATGAAACCGAGCGCGGAGATGACGAGGGCGACTGCCGCGCCGAGGGGCAGAAGATTGACACCCTGGTCCCAGTCGACGACCTCACCCAGAAAGCTGACTCCCAGCAGGACCACCACGACCCCGATCAAATCGCGTTTGAGATCGGTCAGGTCGTTCACTTTGAGCCACGCCGGCAGGGGCAGGCTGCGGTCGATGAAAAGCTGATAGAGACCAAGCGCCACGATGTAGAGGACGGTTCCGAGAAGAATCACGTCGGTGATCTCGATCAGCTCGACGCCGAGGCGATCGACGTGCACCCCGGTCAGGTTGGCGGTCTCGAAGTCGACGATCTCCTTCCAGGCGATGCGCAGCACGGTCAACGTCGCCACGGTGAGCAGGACGATTGAGCCGATGAAGGCGCCGACGACCGCGATGGCGATGATGAAGCGGCTCGCGCCGAATATGGACCTGAGCATAGCCTCGTCATACCTTCCTGAAACGCTCAGTTGATAGCGCGGTCGGGATCGAGCCTCTCGGCGCTCGCGGCAGCGCGGAAGGCAGCGATGGTGTCCTGGACGCCTTCGTCGAGGGACCGCCACGCAACATCGCCGAGGAGCGCGGCAATTGCCCTGCCCTCCACGCCATCGGGAGTGAAGAGGGACTCCGGGGCGAAGGTGATAGTCCCCGCACTCTCGGGGGCGGCGCGCTCGATGGCGGTAACGACGTCGGACATCGCTGCCACGCTGCCGCCGAGGTTGTAGACGGGTGCGCCGTTCGGCATCGTGCGGGCCGCGTCAATGAAAACGCGGGCGACGTCGTCGGCGTGCTGGTAGGTGTCGGTGCCGCCAAAGGAAATATGATAGGGTCGGCCCACCGCGGCGGCGGCCATTGCCTTGGTCGGGGTCGAGCTGATCCCCTGATCGCGTCCCGGTCCATAGACGAAGAAGGGACGTAACCCAACGCTGGGAACGTCGTTGTCCTGCCAGTAGATGGTGGCCCAGCCCTCGTTGGCTTCCTTGGTGACGCCGTAGAGCGTGACCGGGATGAGTGGCGCGTCGTCGGCCAATGGTCCCGGCGGATACAAGTTCGCTGAACCGTAGACGGCGATCGATGAGGCGTAGGCGAGACCGGCGATTTGGTCGGCAAGCTTTCGCGCCGTTTCGAACACGATCGCGCTGCCGACGACGTTTACCTGGGCGCCCAGCACCGGGTTGGCGCGCACGAAGGGCACCTGCAAGGCGGCGAGGTGGAGGATATGGGTAATGGCGTTCTCGCGCACGACGGACTCGAAGCGAGCCTGGTCGGTAATGTCGCCGGCAACGAAGTTGACCCGGCCGATGGCGTCGTCATCCATTATCAGACGCATCCGGTAAGGATCACCCGGTAGGTCGTAGGTCGTTACCGGGACGCCCTCGTCGATCAGGCGCTTGACCGCCCACGATCCGATGCATCCCAGCGCCCCCGTGACCAGGAAACGCTCCTCAGTCATGCCCACACTCCCGTTGCGCTTTCTCGTCCTTCTCCCACCGGTTGCGGAGTGTAGTAGTTGGCGTAGCGCCAGAGCCCAGCGGCGGTCAGCCCGTCGTCGTCGAACGGTCCGGGTCCGAACCGTCCGGGATCGAGACGGGAGAGGTCAAACGGCGGCTCGCCGCCGACAATCCATTCCGCCAGGGCGCGGCCAATGCCCGCCGAGATCGAGAAACCGCTGCCGTTGCAGCCTGTGGCGGTCCACAGACCGCGCACGCCCGGTATGGGACCGGCCAGAAAACGCGCGTCGGGGGTCATCGTGAAGAGCCCGCCGCGGTGCTCGGCGACCGGCGTGTCGCCCAACGCGGGGACGAGTGACCCGAGTGATTCGGTGAACCCGTCGAGGACGCTCATGTCGAGAGGCGTATCCGCCATCGTAAACGACGGATCACGGCGGGGATCGATGGCGATCGGATCGCTTTCCATACCGCCCATCATCAAGCCGCCGCGCGCGGGACGGAGATAAGCGGAGGCATCTACGATGCGCGCGATCGGCTCGGCCGGGTTCATGCCCGCGATAGGGCGCGTAATCATCAATTGATGGCGCACCGGCGCCACTGGGACATCAACCCCAGCGAGAGCGCCGACCCCGCGCGCCCACGCTCCGGCGGCATCGATCACGAGTGGAGTCGCGATATCGCCGCGCGGTGTCGAGACGCCTGCAATTTCGCCGTCGTCGACGGTGATGCCGGTGACAGGCGCCTCGCCCACCACGTGGGAGCCAAGTTGGGCGATCGCCGTGATGTACGCCTCGAGCAACGACCGTGGTTCCTCGATGTAGATGTCTTCCGGAATGAAATAGGCGGATCGAATACCGCGTCCGGTCACATAAGGAGCCAGACGGTGGACGTCATTTGCGTCGACCCGTTCCAGCTCGACGCCCCAGCCCAACGCGGCCGCGGCCTCTTCTTCGACGATCGCGGTATGTTCCGGAGTACGGGCGGCGAGCAGACTGCCCGATTGGACGTAGGAGAGGGGTACGCCGGTGGCATCGCTGAAGCCGCGGATGACCTCGATGCTCAACCGCGCGAGACGGGTGAGCGTTTCGTCGGCCTGAACCACCTTGTACAGTCCCGCGGCACGGGGCGACGTTTGTGTACCCGGCGCAAAACGGTCCAGAACGACCACTGTTCCCGCGCCGTGCGCGGCAAGCTGATAGCCGACGCTGAGCCCGAAGGCCCCGGCGCCAATGACGACGGCGTCTGCCTGGGTGACTGCAATTGGCTCCTCCACGGTGATTCCCCCACATGATCCGTTCGTCATACCGTATCGGAAATTTCAGGCTGTGGCCGGTTCCAGCACAGGACGCGTGGGCACGAGACTCTCGCCGGGTTGACAGCAGTTGACGGGGCAGACATCGTGGCCGGGGCCGAACTGGCCTAAGAAGCGGCGAGTGGGGCTCTGCTGCATGCGCTCCTCGATCAGCTCGCGGATCATGGCGACGAAGACGGGGTCGGTGCCTACCGTTGGCACCCGGACCATGGCCATTCCCAACTCGCGTGCCCGCTCCTTTGCCTCGACGTCGAGATCGTAGAGCACTTCGAGATGATCCGAGATGAATCCGATCGGGACGACGACTACGTCATGAACGCCGGATTCGCGAGCCTGGTCCAGCGCTTCGAGAATATCCGGTTCCAGCCACGGCACGTGCGGCGGACCACTGCGGCTCTGCCAGGCGAGCCGGTAACGCGCGGCGCCCGCGAGATCGGCGACCAGACGGCTGGCCTCGCCCAATTGCCGCTCGTAGGCGCACCCTCGCGCCATGGCAAGCGGAATACTGTGGGCGGTGAAGATCACCTCGGCCGCGTTGCGGCGATCGACCGGAAGCGAATCGAGCGCCTCGCGCACCCGCCGCGCCATCGGCGCGACGAATCCAGGGTGATTGAAAAAGACGCGAATCTTATCGAACCGCATTGCAGAAACATCGAGAGAGTCGAGTGCGCGGGCTACGTCCTCGCGGTATTGGCGGCAGCCGGAGTAGGAGCTGTAGGCCGACGTGACGAAAACGAGAACGTCGCGTACGCCGTCGTCACGCATCTGGGCAATCGCGTCCGCGAGCATTGGGTGCCAATTGCGGTTGCCGAAGTAGATGGGGAGCGCGACATCGTGTCTTACGAGTTCGCGCTCAAGCGCGGCAATCAGGGAGCGGTTCTGCGCGTTGATGGGACTAACCCCGCCGAAATGCGCGTAATGCGTGGCGACCTCTGCCAGCCGCTGGCGCGGGATGTTTCGGCCACGCGTCACGTTCTCCAGAAATGGCAGAACGTCGTCCATCCCTTCGGGTCCACCAAAGGACAGGACGAGAAGCGCGTCATAGGCGCGCGAGTCTTCGTCGAACAATGGCGCGCCCGCTCGTTGGGCGCCCTGAATCGTCATAAAGGTCTCCAGACCAGATTAGCCCACGTCGCCGATGGTGAAGTGGGCGAGCTCTTCGTAGATCGTAACCAACGCGCTGTGGTCGAGATCGCCCTTGCCCGCGGCCGCGAGCGCCTCGAAGAGTTGTCCCACGAGCGCGGTTGCCGGTACCGGAACCGAGTTTGCACTAGCAGCGGCGAGCGCGATAGCGAGGTCCTTGCGGTGGAGGTCGATGCGAAATCCGGGATCGAACTGATGCGCGATCATGTTCGGCCCCTTGAGCTCGAGCACCCGGCTGGCGGCGAGACCACCGGAGAGCACCTGCACGATCTTCGCGGCGTCGACCCCGGCCTTGGCGCCGAGCACGAGTGCTTCGCTGACCGCCGCGTAGGTGATGGCCACGACCATCTGGTTGCACGCCTTGACCATCTGCCCGGCACCCGCCGCGCCGACATGCACGATGGTTTTCCCCATCGCTTCGAACAGGGGCATCGCGCGCTGAACGTCCTCTGCCTCGCCACCGGCCATGATGCTCAATGTGCCGGCGATGGCGCCTTTGTCGCCGCCGCTGACCGGGGCATCGAGGGCGCGCGCTGCACGCTCGCGTACCGCCGCATCCACCTCGATCGCCGTGGCGGGGGCGATGGTGCTCATGTCGACGAGCAGGTGTCCCGCACCGAGTGCGGCGAGCAAACCGTTCTCCGCGAATACGACGTCGCAAACGTCTGGCGAATCGGGTAGCACGGTGATGATGGCTTTGCTGCGTTCGGCAACCTCGCGCGGGCTCGCCGCCGCCTGGAAGTGACTCCCTTCACCGAGCAATGTATCAATGTCGTCCTGGCTACGGTTGTAGATGACCAGGTCATACCCGGCGCGGGCCAGATTGCGCGCCATTGGTTTCCCCATGATGCCCAGCCCGACGAACCCGATCGGCGCCCCCTCGAAATCGGTCATCGTCTCACTCCTGTCGTTCTCATTGTCATTCTGCCGGCCAGTACCCCAAATCTCGCAACCAGGCGAGAGATGACTCGGTGGTATCCCGGGGCCGGTACTCCAGACTTACCCAGCCATCGTAGCCCGCGGTGTCCAGCGCTTGCAGCACGAAGGGAAAGTTGATCTCACCGGTGCCTGGCTCGTGACGGTCGGGACTATCGGCGATCTGCACGTGACCGATCGAGGCGATCCGCGCCGCGATGGTGGCCGCTAGATTGCCGCTCATTCGTTGCGAGTGATAAATGTCGTACTGAAGCGAAAGATTGGGATGCGCGGCGCGCTCGACGATGGCGAATCCCGCCTCGGGTGTAGGCAAAAAATAGCCCGGCGCGTCATAAACGTTGAGCGGTTCCACGACCTGACGCACTCCCAGATTCGCGGCGGCATCCGCGGCGAACCGCAAGTTTTCAATCAGCGTCTCGGACTGTATTTCTTCAGACACATTGACAAGTCGCTTGCCAGCGAGGCAGTTGAGCCGGCCGCAGTTGAGCTGTTGCGCAATCTGGAGCGCCTGATGCACCCCGGCGCGGAACTCTGCGATGCGGCTGGGGTCGTTGGCAAGTCCCCGGTCGCCGGCGGCAAAGTCCCCGGCGGGAAGATTGAACAGAACCTGCTCCAGGTCATTGTGCTGAAGCTCCCGAGCGATGGCATCGCTATCAAACTCATAGGGGAAAAGGAACTCGACAGCCGTGAATCCGGCCTCCCTGGCACGAATAAAGCGTTGCAGGAATGGATGCTCCGTAAATAGCATCGACACATTGGCCGCGAATTTGGGCATTGTGCCTCCTTTACCAACGGGCTCATTAGCGGGTCGCATCCTATGCGGCACGCGAATTGCGGTCAATCAGTGGTGGAGTCCAGTGCCAGATCGGCAGATGCCGACGATTTGTCAGGACGAAGTCGTCATTGTTTGACGCACGACGTGACGTTTTGATAACCGGCGCCGGACGCCGGCCAACCGTTAGAGGAGAATAGCGTGAGCGATACCACGGGAAGCGGCGACGTCTATACCATGGCGGAAGCGGCGCGGCTCAAGGGCGTCTCCTACCATACGGTTTCGCGTGCCGTGCGAAGGGGAAAGCTGTCGGCGACGCGACTGGGACGAATGGCGCTCATTGCTTCTGAAGATCTGCGCGAATGGCGCCCGATGCGGGAGCGTGCACCACGAAAGTATCGCCGGCGAGAGCCGAACCCGGAAGCAACGCCGGCCTTGCTCGATCTCGCGTCGTCGGATCGGGTCGAGTTGGCCAGCCGGTTGGCGTCGCTCTACGAGGCGCTTTTTGCCGCGGCAACCGAAGCACCGCGTGATGAGTTCTTCGGTCTCCTGGCGGATCGGCTGGCGGGGGCGCTTGGGCTGCGTCGCGTGTCCATCCGCGTCCTCGACGATGCGGGGCAAGGAACGGTGCGCGTGGCGACGTATGGCCCGCCGCTCACCACCCTTCCGGACGAAACATCCCTCGACGATTCACCGCTGCTGAACGAAGTCTCCCGGCCACTCAAAGCCGTAGTTGAGGATTGGAGCAAACGCTCGATTCCCAAGGGACGGACTGTCAACGTGAATTCCCTCTTGATCGCTCCGATCAGATCGGGCGATCGGTTTGCCGGGGTCATCGTCGCGGACCGGAATGGTGAGCCGTTTCACCTCAACCAGGGCGAGCTCGATCTGGCGCAGGCGATGGCCAATGTTGCGGCGCTCGCGCTCGACTGCGCCCGGTGGCCCCAGGCGGCTTAGCCTGGCTCGCTACGTGGCCCGGTTCGTGAGCGCAGAGACGACCGGGTCCAACGGCTTCGCGCCGCCGCGCCCGATTCCGACATAGCGCAATCCCGCGGCCGCGACGACCGCGGGATCGAGCATGTTGCGGCCATCGAGAATCAGGTCACCGTGCATGACCTGGCGGACTTGACCAAAATCGACCGCGGAGTATTCCGGCCACGGGGTGCAAATCGCCACGGCATCGGCGCCCGCGGCGGCCACATAGGGATCGTCACAGAGCAGAATGCCTGGTAGCCGCGTTGCCGCATTGGCGAGTGCCGCGGGATCGTGCGCGCGCACGGTGGCGCCACGTTCGATCAGCATTTCCACGACCGCGACCGCCGGCGAATCGCGCAGATCGTCCGTGCCCTCCTTGAATGCCAGACCCCAGACGCCGATTTCTCGACCATCGAGACCACCAAGCAACTCGTCGGCGCGTGCCACAAAGCGGCGCTGCGCTTCGCGATTGATCTCCATGACGGATCGGAGCAGGCCAGGGTGAAGCCCCGCGCCCTCGGCCATGCGGCTCAATGCGCCGACGTCTTTCGGAAAACATGACCCGCCAAACCCGATTCCCGCCTGCAGAAAGCGCGGACCGATGCGGTCATCGGCTCCGATCCCGGCGGCGACGACGGTGACATCTGCTCCCAGGCGTTCACAGAGGCGGGCGATGTCGTTGATGAATGAAATCTTGGTGGCGAGAAAGGCGTTGGCGGCGTACTTGAT
>JACCXM010000388.1 GCA_013697005.1 Chloroflexia bacterium | reverse complement strand
ATCATGCACCGCTTCACTATCATTCTGTCGCTCGCGATCGTCATGGTGCTCGAGCTTATCGGCCCCGGCACCATGCGCGTTCTGGCGCAAGACTCCACGCCGGCAGCTACACCGATCGCCCCAGGTGAGACCGTCTCAATCAACGGGGCTGAGATCTACTACGAGACTCACGGCCCGGTCGATGGGCCGCCGGTGCTCCTGCTGCACGGTGCGATCGGCAACACCGAGGAGTTCGACAACCTAGTGCCGGCCCTCGTCGCCGCCGGCTACCGGACGATCGCCTTCGACCAGCGGGGGCGTGGCCGCTCGACGTGGGGCGACCGACCGATCACCTACGAGCAGATGGCCGCCGATACCGTCGCGATGCTGGACGAACTCGGGATCGACCGGGCAGACGTGGTCGGCTGGAGCGATGGGGGCATCGTTGCCCTGGAGCTGGCCCTCACCCATCCCGAGCGGCTCGGCCGGGTTGTCGCCTACGGCGCCAACTCCCGCCCCGAGGGGAACTATCCCGAACCCCAAATGAGCGACCAGATGCCAGCGTTTGAGGACTTCATCGCCGACTACCAGCGGCTGTCACCGGAGCCGGAGCGCTTCGAGGAGCTGCTCGAGACGCTGGGCACCCTCATCACGGTGGCGCCGGACTTCACCGACGAGGAGCTGGGGAGCATCAGCGTGCCGGTGCTCATCTTGGACGGGGCGGAGGAAGAGTTCGTCAAGCCCGAGGACACGAAGCGCATGGCCGAGCTGATCCCGGGGGCGCAGCTGGTGTTCATCCCGGACACGGGCCACTTCGCTCCCTTGGCAAGGCCCGAGGAGTTCAATCGCATCGTGCTGGAGTTCCTGCAGGCGTAGAACGCTTGCATCGTCGCCGAGCGGGAGTGCCAGCGCGTGACTGACTCACGAGGTGTCGCACACAAAGGACGAGGATCGCCAGGTAGACGAAGGCGTGAAACGAGGCAGCCGTGCAGTCCACCCGGTAGCGCAGTCGCCGGAAGCCCTTGAGCCAGCCGAGCGTGCGCTCGACCACATAGCGCTTCCGCTGGAGGCTGGTGTCCTCGGCGTACAGCTCGCCCGTCGCTTGCTCGGTCGGGATGCACCGTCGGGCGGGGATGATTGGCCGGAAGCCGTGATCGTGGACAAACTTTTGGAACCGGAGGCTGTCGTAGCCCTTATCAGCCAGCAGCGTCGGCTCGGCGGTCTTGGCCGCGTCGGGCAGGATGTCGCGCAGGGCTCCGTCGTGATAGTTGCCGGGGGCCACGCTGACGGCGAGTGGAGTCCCCGCCCGATCAACCAGCAGCGACAGCGGTGAGCACGGCCTGACCGAGGGGGCCGATGAGGAACGCGATGAACCGCTCTGCCGCCGGGTGGCGCTGACCGTCGCGAACGATGGCGCCGGCACCGAAGACGATCCGATCATTAAGATCATCCGGTGCGGGGAGGGGCATTCCTGTCCCGGCGGCACTACGCGTCGTCGCCCGTGATCTCGTTGTCGTCGAACGAGGGCACTGAAGCCGCAGAATGGTTGATGGGCGACGTGACCATGTCGCCTTCATGTACCCATAGCAGCAGTTAGATTTCGCTCGGTCAGTGAAGCAGCGAATTCCGCGAAGCTCTTGACACCCGACGTATTGACCCGCTCGAAGTGCCTCTGTGGAACCAGGAGATATCGCCACGGCCCGAACTCGGTGCTGCTCATCTTGCCGCACCACAACTGCGCTGCTTCTTGCTTGAGCGTCGTCGTGAGGCGCATTTCGCCCTTGGGTTCGGCAATCCACATCGTCTCTCGACCATCAGGATCGCGGACGGCGACGATGAAGTCCGGATAGTACTGGCGCGGCCGGTTATTGTCGTAGTAGGTGATGGAAAACCCGAATCGCTCGTTCTTCACGTAGCGGATCACGTCCGGTGCCCTATCAAGAAAATCCGCGAACTGCTTCTCCAGGTCGGTGTGGCAGGGCACCTGGTTCGCGTGCGCCTTCTTCCCGGTTGCCACGATACCCGTCCACTGGAAGCGGCGCTGGTGAGCGGTGTCGAAGAATTCCGGCGAGCCGATGATCGGGACGGTAGCGATCCCGCCCGTGCCGGCGCTGCGGATCGCGTTCTCGAGGATATTGAGCATCTGCAAGCGCCAGTAGTAAATCCCGACGTCCTGGCGGGCCGCCGAACCGATCGCGTCCACGTGCGTGTCCAGATACGCCTGCACGAGCTCGAGTAATTCGTCGAACGTGGGCCCGATCCCGAGATCAACGGCACCATCTGGAGTGGTCTGATCGAGGAGCTCCCGCGCGGTGAGGAACGCCGTACGCAAAAGCGGGAACTCGGCGCGAAAGTGCTCCAGCGTGAGCATTGCCTCGGGCTTGCCACCAACCACCGGCCGCACGACGATTTCGGTAGGTGTGTGGCGCGGGTCGACAACAAGCTTTGGAAGATCGTGAAGCCTGACGACCGACGTCAGCGGTTCGGACATGCCGACCGCCCAGGAACGGACGTTGGGAATCCGCATCCGGCGGCTGTCTTTCGCCTGGTTCGGTTCAATCCAGACCGGTTTATTTCCCCACGATCCAGCTGGTGATCGCCGACGCCGCTGGACGGGGAAGCCGACGAACGGAATCCCAAACGCGTCTACCGTCTCCTCCGACCCCGCCGTGCGCTCCTCGAGCGGCTGGTTCAGCACGTCGTAGTTCACCCGGCGAAGCCCGCGGCCTACGATCTGTTCGGTCAGAAGGGGGGATCCGAAGGCGCGGAGGCCGAGGATGTGGGTAACGCTTTTCACGTCCCACCCCTCCGAGAGCATGTTCACACTGACGATGCAGCGTACGCCCTCTCCCGATCGACCCTCCCTTCCAACCGTGTTGACTATCTCGCGCAGAATGGCCTCGTTCCCCTTCTCAGCGTCGAAGACTTTCGAGTCGACCTGGATCGTGTGCCAGGACTGCGGGTCTTCGTCGTCAGGGTTGCGGAGGAGGGGGTAGTCCGTCGTCAGGTGCTCGAAGAGCCACTTGGCGCGCGTGCCGTCGCTTGCCACCACCAGCACGACCGGGCTGGGCCCCCGGAAGCCGGGGAGATGACTCCGCCAGTCGTTGAAGTCATCAGCCCAGTTCGAGTAGATCGAGGCAATAGCGCCCTTGCAGGCAGAGAAATACTCCTCCTTGGTCTTGGCGTGCTTCACCAACACCCAGAGATCCAGATAAGCGCGCCCCTGGTCCTCGTCCTCCGGCAGCCGCCGTCTTCCTCCAGGGGAGGTTTGCGACTAAAGACGGACTGGCCTACCCGGTACCGAAGTGACCGAGACTCGGTGTAACTGTCCCGCTTCCAATCGGGACTAGGACGTTGGCTCACGACCAACCCATCCGAGTTACCTCATCGCGCGTAGCGCGATAGGCACGCACGAGATCGAGGGAACGAAGGGACGGGGGAATGTTCCAAAGCCGCCGAAGGCGCAATAAGCGGAAGGGATCGTCGTGCAAAAACTGCGCGTCCCGCGCAGAGCGCCCACTGATCCAGGAAGGGAGGTGAGAGGGCACCGACCAACGGATCCTCGGCAAGCTGGCGCAGGGAGGCCGTAGTTTGACCAACGCTCGCTGTGCATCTGAGCGTTGGGCTGCGACAATTACAGCGTGCGGTTTCGTCGGGAAGCCGCAAGAGCGAGCGTTGGGCACGTTGGGCACGCGGGGCCAAACCCGCTCAGTTCGGGTCGCACGCACGCGGAGATTGGGCGCGAACCTACCGAGCTACGGGCGTTGGGTTGCGGACCCAAAGGCCGCAGGTTCGAATCCTGCCAGGCGTACCATCCAATCCCGCCCGATTCACACCGGGCGGATTTTTTTGCGGAGGGTGCACCCATCCGGCTTCTGGCGAAACAGGGTTGCTATACTTCGCGGGTTGGAGAGGTGTCCGAGTGGTTGAAGGTGCCGCTCTCGAAAAGCGGTGAGGTGCTGAGCCTCCGTGGGTTCGAATCCCACCCTCTCCGCCGTGAGAGGCTGTTGGCGATTAGCTATCAACTATAAGCTTGAGGCTTTAGGCGGAGGTTCTGCTCTCGACCTCGTCGCCTTGCCAACTTGGCCCGGATTGCCGAAAACTGATAGCTAATGGCTAATAGCTGAAAGCCGATAGCCGATAGCCAACCTGGAAGGGTCGCATAGTCTGGTCTAGTGCGCGCGACTGGAAATCGCGTAGGCGGTAACACGCCTCGAGGGTTCGAATCCCTCCCCTTCCGCCAAGTCGACCGCGTTCCGATTCGTCGACCCAAAAATTGCATTCGAATTGACAAGTCGGCGATGACCCATCATGCTTGACGGCACGAATTCTGGTGTCATATGATGACGTTTCTGATTCACATCCCTGAAAGACGGAATGATGCGCACGACGGTCGCAATCGATGATGAGTTACTTGCCGATGCGCAGGCGATGACTGGGTTGACGAATAAATCCGCACTCGTGCGAGAGGCGCTCAGGGCCTTGATTGAGCGCGAAGCGGCTCGCCGGATGGCGCTCTTGGGGGGTACCGAGCCCGACCTGAAAGTAGCGCCGCGACGTCGCCAAGATCCAGCGTGGTCTTAGTCGATACGTCGATCTGGGTCGATCATCTGCGGGCGACGGAAGAGACGCTTCTCGGCCTCCTTGAAAATGGCCGCGTGCTCGTCCACCCGTTTGTCTTGGGGGAACTTGCGCTAGGCCATCTTCGGCAACGCGAGACCGTGTTGTTGACCCTGCGGAAAATGTCCCAGGCAATGGTCGTGACCGATTCCGAGGTGGTGCAATTTGTTGGCCGAAACAGATTGTTCGGAGTAGGAATTGGCTATGTCGATGCGCATTTACTGGTCGCGGTCCGGTTGACGCTGGGCGCATCGCTTTGGACGCGTGACAAGCGTCTGCTCGCGGTCGCTGACTGGCTCGGGTTGGCGTCGGAATTCGCCCATTAGGTGGGTGTGTCAGCGCTCAGGACTCTGAGAGCTTCCGCTCGATCGCATCCCGCCGGGGAATACCGGGGTAGGCGCCGGGGATGGTCGTGGCCAGTGAACCGGCGATAACTCCCGTGCGCGCCGCGGTGAAGGGGTCCGCGCCCCGCGCCAGATCGGCGGCGAACGCACCGCAAAACGCGTCACCGGCGCCGGTGGTGTCAATGACCTCGACTCGCGGCGCGGGAAATGACGTGGTCTCGCCGTCGTGGGAGATCGCGACTCCGGCGGCGCCAAGCGTCACCGCGACGGTATTTGGTCCGAGCCGCGAAAGTGCCCGCGCGGCAGTCTCGCCATTCGCGACGGAAACCGGGTGGCCAAGGAGGTCCGCCGCTTCCGTTTCATTGACGATCAACGCGTCGATGCGATCGAGAAATGGACGCGCTCCGACAGCCTCGGGGGTGGCGTTGAGAATCGAGACCGCACCGATCGTCGTTCCCGCCGCAAAGAGCGCGTCGAGCGCGTCTTCTGGCGGTTCGAGGGTGGCCAAAATCACTGCTGGTTTCACGCGCATGACCGCATCCCGCGCCTGATCCGGCGCGATGGTTCGCGTTGCGCCCGGAACGTAGGCAATCCGGTTTTGGCCAGTCGCCTCCTCGACCACGATGAGGGCGACGCCGGACGGTGTTTCGTCGCGCCGGGCGACGGACGCGGTGTCGATTCCTTCGGCGTCGAGATCGGCGCGGCGCTCTCGCCCAAAGTCGTCGTCGCCGAGGGCTCCCAGCATGACCGTTGGCGCACCCGAGCGGGCGGCGGCGATCGCCTGATTGGCCCCCTTGCCGCCGCCGAAGATAGAGAACGCCGACCCGGTGACGGTTTCGCCGGCCTCGGGCGCTTTTTCGACGCGCGCCACCAGATCGGTATTGATGGTGCCGGCGACCAGCACCGCCCGGAGCGGCGGATCTTGCGGTTGAGTCACGATCAGCGGTCTCCTCGCCGTCGGTGCAGGAACGATCCTATGGCGATCCCTCGCAGATCGCGCCAGGCCGAGCGCCCGGCGCGCACCGCCTCGCCGTCGGGCCGCCTTCCCGCATAGCGCTCCAGCGTGTACAGATCGGCGACTACCCGGGCGGGCCCTTGCGCCGAGGGCGCCACTCGTCCTACCCGGTCGGCGTACTCGTGCGGCGTCATCGACGGGGCGGGGCGAACCCCAAGCCAGTTTCCAGCGCGCAGCGCGCGCGCATAGAGACTGGAGACGGCCGAGAGCCCGCGAAATCCGGTAAACCAGGCAACGGCTGCTGCCGTGGCGCCGATACCGATGAGAGCCGCCACCGCCAGCCCGATCCAACTGGCCAACCGCGCCGGATCCGAGAACAGATCGGGCGGGCTGGACGGCGGTTCCGCGACCGGCAATTCCTCCGCCGGGGGCGGGGTCGCCTCGGCCACGACCGGTGGTGTTGGCGCCGGGGTTGGCAGCACGGGCTCTTCCTCGACGTCCGCGACATCGCCGTACCCAAGTTGTTCCCTGTTCGCGGTCGGCTCAAACGGAATCCAGCCGTACTCGGGGAAGAAAACTTCGACCCATAAGTGGGCGTTTTTCTCGCGATAGAGATGACCGCCTTCGTTTGGGTCAAACGGCGCCGGGAAGTAGCCACCGACGACGCGGGTGGGAATCCCCTCGGCACGGAGCAACACGGCCATGGCGGAGGCGTAATACTCGCAGTATCCCTCCTGACTTTCGAACAGGACGAAGTCGACGACGTCCTGGTTGTCAGGCGGAGCCTCGATCTCCTCGTTATAGAGGATGGCGGAACGGACATACGTTTCGACGGCGACCGCGGTATCGAATGCATTCGTCTGGCCGGAGGCCAATCCAACTGCCAACTCGCGGGTGCGCTCTGTGATGGTGACGGGCAACGCCAGGTAGCGTTCGGTGATCCACCCGGGGTACTCGTTACTGACCGCGCGGAGCTGCGTGGGACCGGCGGTACTGGTGAGACCTGTAACGGCGTAGGCATCGCCTAGCGCAACGCTGTCCTGGCTGAATACCGCCTCGACGTCGTCGTAGATTGGCAATTGGCCCGTCACCCGCACCACTTGCGCCCGGCCATCCGGGCCCACATCCCATTGCACCTCGAGAAACCTGGGAAGAAGTGCCTCGCGCTCGGTCTGAATCTCCGCGGCGAGTGCGGGATCGAGAGGCAGTGGAGAATCGCTGTTGACGGCGCCATCGGAAGATGGGGTGTACAGGCCCCGGTCGATCAAGACGGCGATCCGTCGCAGCTCCTGAGGGATGGTATCGATCGTTCCTTCCCCGAGAGGGAATGACTGATTGGTGAGTTGACGCCACGAGAGTTGGACATTGGTGCGACGGTCAGCGGTAAGATAGGTGTCAAGCGTAAAGAGGATATCCCCTTTCGGCCGCAGCACGGTCAGCTCCGCTTCGACCTGGGAGCGATCGTTGAGCACTTCGGGAGAGAGATGGATCCCCTGACCAGTGCGAAAACTCAGCCGCGAGGAGAAGCGGCGGCCGTCAGGTGCAACGGCTTGAAAGGTGGAGTCGACGGTCGTCGACCAGCCATGACCGCTGTAGGCGTCGTAGCGTTGACCGGCCAAATAGGCGGGACGCATCGGTCCCATAGGCTGCATGAGCATGACAGGATCGTCGGAGAGATCGAGGTTGCCGCCGAGCTGGAAGCTCTCGCCGAACGCTGAATAGGAGCCACCGCTGTTGTCGCCGGAGCCGCCGATGCGCGATACCAGCTCGTTCCAGCGTTCGGCGACCGCGGCAAACGGTTCGCTCACACTGTCCCAGGCGGCGCCGAAGACGGAATCGCGCGTGGACAGGGGTAACGTCCAGGCGATCGCCGCGACAAGAAACGCGACCACGATGCCACTTGCCACGAATCGGGGTACCGTCCGCACCGGGTAGACGAGTTGGGCCCGCGACCATTCCTGCTCTCGCCGATAGGCGGCGTGCCGGGCGGTGAGCAAGGTTCCCGCGATGACCATGACCAGCAGCGGCAGGGTGCCTTCTTCGGGGGCATAGCCCAGATTGGCAAGCGCGATGACGATGGGCAAGACGAGTGCGGTCGTCAGCCAGCCGCGCCGAAACAACACCCAGGCGGCGGTGTAGGAGACGAGCCAGACCGCTGCGCCGAGCATGATCGCGAGCAAGCGGGGATCGTCCAGGGGGTCACCTGACTGCGCCTGCAGAATCCAGCCGGCGCCCAGATCGGCGAGGGCAGTCAGGCGAGCCATACGGCCGCCATCGGCCAGCGGCATGCGCTCCAGCGCCAACAGCAAAGAACCAAATATGCCGCTGAGGATGGCAAACAGGTGCGCCAGCAGATCGGGGGTTGACAGCTTGGCCAGGACCAGTCCGGTAAACAAGCCGCCGATCGCCAGCAGCCCCATGCTCAGTCCATCTGGCGCAACATCGGTGCGGACGACGGTCCAGGCGGTACCCAACACCACGATCGCGAGCAGGAAAACACTGGCCCAACCTTCGGCTGGAGTCAGACGCCGCAGCGACCCGGTCAGGGACCACCGGGTCCGCGGCGTAGCAGGTAGCGGCCGCGCGACACTAG
>JACCXM010000368.1 GCA_013697005.1 Chloroflexia bacterium | reverse complement strand
TTGGCGGCGGCTGACTCTCCCCGTCCCCGATGAGCGCCGAAGCCCAGTACCAGAGTAACCCGATAAGCACGAGAAGGCCTATGACTGGCAACGCAATACGCAGGTAGTCGGTCCAATACCGCTCTTCGGGCTGATAACTCACGGTGCGTTCCTCACTGGATCCAGCCCGGCTCGGATCAAGCGCCATCTGCACTCCTCCAGAGACCTCTCCGGTCCATGCAGACTGATCGGCCGCAACCCACATGCGATTGGCTGATCTGAACTTTTCTGGAGTGAGGAAATCGATTGAACCCGCGGCGGGTTCCCAAGAGTTCCTCGAAGTGGCATTGTTGCAATCGAGTGCCCCAGATTCGACGAAGTGACTTTCGAGGGGACCGTACAGTCTGGTGTTCCGGCACCACCCTTGCCGCCAGTTGGCTCCGGATTCATAGAAGCGGCACGTGCCACATACCGCCTCTGTCACCTGACGCTCCGCCGGCGTTGCGCGCCTCTTCGCGCGGACGCCGCACCGGGCGAGCAGGATCGACGAGAATTGTACACCTCACCACGCCGCCGCGATTGCAGTACCCTAGCTAGCCGGTCCTTCGCCGGTTGGTTGCAGATCGAGTGACTTAGCTTCGGACTCTTCTGTGTCAGACTGCCAAGGGGCCTCGGGACTGCCGAGGCGGCGGATGAACGTTGTGCCATTTCCCGTACTGGTGGCACGGTCGCCAGAGGCAGCCTCGATGCTCACTGGATTCGCACTACCTTGGGACCGGACTCGAAGCGGTCGGGGCGCGGAAATTTCGATACCGGCCATTTCCAACTGACCTTCGTAGATAGCTCCTTCCTGGATGACCAGGGAGCCTGTGGCCACCTTAGCGCGAACGCGTCCACTGGGAAGGATTTGGAGCCGTCCGCGGCAGCGTATTTCGCCGCTCAAATCACCGGCGACGGTGACATTTTCGGCATCGACTGTTGCCGTCACGGAAGCGCCCTCGGTGATGAAGAGCGTGCCATCGCATGAAAGATTCCCCTTGAGGTCTCCTTCAACCCTGATGTCCCGCTGAGATTGAAAATTTCCGTCAAAGGCGGAGTGGCGGTCGATGAGACTTGCGTTTTCAAATGAATCATCGGAGCCAGCGTGCCATTCAATCTCTGCGGTCGAACGGTCTCGCATCCTTCACCTCCGTCGTTCAGGTTTCAACTCAATAGCGATTGTCGTAACGCTCTGCATCCAGAGCCAGACGACGGTATGCTCAGTCACCTCCGTGCGCGATGCGTACCGCTGCTGGCGCCATCGTTTTGGAGTCCGACACGGTCGTCATAGTTATCTGACCTGTGACGAGAGCGCCATCGTGGACCACGATGACTGGAGCTTGAACATCTCCAGCGAACCGTCCCCGCGGAAGAATTTCGAACCGCTCCCCGCAGTGGATCGAGCCGCGCACCTTTCCGGCGACCGTGACGCTGGCCGCGTTCAAAGTGGCTTCGACATCCGCTTCCTCGGCAACAAAGATATCGTCGCGTGCGGCGATCGAACCTTCGACGCGGCCATGGACGTGGAGTGAACCAGACGACTGTAGATCGCCGTTCCACGCGGTCGAATGAGCGACCACGCTCGTTTGGTTGTCAACCGAAGGAATGGCTGGTAGAGCGGGAAATCCTTCGAGTAGTTCCGGTTGCATGTCTCGACCGCGCGGCTGTCGAGGCACATCGCGTCCGATTGGATCCAGGTCCGGGAATGCGGAGCGGTATCTGGTTTCCGTTCTCTCTGGCGCGTATTGGTCAGCATCCTGAGGTGAAACTGGCTCCAATTCGCCACCAAGTTGGTGGCGCAAGGCACTGATCTGGCGCTGAAACGCGTCGACTTTGCTGTCTCTCCGAAAAACCATGCGCAACCCTCCCGGACTCTTCACTACACCCATGATGACATTGGGGCGGGCGTGCGGGGATTCCAGCGGAAGCGCGGCGGATCCGCTGTGGGGCGGAAGGAGGGGCAGTGCCGCGTTGGCCTTTTCCGGACGCGGGCCGTAGAGGCGTACGTACAGCATAACACGCTAATCGCGTCTGTACGTACAGTCACGTGCCTGATTTGGGATTCGCGGAAATGATTGAGAATGGCAGTGATAAACCAAATCCAGACGAGGTACGCCCGAGAGGACTCGAACCTCTGGCCTCTTGCTCCGGAGGCAAGCGCTCTATCCGCTGAGCTACGGGCGCATGATTGCTTCGGCCGCATTGTACCTGATTCCCGGCGGGAGTGACGAGCGCTTTCTCTACCGGTGAGCAAGAACTCCGCTGCCTGCATGTGGCAGTCCAGTCAGGTGACGGCTACCATTCCACTCAATCCTTGCGAACGTTTGGGGTTTCATGAACTCATGAGAATATCGGAGGGTTGATGTCGGCACCTGATAGTGAATCGATCAGCAGTACGGTAAGCCTGAATGAAGAAGACGTCGCCTATCTGATGAACTTACTTCGGAACGCAACGCAACCGGTGACGACCCAGCAACTCATCGACGCTCTGCGACGTCAGTCGGAGCAGTTCCGCTCGGGCGAGAGCTTTTCTCCTGACTCTGCGGCATCGTAAGTCGATTGTAAGCAATAGAGCCACGGTAAATCCGAATCGATGGTAGTGGCGCACAATGCCTGACCAGGATTGTAGCGAGTTTGATGATTGAGAAGGGTGCGGCATGATTGCGCAACGTGAAAAACAAGCCCTGAAGCTGGCCGGAAGCAAGCGGCAACAAGAATTGGCCGGCAAGGTTTTGGGGTTGCTGCAAGCGCGGGGCATGTTCATGGCCGCCAATTCGCCGATCCGGGTTTCACTGTCTGCTTTGACGGATTTCCTCGAACGTCAGGGCGACAAAAGCTCAGCCGCATTTCTCCAGTCTGCGGCCGAGGCAAATCCAGATGTGTTTGCTATCGAAATTGTAGACGATGAACCTTTCATCGTTACGACCCGCGACGGTGTCGCGCCATCCCAAGTTCGAGAGATCGAAAAGCATTCGTTTGCGGCACGTTTTTTTACCCCGCTGCCAAAAACAGAAGGTTCAGCGGTCGCGCGCTCACGACCGCGACCGCGGGATCCGGTGGTAGATGCACTCGTTGGTATGGAACTCACAGGAAACGTCGAGGAGGCCGCCACGGACGTTGCCGCAGCCGTCGAGCCCGACGTTGAGGAAGCGCCGACAATTCTTGCCAGGATCATCACGACACAGGTGATCAAGCCAACGGACGTGACACAAGTTGACGATCTCAACCTCGCCGTAGCACTGCGCAATCGGCTTGGGGCCGATCCCCGCGTAGCAAACTTTGGCGAACAATGGCTCATGGAAGAACGCGTGCCCCGCTTCAGCCGTGGCGATCTGAGGCGATTGCGCGACTATATGCAGGAAAAAGAACAACCGCTTACCGATGACGATCTGACCCAGGATGTTCTCGGCGTGCGGCCGGGGGCTCCTGATTTCGAGTTGGTGCGGTTCGGGATCGACTATCGGCTGTCAAACGAACACCGCGAATTTGAATTCGTTGGCACCGGCAGTCAACGGTTTTGGAGCACGAGTGGACTGCCTCAGATTGGCACAACGCGCCGGAAATTGAATGAAATTGGCACCGATTTTCGATTTCTGCTCGACGAGGAGCCGGAATTGCCAGCGCACCGAACCCGGGAATCGGTCGACCACACGCTGACCTTTTACGAGTTCATCCATGGCCTTTTGCCTTACGACGCGGAAATGCAGGCACTGCTGCTGGGTCCCGTCGTGCCTGGGCAAAAATCTGCTGTCCTGACATTTGAATGTCCTCAGTCGTTTACGACGTATTTGGTCGAATTGCGTTTCCCGACGCCGAACCGAGGCGGATTCATTCTCGGCCTTGATGATTTTTACACCGAGAATCTCGTTCCCGGTGCAGTCATCTCAATTCAGCGAACGGAGAATGATGGCCACTACCGCGTCGAATATGTGCCAGAAGCGCCGCAAAGCAATCAGCTTCTGGAGCTTGATGAGCGACGTGCCCTGCGATACGTCTTCCGGCCCACAACATTTGCCTGCGGAGTCGATAACGTTCAGCTCCTCAGCGAGGAACGCTTTGCTGGGTTGGCGAATGAAAAACCACTCGATGAGAAAATCCGGCGTCGTCCCGAGACTGTTGTCGCAGCAACATTTGAGCGCATTGGTGATGCGCGAGACGCAAATTTCTCGGCAGAGTTCCAAACCTTGCTCGCTGGAGTAAACGTGGAGCGGCCGATGTCGGCAACGCTCCTGCGCTCTATTCTGGAGCAGGACGATACCGGCGCCTTTTCGCGCGATCCAGATGTTGCGGATTCCTACACCTACGTGCCCGGGAGAGCCCCGTAAGGAACGTGCTCAATGGGCGACGCGATTGAACAACGCGAACGCAGCCAGTCGCTAATCGAAGCACTTTCGGCGATGCGAGCGGGTGACCTGTCGCAGACGCGCCTGTTGCGTCTTTCGGATTTGTCGCGCGACGGCGCCCGGATACTGGCCCGGGAGTGGCCGTCGTTGCCGGAAGACATTCGGATTGGCATTGTTCGGCGGTGGGAGGAACTTACTGAAGAGCGGGTTGATCTTGATTTCCGGCGCGCACTACACGTTGCCCTCGATGATGCCTCGCCCGTGGTCCGTCAGCTCGCGATCTGCGGACTCTGGGAAGACGATACGACGGAACTGTTTGATCGACTGCTCACCATCTTGGACGACGATCCGTCATCCGACGTACGCGCCGAGGCAGCGACGGCACTTGGGCGATATTCGCAACGGGCCGCATCCGGGTCGTTCGCCGGCGATGTCACGAATGCTTTGCGCGAGCACCTTCTCCGCGCGGCGGTCGATGCGGAAGCTGCCTACGCAGTGCAGCGCCGATCGCTCGAATCACTCGGACCGTTTGCCGATGAAGCCGAGGTGGCCGCAGCGATCGACGAAGCCTTCGACGCTGGTGATCATGGACTGCGATGCAGTGCTATCGCGGCAATGGGCCAAAGTCGAAATCTGAGGTGGCTGCCAGAGATTCTCGGCGAATTAGAAAATGAAGAACCTGAACTGAGATTCGAGTCCGCGCGCTCAGCAGGACTTCTCGGGTCGGCGGACGCACTGCCTCCACTGCTCGAAGCAGCTCGGGATGAGGACTCCGAAGTGCGGCACATGGCCATAAGCGCGATCGGTCAGATCGGGGGGCGCGGCGCGGTGCGAGCACTGGAGCGATTAGCCGAAGATGCACGGGAAGCTGATTTCGAGCTCATTGAATCGGCCATCGAAGAAGTCAATGCGCTGGTCGAACCATTCCCATCATCGTCATGACAGCGACGAGCGACCTGGTGTCGGCGGAGAATGGCGTCGAGTACGACCCGGAAGCCTGGGACGCGGCGGTCAAACGCGGGAATGGACATCTCCTTCAGTCGTGGCGCTGGGGCACGTTCAAGAATCAATTCGGCTGGGAAGTCGAACGGTTTGCGGTCATCCACAACCAACACGTGCTAATGGCGCAGGTTCTCTTTCGCCATAGGGCTGGCGTCAGCATCGGGTACATCCCGCGGGGACCGGTCTTGCCAGGCGAAGATTCCGGCGGGATTGCGGAGTTGTGGAGGCGGATCGATAGTGCCGCGAACCGCCGGCGGACACTAACCATTGTGGTCGAACCAAATCTCGTGATGTCGGTTGGCGGATTCGACGCGCCGTTGTTATCCACGGGGCTCGCTGCGATCCAACCCGCGCGCACGGTGAAAGTTCCTCTCCGCGACGACCACGAGCTTCTCGCTCAGATGCATCCGAAAACCCGCTACAACGTCCGGATGGCGAAGCGACGTGAGGTCGAAGTCTGGATCGCGCATGACCACGAAAACTCGGTGGATACATTCCACGGTTTGCTGCGGGACACCGCGGCGCGGAACGAATTTCACATTCATCCGGCGGAATATTATCGAGAGTTTCTGCGCTACTTCGCTCCTGATGCGGCTCTCCTGTTTGCCGGATTCGAAGGAAAGGTCGTGGCTGCTGTGATTGCAGCCGTTTTCGGAGATGAAGCGATCTATATGTACGGAGCATCGTCGACCAAGGATCGCGCCCATGGCGCCGGTTTTCTCCTGCAACATGAGGCGATGCGATGGGCGCGCGACAGAGGCGCGCGGCGCTACGATCTTTGGGGGATTCCTGAGTACGATCCCGAATCAACCGTTGGCGAAAACGGTGATCGACTGGCCGGGTCCAGCGGCAGGGACATGCGGGGTTTATATGAGTTCAAGACGCGCTTCGGCGGGGAAATCGTCAGCTTTCCTCCTCCGGTAGAACGTCGCTACCACCCGTTTCTGGCGTCGTTGGCTCGCCGTTTCTCTAGCCCGGACGGCGGAGGCTAATGCTGCGTTCCACGCGCATGCGAGCATTGGCGGCCGCCACACCTCAGTCCCGCCTGCTCGGAGACGGTGACGCATTCGTTTCCGGGATAACCTACGATTCGCGCGCAACTCGCACTGGCGACCTGTTTGCCGCCTTGCGCGGGGCAGATTTCGATGGGCATGCATTCATCCGTGATGCGCAAGCTCGGGGCGCCGCGGGATTCCTCGTCGAGGATGCATTGCCGTTAGATTTCCCCCAAATCCTGGTCAGCGATACTCGTGCCGCACTTCCCGCCGTTTCCGCCGCGTTCTTCGCTCATCCCTCGCGCGAACTGGGGGTCATCGGCATTACCGGTACTGACGGCAAGACGACTACTTCCTACTTGATCGATCACATCCTGAAGAGTTCTGGTTTGCTCACAGGGATGATCGGGACGGTGGCGATCCGCATTGGTGACCAGGAAATACTTCATCCCTCTCGGCAAACAACTCCTGAATCAAGTGATATCCAGCGACTGATGCGAGAGATGGCCGATGCGCATGCAGCATGGGCCATTCTCGAAGCGACATCCCATGGGCTCGCCTTGCATCGTCTCGACTGCGTACGGTTTCGCGTCGGCGCGGTGACCAATGTGACGCAAGAGCACCTCGATTTTCATGGCTCCGTAGAGCGATATCGCCGAGCAAAGGGAAAACTCCTGGAGCGAGTGGCGGAAGAGCAGGGAATCGCGGTTGTCAATGCTGATGATGCAGGCGCGCGCGACATCGCGCGGTATGCTGGGGCCGCGTCAGTGCTTACATACAGCGCAACCGGCGCCGCGGCCGATTTGCGTGCCGACGATGTGCGATTCGACGCAACCGGCAGCTTGTTCGCGATCGACCTGAGCGGCACTGGCCGCGAAGACGTGCAATTACCGCTACTCGGTGACTTCAACGTCGCGAACGCCTTGTGCGCTAGCGCTGTAGCGATCGCGGTTGGCGTTCCGCTGCATGAGATTGCCTTGGCGCTATCCGATGCGCCGGCGATTCCCGGACGAACCGCCAGGGTTGACGTGGGACAACCATTCAGCGTGATCATTGACTATGCCCATACGCCACAGGCAATGGAAAAAATCATGCGCCTTCTCCGCTTGCTCCATCCTGAGGGTCGGCTGATTACCGTGTTTGGCAGTGCTGGGGAGAGAGACATTGAGAAGCGGCCAATTCAAGGAGCGATTGCCGCACGCCTTGGCGACATTTGTGTCATCACCAGTGAGGACCCGCGTTTTGAAGACGCGGACGCCATCATTGCGCAGATCGCGGATGGGGCGATCGCGGCGGGCGCCGTGCCCGGTGAAACGTTGCACAGGCGAACAGATCGCCGCGATGCGATCCAGCTCGCGATGGAGCTGGCCAGCCCTGGCGACTGTGTCCTGCTCGCTGGGAAGGGTCATGAAGCGAGCATTATCTGGGGTCGCGAGAAGTTCCCGTGGGACGAGACGGGCGTGGCTCGCGATATATTGCTGGATACCGGTTACCCTGAAATCAATTTCTGAATCCCCGTGCGGCCTGGATTACTGACGCTCGGTATTCCAGAGCTGGACACGCAGCTCGGGTTCGATAGATATGCCGAGATCGCCGAGCTGATCGAGTCCGACCGAATCTGGCGCCTCAAACATGAGATCGAGACCCCGCTGGTTCTTTGGAAAGGCGATGACTTCGCGAATAGTGTCTTCGTTTGCCATCACCATCACGTAGCGATCGATACCCATCGCAATCCCGCCATGCGGCGGCGCCCCATAATCCAATGCTTCGAGCAATGCGCCAAACCTGACGTTGGTATCCTCCGCTGTATAGCCCATCAGCGTGAACACTCGTTGCTGGTCGACGCGGCGATGGTTTCTGATGCTACCTCCGCCCAATTCATGGCCATTGCCAACCAAATCGTATTGTTTGGCGCGGACTCTCCCAGGGTCCGATTCGAGAAAATGCGCGTCTTCTTCAAGAAAACCCGAAAACGGGTTGTGCGTTGCGTCCCAACGACTCTCCTCATTCTTCCATTCCAGTAGTGGAAACTCGTAAACCCAGCAGTAGGCGAGGACGTCTGGATCGGCGAGATTTAGCCGCTGACCGAGATTGTCGCGGAGCGCGGAGAGTGCCCTGGCGACGACGGCAGGTTCGTCGGCAACGGCCATCACCATATCGCCTGGTTGAGCGCTAATTCCGGAAGTCATGGCCGCGATCTCGTCCTCACTGAGAAACTTGGCAATCGGCGAACGTGTCTGCGAAGCTTCGACCGCAAACGTTGCCAGGCCGCGGGCACCCGCGCGTTTCGTCACTTCGGTCAACTCGTCGATTTCGCGACGCGAAAAGCCGGCGCATCCAGGGACAACGATCGCCTTTACTTGACCGCCGGTCGCCAAAGTCTGGGCAAAAGCCTGGAATTGCGTCTGAAGGAACGCGTCGGACACATCCTTCAGTTCCAATCCGAATCGAAGATCCGGGCGATCGTTGCCGAAGCGGTCCATCGCCTCCCGATACGTGAGTCGTGGAAACGGCGTTGTCATGATTCGCTTGTTGGAATACCGCTCAGTCAACTCGAGGTACAGGTCCTCCATGAGCCGCATGAGATCGGATTCCTGGACAAAGCTCATTTCAATATCGAGCTGCGTGAACTCTGGTTGCCGGTCGGCACGCTGGGGCTCGTCGCGAAAACAACGAGCAATCTGGAAATAGCGATCTAAGCCCGCGACCATGAGAAGCTGTTTCATCTGCTGTGGAGATTGGGGCAGCGCGTAAAAGTTGCCGGCAAAGCTGCTGCTGGGGACTAGAAAATCGCGAGCTCCTTCCGGAGTGCTTTTGATCAGCGTCGGGGTCTCCACCTCGATAAAACCCCGGTCAGACAGATGTTCCCGCATGGCGCGCACGATCGCGTGGCGGAGCACCATGTTTTCTTGCAGTCGCTTACGGCGGAGATCGAGATAACGGTGGCGAAGTCTCACGGATTCATCGATGTCCGCGGTCTGCGTGATTTCAAATGGAGGAGTTTGCGCCTCGTTCAGGACTTGGAGCCCATGCGCTTCGACTTCGATGTCGCCGGTCGCAAGTTTGGGGTTGCGAGTACCTTCCGGCCGTTCTCGCACGATGCCTCGGACTGCGAGAACGTATTCCGCGCGAACTCCGCTCGCCGCTTCATGAACCGCGGGGGCAATCTCCGGATTGAACACGATCTGGGTGAGCCCGTACCTGTCCCGGAGATCGATGAAAATGACGCCGCCCAGATCGCGGCGCCGGTTGACCCAGCCGCGCAACACGACTTCCTCACCGATGTTCTCGTGACGCAGGGTGCCACACGTCATCCGGCCAGTGGCGGACGGATCGACATCGTGCGGAATGGTCACGCGGATCCTTTCTCAACCATTGCAAATGGGGATCGTTCCTTGCGTGGCGTGCGTCCATTCGAACGGGCAGCAACAAATTCGCGGAGAGAAGATTCCAATGCTCGCTCCGGGTCGATGCCCTCATCGATCAGGGCACGAACCGCCGCAAGTACTTTGTCTCCAGCGGCGGTATCGTCAGGTGCCCGCAGCACGGCACGTGGCGCAAGAACCTCGATGGCCTTTCGTGTCGCCGGCATCGGTCGCGGCAGGCGATCGACTGGATTCACGTCACTTTCGCTATTCCCTCGTGCTTTCCGCTCGTTTTCTTTGACGCCTTCCCACGTTGCAATGACGGCGCTCGGAGTAGCCGCGACAACATCGCCAAACACGTGGGGGTGGCGCCGAATGAGCTTGCGCGTAATTCCCTCATAGATGTCTTCAATGCGGAAGAGGTCTTCTTCCTCGGCAAGTTGCGCGTGCATGGTGATGAGCAACAAGAGATCCCCAAGTTCTTCAGCAAGTCCGTCATCATCGTTAAGGTCGATCGCGTCGACGACCTCGTACGCTTCTTCCAGTACCGCGTTCCGCAGTGAAGCATGCGTTTGTGCGCGGTCCCAGGGACATCCAGCCGGTGATCGCAACCGAGCGACCACCCCGACAAGAGTCTCCGCCACACGCACCGCGTCGAGCACGGGGAGGGGAGGAACCCACAGGCTCGTCAGATGATCGATCGTCTGACGATCGAGAAGATGCAACGGAACGCATGGTGCAATTTCCTCGTGTGAGAATCCAGCCGCATGCACGAGTGTGACGGCGTGGTCCTCCGGATAGATGCGAGACAGTGCAATTTTTACCGCCGCGCTCAAGGTTTCGTTGTAGACCTGCGCCACCAGGAGGGGCCGCGCCGGATCGATGCCACGAAGACCGGCGGCAAATGGGTTCTGATCGAGTGTTGCCGCGAGGTACTCGGCGTCGGCGACCTGAAGCCCTTCGATCACGGGATCGACTTTCAGCGCAGCAACCGATGCGTCAACAAAACTTACGGCGTCAAGTACGGTGACGGTGATTTCAAGAAGTCGGCCACGAACTTCGATGAAAGGGATAACCCGCTCACCAAATCGCGGGTGGCCCGGCACCGCGAATACAACGTGACCGTACCGTCGTGCTGCATCCAGTACGCGATCCGCGATTGCCGGGTAGAGTTCATCGAATCCGCTGGCAATCTCATAGAGATCATCACAGTCGCTGACTCTTGGATCACTCTCAAGGTCGTCAATGCCCGGATGAATGCGCGTGCGCAGAATGATTCGTCGAGCGATATCGAGCGCTCGCTGCACGCCGATCGTTCGGGACTCGGGGTCGCCGGGACCGAGCCCGACGATCGTGATTTGAGAGTGCTCGCCAGTCATGGCTTCGTGGCCGCCTTGTCTCCACCCAAGCTGAGCACCGCGAGAAACGCTTCTTGTGGAATCTCGACATTCCCCACGAGTTTCATACGCGCCTTGCCTTCCTTCTGCTTCTCCAGAAGTTTACGCTTGCGCGTGACGTCTCCCCCATAACATTTCGACAGCACGTTCTTCCGCATAGCGCGGATCGTTTCACGGGCAATAATGCGGCTGCCAATTGACGCCTGGACCGGAACATCAAACATCTGGCGGGGAATCAACCCGCGCAAGTTTTGCACGAGCTCGCGCCCGCGTGAGTAGGCGTCATCGCGGTGGGTGATCAACGATAGGGCATCGACCGGCTGACCGTTGACCAGGACATCGAGCTTGACGAGATCGGAAGCACGCATGTCCTTGAACGTGTAGTCAAGCGAAGCGTAGCCTTGGGTGCGGCTCTTGAGTTGATCGTAGAAATCGACGATCAATTCCGCCAACGGCATATCAAACTTCATCTGTACCCGTTCCGGGTCGAGGTAGATCAGTTCTCGGTACTCACCACGTCGGCCAGTGACCAGCTCCATGACCGCGCCTATGTAGCGGGATGGCACGATGACCGCGACGTCCAGCCATGGCTCGCGGATCTCTTCACTATCTCCTGGCGACGGCATCTCTGAAGGGTTATCAATGCGCAACTCGGAGCCGCCGCGCAGGAGTACCTCGTACTCGACGCTAGGGGCTGTCGCCAGGAGCTGGATGTCGTACTCTCGTTCGAGCCGCTCCTGAATGATCTCCATATGCAACAATCCGAGAAATCCACACCGAAACCCGAATCCCAACGCGTCGGACGACTCAGGCTCCCAGGTCAACCCGCCATCATTGAGACGTAGACGCTCAAGGGCGTCCCGGAGCATCGGGTACTCGTCGCTTTCGACGGGAAAGAAACCGGCGAAAACCATCGGCTTTGCCGGACGGTAGCCAGCCAGCGGCGAAACCGCGGGTTCGGCAGCACGAGTGACGGTGTCGCCAACCTGCACATCCTGGACAACTTTGAGTCCGGTGGCGATGTAGCCAACTTGCCCCGTCTCGAGCGCGCTGTCGGGGTGCAACTCGGGATCAAAAAAGCCGACCTCCAAGGTCTCGGTTTCCTTGCCTTCGGCCATCAATTTGATCCGATCCCCGGATGCGATTCGCCCGTCGACGACCTTGACGTAGGCTATGACGCCTTTGTACGGGTCGTAATGGGAATCGAAAATGAGCGCGCGGGTTGGTGCATATGGATTGCCTTGAGGGGGCGGAATGTGTCGCACGACAGCTTCCAGGATCTTTGCAACACCGTGACCGGTCTTGGCTGAGGCGTGAACGATCTCGTCATCGAGCAGGCCAATGAGCTGCGCGACTTCCGCCGAGACCTTTCGCGGGTCAGCGTTGGGGAGGTCGATCTTGTTGATCACCGCGACGATGGCCAAGTCCTGTTCAAGTGCCAAGTAGACGTTGGCCATTGTCTGTGCTTCGATGCCTTGCGCCGCGTCGACGACCAGGAGCGCACCTTCGCACGCCGCCAGACTCCGACTCACCTCATACGAAAAATCGACATGACCAGGAGTATCGATAAGATTGAGTTGGTACGTTTCACCGTCCCGCGCGGTGTAGACCATTCTTACGGCGCGCGCTTTGATGGTGATCCCCTTTTCCCGCTCGAGATCCATCGAGTCGAGAACCTGGGCCTTCATCTCGCGCAACGTAACGGTTTCTGTCTGTTCCAAGAGCCGATCTGCGAGCGTCGATTTGCCGTGATCGATATGCGCGATGATCGAGAAATTCCGAATTGCCGCTGTATTTGATGAAATGTCGTCGCTCATGCGCCCGTTTCAATTGCGCGTCCAATGCCGACGGCAGAGTATAGCCGACGGCAACGATTTTCCCGCAATTGCGAGCAATTCATGCTGTGCTCCATCCTCAACTAATGGTTTATTTTCGCGAGCAACCTGCGGAGCGGCGGAACTCTCCGAGAGAGTTGCGCGATTATGATCAACCCTTCGCCGATCCCCAGCATCCAGGCGCTAGTCAGGTAGACCAGGCCAACGACGAGCAGGGCCGCGGCGAACACAAGCACTTGCATGGACTTGGGAGCATTGCCGGGTGTTGTGATTTCGATAATTGGCGCCGCGAGCGTCACTGCGACGGCAGCCGCTGCCGCGGTCGCTGCGACGATCCGCCATGACCAGCGACGGACGGCGTCAGCTACGGCCCCAATCCGCTGTTGCAACACCGCGGCCAATATGATCGCCTCCAGCGTCGTGCTCGCGCTCAATGCGAACGCTAGTCCGAGGTACCCCATGTAATCGATAAGCGAGACGCCAAGTCCAATATTGATCGTGATAATAGCGATTCCGGCAATCACCGGTGTGCGCGTATCGTGCATCGCGTAGAACGCTCTCGTGAGCGCTTCGACAAGAGCATAACTAACCAGACCCGCGGCAAGAAAGGTGAGGGGTGCCGCAACCAGTAGCGTCGATTCTGCCGAGAAAGCGCCGGTCTGGAACAGCATTTGGACAATAGGGACGCGGAAGGTGAACAAGACAACCGCGGCGGGCAGTGAGAGGAAGACGAGAGGTCGCAACGCGGCCGCGAGCGTCGCACGAAACGCCTCAGTCTCACCATTCTGCCAGAGTCGAGAGAGAGTCGGAAGAATGACCGTCGAGATGGAAAGCGCGAGCACGCCATGGGGTAACATCAGGAGCTGCCAAGCGTAGTTGAGTGCGGAAACACTCTGGTCCCCGGTGCGCCACGCGAGATTCGTCACCGCGATGAAATTGATTTGAAACGCCGCCTGACCTATCAGTCGCGGCCCAAGCAGTCTGCCGACTTCTCCGACACCGTGGGTGCGGGGATCGAAGGACAAGGTGTAGCGCATCCCCGAGCGAATCACGCCCGGAATTTGCAGGAGTAGGAATCCGACAGCGCCAACGACGACGCCGATGGCCACGCCTTGTACGCCAAACTGAGGGGCAAGCAGGAACGCACCGAGGATCGTTGCCGCGTTGTAGACGATTGGCGCCAACGCTGGCAGGGTGAAGAGGTCTTGTCCTTCCAAGATTCCTTTCGCCGCAATCCCAAAACCCAGAAATACCGGGGAGAGCAGAAGAATCCGCATCGTTTCCACAATCAGGCGCTGGATCCCTGGACTCGCATCGGGCGCAACGAGGAATTGCACGAATTGAGGAGCGGCGATCCACGTTAGGACTGACATCACAATTGCCGCGATACCGGAGATATTGAGGACGACCGACGCTAATTTCCAGGCTGAGGCGGGTTCTCCCGCGCTAAGAAGGCTTGAAAAAACCGGAATGAAGGCCGAGCCAAACGCGCCGGCCATGATGACGAGAAAGAGGAGGTCGGGTACGCGGAACGCGGAAACGTAGGCGCCGAGCTCCTCCGAGGTCCCGAACTGTCGAGCAAGGACGACTTCTCGCAGGAGTCCGAGGAGTCGGCTCACCACAAAGGCGCTGCCAATGATGCCCGCTGACTTGGCAAGAGAGGTCCGATTGCGTTGCTTACCCCATTCGCGCGCGCTGAAGGGCGCACCTGCTCGAGGCCAACTTGCCCAGGTTCCTGAGTTATCAGGAGCATGGGGCGCGTCGGGGACAGGTTCAGCGCCGGGCGAGTCTGTCGATCGCATCTTGAGAAAAATAGCCCAATTTGGTACTATTCCGTGCCGGAAGCAGAGTTACTGGTAGTTTAAACGTGCTGAATTGCGGAGGTCTATCGAACTTGGCCAACTCCAAATCGTCCAAGAAGCGTATTCGCGTTGCCGAGCGCCGGCGAGACAGTAACAAGCCACTGCGCACTGAAGCCCGAACGTTTGTGAAGAAAGCCGAAGCGGCGATTGCCTCCGGCGACACGAGCGTTGCGGAGACGGCAATGTTGCAAGCGGTGAGCGTTCTCGACCGCGTGGCTGATAAGGGTGTGATCCACAAGAACAATGCCGCTCGCCGGAAGTCCCGTTTGATCGCGAAATACCACGCATTGGTCGCGGCGGCAGCATAGTCAGCCGTCACATTCGCCGACCTCGTAAACCTCCGGCGGCTATTGACGAGCCGCCGGAGGGTCATTTGTCCGATCCCACAGTCAGCGTCAGAACCAGGGCGTCCAATGCCTCCGCGGGTCGGGAGATACGGCCTGTCTTAAGGTCTCGATCGATTCCAACGGCGCTCAACACTGTAGCGATTACCTGCGGATTCCCGCGCTTCGGCGCGGCCATCGCAGCGGAAACGCGTGCCGGTGAGACGCCACCCAGATCGTCAGCGATCTCGGCGGCGTCCTGTCCATTGGCGGCACACACGACGGCGGATAACTCAAGTTGACCGAGCAGTTGATTGAGAATCATGGCAGGTTCTTCACTGGCCTCGTTGAGGCGCTCCAGCTCAGCGATCGCGGAATGGAGATTGCCGCCCAGCACGGCGTCCTGGAAGCGAAACACGCGGTGGTCTGGACCCCGTTCGACCATCTGCTCAACATGTAAAGCGCTGATAGGATCGGGATGGGCGGCCAGAGCAAGCTTCTCAATCTCCTGTGCAAGGAGTGCCATTTCCGGAGGGCGATCGAATCGGGGATTGTTCGGTTTGCGGTTCCATGTCTGGGGGTAGAGCGTTTCCGCTAGCAATTGCGCCGAGCGACGGTCAATTTGAGAGCCAGCGCGCTCCGCTGCCGCCACGAGCCAGGCAATGAGCGCCATTCCGCGTGGCGGCTCAGCGCCCAGAATCGTAACTGGTGGCACAAACGTCCGGATTACGGCGGGCGGGGCTATCAAACTTGACTCAAACAGGATCAGGCATGGGTCGGAGGGCACAGCGGTGAGAAGAGTTTTCAGACTATCTCGTTTTCCATTCTTGCGGTCCGGGGGATCAGACTCCGCACTGCCCATAGCATCGTCAGGCGAGTTTCGCAAGAAATCAGTAACAATGACGACTCGTGTTTCACCAAAAAATGAAACCGTGGCGACGGCATGGACGATGCTCTCGATCGTGGTTTCGCGGCCTTCGATCCATGTCGTGTTTACGCACGTAGGATCGATTTGGGCGGCGACTTCCAGCACCGCCGCTCTGGCGAGCCAACGATCTGGACCGTGGACAAAGTAGATCATCTCAGATTCTCTTCGAGGATTCGTCACGTAGTGGCGGCGGGACGCTCTGAGTCCGGCCTCCCCCGCCTGTGCCGTGTGCATCGGAACCTTGAACCTGCTCTCGCAAGTGGGAATCCCTTCGCCAACCTCTATGGAGGCGGGCGAGCGACTCCCGACGCTTTCTGTATTGGCTCAAGACGACGAAGGCAACACGAACACCGCAGGTTCGGCCGATTCGAGAGTATCGCCGGAGAGGTAGACACATCACAAGCACGCACGGACACCCGCAACAAATCGGCCGCGGAAGACATTTCACAACGGCATACGTTGCAGTAGGCGGGGTGAGGCTATGCGTCGTAGGATAAAGCAATGCGACCGAGGGACAAATCGTGACTGATGCGCTCATCTCACAGCCACTACGCGCAAGGATCGTGGTCACCGGCGTGGGGCTGGTCTCCCCGCTTGGGCTGAATCTCTGCACGTCGTGGGCAGGGATCATGGCTGGCCGGTCGGGTGCCGCTCCAATCACTCGTTTCGACCCGAAGGATTACCAGACCACGTTCGCGGCCGAGGTCAAGGATTTCGATCCGGTCGAGCGTATGGGACGGAAGGATGCGCGGCGTACTGATCGGTACACCCATTTTGCTGTGGCAGCGGCTTTGGAGGCACTCGAACACGCTCAGTTTGCTATTACCGAGACCAATGCCGATCGGGTCGGAGTCCTGATGGGTTCGGGCATGGGCGGCGCCGAAACACTCGACGTTGGTATGGAAACCGTGCTCCGTGAGGGACCGGGACGGTTGAGCCCGTTCTTCATGCCGATGTTCCTCGGCAACATGGCGGCGGGAACCGTGGCGATCATGACTGGCGCGCGGGGTCCTAACTACGCGCCGGTCTCGGCCTGTGCAAGTTCGGCGCATGCCATCGGAGAGGCCGCTGAAATTATCCGCCGGGGTGACGCCGACGTCATGATCGCGGGCGGAAGCGAAGCACCAATTGCCCGGATGGTGGTTGCAGGATTCAACGCGATGGGGGCATTATCCACTCGGAACGACGATCCTGCCGCGGCGAGCAGGCCATTTGATGCGGAACGCGATGGGTTTGTGCTCGGTGAGGGTGGGGCGGCACTGATTCTCGAAAGTCCCGAACATGCGGCTGCGCGCGGAGCACGGGTTCTCGCCGAACTGACGGGTTACGCATCGACCGATGATGCCAATCACATGGTCCAACCAGCGCCCGGCGGAAGTGGCGCGGCGAAGGCGATGGGATTAGCGCTGAAACGAGCCGGAATCGTGCCGAATGCTGTTGGATACATAAATGCGCACGGAACATCCACTCAACTCAACGAGAAATTCGAAACAGAGGCGATCAAAGCCGCGTTCGGGGGGGCGGCATACGACGTACCGATCAGTTCGACGAAGTCAATGACCGGTCATTTACTGGGGGCAGCGGGAGCGCTCGAGGCTGCCTTTGCGATAATGGCAATGACCGAAGGAACGCTACCGCCAACCATCAACCAGACTATGCCTGACCCAGACTGCGATCTGGACTACGTGCCAAACGGGTCTCGGCGCGCGGACGTCAACCACGTGATGAGCAACTCCATGGGCTTTGGTGGGCACAACGTTTCCCTGATCTTTTCGAGATTTCGGAACTGAAATTCGAACCAGCGCAATCCCGATGGCCTGGCAGTCCTCTCGGTAAGTGGCAACCACCCCTATTCTAGGTAGCCGCGCAACTTGCGGCTGTAACTCGGATGACGAAGTTTGCGCAGTGCCTTCGCTTCGATTTGGCGAATTCGTTCACGAGTGATGCCGAACTCACGTCCGACCTCCTCCAGCGTTCGAAAGCGTCCGTCTTCGAGCCCGAAACGGAGGACGATAATCTTCCGCTCACGTTCGGTAAGCTTGCTGATGGCATCGCAGATTTGCGCTTTCAGCAATTCCTGGGAAGCTAACTCCAATGGGTGCGGCATGGAGGCATCCTCAATGAAGTCGCCGAGGAATGCGTCGCCATCCTGCCCGACCGGCACCTCAAGCGAGATGGGGTGGCGCGAAACATCGAGCACCTGCCGCACTTTGTCATTGGACACGTCCATCGTGCGAGCGATCTCTTCCCGCGTCGGCTCCCGCTCCAGAATCTGCTGCAAGCGGTGGCCGGTCTTCTTGACGCGGTTGATCGTTTCGCCAACGTGTACAGGGAGGCGAATCGTGCGGCTTTGATCGGAAATGGCCCTTGTGATGGCCTGCCGGATCCACCAGGTGGCGTATGTTGAAAATTTGAACCCACGCTTATAGTCGAACTTGTCCGTTGCCTTCATGAGACCGATGTTGCCTTCCTGGATAAGATCCAGAAATGACAACCCGCGCCCGACGTACTTTTTGGCTACCGAGACGACCAGGCGAAGATTTGCCCGAATCAGGTGCGCCCGGGCCAGTTCAGCATCGAGTTTTTCGGCGTCGAGAGCGGCTCGTATCGACACCGACAGATCCGGGTCCAGCAACAGTTCTTCGGCGAGCTTGCCTCGCTCCATTCGTTTAGCGAGCCAGACTTCTTCCTGCATCGTAAGAAGATCGGTCTCTCCAATCTCCTGGAGATAGAGGCGAACAGAATCGCCAACACCGGAGGCGAGATCTTCAGCCTGCGCAGCTCGTTCGGCACTGCGATCGAGTGCGCTTTCACGCGGCCGATTCACTGGCTTCACGGGAGCCTGGTCGAGGACCTCGATTCCCTCCGCGACCAAGGAAGAGTAAAACTCCTCCAGGATGTCCAGATGCTCTTCCGCGTTGGGAAACGCGGCCACGACCTCGTCGGAAAGGAGATAGCCGCGGTCTCTGCCTTTATCGATCAGATTCGTCACCATCGCCTCTGTCACCATTTCCAGACGACGCGCGGCCTCGACACGATGTGATAGGACGTGGGCGTGGCGCGGACGGCAAACAAAAACCCACCGCTCGAAAGCGGAGGGCGTAGCGTCACGCTATTGCGGGTGGATGACGACCAGTGCGGGCTGGCATTGACCGCTCACTGCGCGACGACCGCGCTCAATGATCTCGGCTACTGACGTTGTGTATGGGCAGAGTCTAGCGGAGTTTTGCCCATATTTCAAGAGGTTATCAGTCTGATCCGAAAGAAAAGATGAGATACGAAACACCTATACTGGTTCGCTGCCATGACCAACGTCCGATCGGTCCAAGGAGCGGCATCATGTCGGGACATTCAAAATGGTCGACGATCAAGCGTCAAAAAGGTGCGGCTGATGCGAAACGGGGTCAACTTTTCACGAAACTAGGACGAGAAATTTCAATCGCTGCCCGCCAGGGTGTGCCAGACCCCGAGAGCAATACGCGTCTTCGGCTCGCGGTTGATCGGGCCAAAGCAAACAACATGCCGAAAGACAATATCGAACGGGCAATCCAGCGTGCCGCCGGAGCCGGATCGGGCGACCAATTCGAGGAAGTTTTTTATGAAGGATACGGACCGGGTGGGGCAGCGCTGATGATACAGGTCCAGACCGACAACCGAAATCGCACAGTGGGTGAGGTCCGAGCTGCCTTGACGCGCTCGGGAGGGACGCTCGGAGAAAATGGCAGTGTCGGTTGGATGTTTGATCAGATGGGCGTCATCGAGGTCCCGGCCGGTGATTTAGATCCGGATGAGGTGGCGTTGGTCGCTATCGACGCGGGTGCGAGCGACGTTGAATCTGAACAGAGTGTGGTCGTGGTCTACACCGACCCGGCTGAACTTCATCGCACTCGTGAGGCTCTTTTGGCGGCTGGATACGTAGTAGAGGGTGCACAGTTGACCATGCGTCCGAAAGCGCTGGTCGCACCGGAGCCCGAAGTCGCCGTCAAGGTCATTCGATTGGTGGAAAAGCTCGAAGACCTGGATGACGTGCAGGAGGTCTTTACCAATATCGATGTCAATGACGAAGTTTTGGCGGCGGCAATGTAAGATGTGTTCCCAAGGGCGCCAAGCATGATAGCGATCGGATTCGATCCCGGAACCGCGCGCCTCGGTTATGGTGTCATCGAGAGTGAACCCGACCCGAGGGCAATCGATTTTGGCGTCATCGTCACGGACGCGGCATTGCCAATGGCTCAGCGGCTACTGGTGATTCATGAGGCAGTTGGCACTCTAATTGATCGTTTTCGACCGACGTCGGTTGCTGTCGAACTGCTCTTTTTTGCCCGCAACGTGACAACGGCGATGACGGTCGGCCAAGCGCGAGGGGTAATCTTGCTGACGGCGGCTGAGCGCGGAATCCCCGTTTCTGAATACACTCCATCAGAAGTGAAGCAGGCAGTCGTCGGTTACGGAAAAGCAGACAAGCGGCAAATTCAGGAGATGGTCCGTATCATGCTCGGATTGTCAACTGCGCCGCAACCGGACGATGCCGCCGACGCGCTGGCGGTAGCCATCTGTCACGTCCAGGTGGCGCCATTTCGAGCTCGCGTTGAGGCCTGAAGCAGGGAACGGCAGAACGATTCCCAGGCGGGACCGCTATCGCCTCGATGAGGCGCTCGTGGAACGCGGGCTTGCGGAGACTCGGTCGCGTGCCAGAGCGCTCATTCTAGCTGGCAACGCCATGGTCAATGGAGAGGCGGTAACGCACGCTGGAGCGAATATCCGCAGGGATGACGCGCTTTCACTAAAGGCCCCACCCCGCTATGCCAGTCGCGGGGGCGAGAAACTCGAGTCCGCTCTGAACGCGTTCGATTTCGATGTCCGCAACATGGTTTGCGCTGATTTCGGCGCGAGCACGGGTGGCTTCACCGACTGCCTGTTGCAGCGCGGCGCGGCGCGAGTCTTCGCCATCGACGTGGGGTATGGTCAGATTGTCGACAAGTTGCGCCGCGATGCTCGCGTTGTCGTGATGGACCGCGTCAATGTGCGAAACCTCGAATCGTTAGCTGAGGTGACAGATCTGGTGACGATTGATGTCTCGTTTATTAGTTTGAAACTCGTACTTCCGGCGGCCCAACGAGTGATGAAAGAGGACGGTCATATCCTGGCACTCGTGAAACCGCAATTTGAGGCCGGTCGCGGTGCGGTCGGCAGAGGAGGGGTCGTTCGCGATCCGACCACGCATTGCCAAGTATTGCAGAGCCTATTCGAAACAGCACGGCAGCTCGACCTGGGCGTGATTGGCCTTCACGCCTCGCCCCTGCGCGGTCCGGCAGGAAATGTCGAGTTTCTGGCACTTATGGCGCCCAGCGAGATTTCAATACCGACTGATGTGGCAATCGAGCGTGTACTGGCCGGAGTTCCGTGAGGATGACCGGACGGAACAGGAGATCGCCATTTATCGATTTGAGCAACGCTCTTGGGCGGGAACCTGAATTTGGGAACCCCAGTTTGCGTCACGAGGTAGCGATTCGAGTTGATCCGCACCGTCAGCAAAGAACCGGCATTCCCGAAGTCGTGTTCGCGGCAGGAAAAAGTGCGGAAGATGTTGCCGCAGCCTTGCGCGAACTGGCTCATGCAAACGGGCGAGCATTGGCGAGCCGTGTTTCCGGCGACCAACTGAACGTGATCGGCGCGCTGCTTGAACCGGAATTTACTTCAGAAGTCCATGCGCTTGCGCGTGCGGTGGTCGCCTCGCGGCCAGGTGCAAGGTGTCCGGATATGGGAGGCAAGGTCGGAGTTATTAGCGCTGGAACGTCCGATATTCCAATCGGATCGGAAGCGGCGCTGATGGCCGCCGAGATGGGGGCAACCGTTGCCGTCGCCTGGGATGTTGGCATCGCCGGATTGCACCGGTTGGTCGCTCCGTTGGAGCGATTAGCGACCGAAGGAGTCGATGTGATTGTCGTCGCTGCGGGGATGGACGGCGCTTTACCGGCTGTTGTCTCTGGTCTCATCGACGTACCGGTCATTGGGGTCCCCACGTCAGTGGGGTACGGATTGGGCGGTGGCGGAATCGGAGCGCTGACGACGATGTTGCAATCGTGTGCGCCCGGCTTGGTCGTCGTCAACATCGACAATGGCATTGGTGCTGGCGCGGCTGCGGCATTGATTGCGAACCGCGCTGCCGAATCACGATACATTACTCCCGGTGAGGGGAGCGGTTAGCATCTCGACCGCACGACGCGGCGTCATTTCCCTTCGCGTCACACGAGCGATCGCATTTGTCAGTGCCGGAGAGCTTTCCGGCCGCTGCGCCAAACGTCGTTCCAACGATGTGCGCAGGCCGGAAAGAACTTCCGCCCGCGCACCGCGTTCCCGCCGCACCGCTCGGTCGCCATTTTGATCGAGCCAATCGCAATGTGCGTCAATGGCCGCGAGTACGGAGTCCACCCCTTCTCCGGACAGGGCATTAGAGGCCAGAACAGGAACTGCGCGGTTGCTACTCGATTGACCGAGCCCAAAAGAGTTCCGAAGCAGGCGTACCATCTGGTCAGCTCCCGGTTGGTCGGATTTGTTGACGACCACGACATCGCCAATTTCCAGGATTCCCGCCTTGATTGCTTGCACCCCGTCTCCCAGTCCCGGCGACTGCACGACGACAACAGAATCCGCGAGTACGGCAATATCGGTACCGTCCTGACCCGTGCCAACGGTTTCGACCAGAATCAACGGAAAGCCGGCGGCGTCAAGCAGATGGACGAGCTCCGCGGTAGCCCAGGCAAGTCCCCCTTGGCGACCCCTGCTCGCCATACTTCGCACATACACTCCGCTGTCGGCGAATCTTGCCAACATGCGAATGCGATCGCCCAGAACCGCACCGCCCGAAACGGGACTCGAAGGATCGATCGCCAATACCGCGACCGGTCGGCCAGAGATCCGAATCCGATCGACGAGGGAGGCAATGAGCGAACTCTTGCCAGTCCCCGGCGATCCGGTGATGCCTACCACATGAGCACGGCCGGTGAGTGGAAATAACGCGTCTAGCATCTGCAGGGCGAATGGATCCTCGTTTTCGACCAGTGTCATAAGACGCGGAAGGGCCCGCTTGTCATCGCGGAGTCGTTCGACAAGCTGGCTGGCGTTCACCATGGAGGTGAGGGCGCCGGCGCATTCCGCGTGATGTACTCGACAATCGTCGTCAATTGGGTACCAGGTCCAAACACTTCGCCTACACCAAGCGCCTTGATTGCGGCGATGTCTGCTTTAGGAATTGTGCCGCCAGCGACAACCAATACGTCGGCGAGCCCGCACAGCCGGAGCTCCTCAATAATGCGGGGGAACAGCGTCATGTGGGCGCCCGAAAGGATGCTGAGTCCGATAACTTGTACGTCTTCTTGCAAGGCCGCCGCGGCAATCATTTCGGGCGTCTGAAAAAGACCCGTATAGACGACTTCGAATCCCGCGTCGCGCAACGCCCGGACGAGAACTTTAGCGCCGCGATCGTGTCCATCGAGCCCGGGTTTCGCAATCAGGACCCGCACAGGAGGGCGTTCGCCCTGACTTTCACCGATGGGTGGTTGGTGAACGGAATCGTTATCTGTGGTCGCTTTGGATTCAGTATTCATAAAAACCGCGTCCTGATTTGCGCCCGACTGTCCCCGCCGCGACCATCCGCCGAAGCAGCGGCGCGGGTCGGTATTTGTCATCGCCAAAATCGCGATGAAGTGTCTCCAGAATATCGAGGCAGATGTCAAGTCCGATCAAGTCGGCTAGCGCTAGCGGACCCATTGGATGCGCCATGCCGAGTTTCATGATCTTGTCGATCGCCTCCTTGGTCGCCACGCCCTCCTGCAATGCAAAAACCGCCTCATTGATCATTGGCAGGAGAATTCGGTTTGCCACAAATCCCGGCGCATCGTTGACGAGTACTGGGGATTTTCCGATTTTTTCCGCGAAGCTCACGCTTGTCTGGATAGTCGCTTCGCTCGTTTCTTGACCTCGCACAATCTCGACTAGCGGCAATACCGGGACGGGGTTGAAAAAATGCATGCCAACGAACCGATCCGGTCTTCCAGAAGCGTTTCCCAAAGCTGTAATCGCAATTGACGAAGTATTCGAGGCAAAGAGCGTCGGGGGCGGTGCGATTGTTGCCAAGAGCGCGAAGAGTTCCGTCTTTGCCTCCAGCTTTTCGACAATGGCTTCGATGATCAGGTCAGCACCCGCGGCGTCCTGGATGCCACCGGCGGTCAGTCGTTGCTCGAACGCCGCGACATCAGCGGCGGTCCGCTTGGCCGATGCGGTCATCCGCTGCCACCGGGAGACGATCGCGGAACGGCCGCGGGACAGGCTATTTGGATCGCTGTCATGAAGGACGGTGTCGATGCCTGCCTCCGCGATCACCTGGGCAATGCCGGTTCCCATCGTTCCGGCGCCGACAATGAGCACTCGTAGTATCGGTGCGGACTCCGCAATCACCGTGCTATCACCTTTGGTCATGTTGACCACGATTGCGTTTCCACCAGGATGCCAACCGGCGATAAGCGGCCAGCGAATAGGAGTCCGTATGAGCGAGCTGCATGAGCGTTGCTTCCGTCGCACGTGGTTCAGTATCGATTGAAGAAACCATACCGGATGCCACTGCCGGCTCCGGGTTGCGCGCCTCCGGTGAGCCCGGGAGCTTTCGGTTGCATCGATTCATGGCGCTGGTAATGCCATTGCCGTTCCAGTCAAGAACGCAGTCGGCCGCGGCCTGCACCAAATAGGGCAACAATCGTTCTTCCTCTGGACTGAATCGGGTCAAGACCTGGCGCGTGGCTGCACCTTGGCCGCGACCGATTCCAATTTTCAGCCGGGAAATCTGTTCGGAGCCGAGTGCGGTGAAGATCGATTTAAGGCCATTGTGACCACCAGAACTGCCACCGGCCCGCAAACGTATCGTTCCGAACGGCAAGTCGATGTCGTCCGCGACGACAAGCAAGTTCTCTAGCCGAACCTTGTACCAGCTCACTGCTTCACGAACCGATGTACCGCTCAGATTCATGAAAGTTTGAGGTTTGACCAAGACAAGTTTTTCGCCGTCGACATGGGCCTCCGTCATCGTGGCGCGGAATCGGCTGCGCTTGTTGCCAGCCGTGAGGCGCAATCCAAGCTCGTCCACGACCATGAACCCGAGGTTGTGCCGCGTTCGTTCATAGTCGCGACCGGGATTGCCCAAACCGACGACGATCTTCACAATTGACCCACCTCTTCAGAATGGAGCTTCCGTGGCGGATGCTATACTCCACCCGCGATTTTGCCACGGCTGCGTGCTCGGGCACGAATGCCGAAATGTGTTTCAACGAGGATACTCCGCCGATGTTTGGTATCGGTTATCAGGAAATGTTCATCGTCTTGGTCGTTGCCCTGGTCATTTTTGGCCCCAGCCGGCTCCCGGAGCTCGCCGGCCAGGTCGGTCGGTGGGTCCGGGATTTCCGCCGCATGAGTTCGGACCTGACCGGAGAATTTGAGAAAACGTTTGCCGAGGTCGATGAAGTCAAAAAGAGTTTTAAACGAGAAATACAATCGATTCAAGACGAAGTCGAAGGAGTGGGCAAGAGCGCGCGCGGTGATCTGAAAAAATCCGCGACGAAGACCGCCGCGGCAGGGAAGAAGTCTCCTGCCGGTGCATTGAAATCTGGCGCCGCTTCTCCCAACAAGGGTGCAGCCGGAGCAAAGGCGGCGGTTGCCGCCGGCAAACCAAACAGCGCTGCCAAGCAAGCAAGGCCAGCCACGAATGTTGCGGTCTCCAGGGGCGGGCACGCTGTTTTGTCACTGCCCGCTGCGACCAAGTCCGATCCTCTTTCCGATGTTTCTCTGTTCAACCTCGATCTGGATACTGGCGGTTTCAGCAACGGCTCAATCGCGCCAACAAACGGATTGGCGAATCTGGATGCTGATGATGCCCTCAGCCGGGTGCGCCGCCGCCGTGCCACCGCATCCTATGGGCAACGCCATTCTGCCTAGTGTTGAACCAATCGCATGGCGTGACGAGCAACGGCGTCCTTTCTCGTTTCACGTTCTCAAGACCGGATCACAGCCGGGACCGCGCCTTGGCAGGTTGAACACTGCGCATGGCGTAGTCGAAACGCCGGCGTTCATGCCGGTGGGAACTCAAGGGACGGTGAAAACCCTCCTCCCGCGCGAAGTGCGCTCGACCGGAGCCCAGATTATTCTCGCCAATACTTACCATCTGATGTTGCGGCCTGGACTGGAAACCCTCGTCGCGGCCGGGGGACTCCAGCGTTTTATGGGCTGGGATGGGCCAATCCTGACCGATAGTGGCGGGTTTCAAATTTTCAGCCTGGGTGGGAATACGCGAGTCCGCGAATCTGGTGTTACGTTTCGCTCTCACATCGACGGTAGCAAGCATGCCCTCGACCCGGAGTCATGCATTCGGCTCCAGGTCACATGGGGTTCCGATATTGTTATGGCGCTCGATCACCTTGTCGGTCTGCCGGCGGATCGCGAAACAGTCCGTGTGGCAACGGAGCGTACGCACCGGTGGCTTGGCCGGTGCGTCACCGAGTTTGAAAGATTGCACGGCGACACTCGCTCCGCGTTGTTCGGGATTTGCCAGGGTGGAATGGATTCCAGTATGCGCCGGGCCAGCGCGGAAATGCTCGCGAAGGCAAATGTCGCCGGCTGCGCAATCGGCGGCCTCAGTGTGGGCGAACCGAAGCCCGTGATGGCTGAAATGCTGGAAATCGTCGTTCCGATCTTGCCGGTAAACAAGCCAAGGTACCTGATGGGTGTCGGATCACCGGAAGATCTCTGGATGGGCGTTGCCCGTGGGATCGACTTGTTCGACTGTGTGCTGCCAACTCGGTTGGCACGTAATGGAGCGCTATTTACGGAAGAGGGGCGCGTGAATATCAAACAGCGACGGTTCGCGGCACTCCACGCACCAATTGATCCCAAATGCGATTGCGAGGCGTGTGTTTCCTTCACCGCGTCGTATATCCATCATCTCTTCCGATCTCGTGAGATCCTCGGACTTCGGTTAGGATCGGTGCATAATCTCCGGTTTTTGGCGCGTCAGATCGAAACGATGCGCTCTGCAATCGGAACCGGAACGTTTGCTTCGGCACATGCCGCATTTCTGGATCACTATCGACCGATCGAAGTAGCTGCGTTGAGCTAAATCTTCGTCATTGGTTGGGATGGGCCGGCCGCCAGAATGGGCCACGTGAACTTGGCTACAATCCGGGCCAAGCGCAGGAGGAATTTTTGACGCGGTACGAGCCGGAGTTCGACGCTGAGCGTGTGGGCAACGTTGCGACTGGGACCGACGTTATCGAAATTGCCCGAATCGAGCGCACTCTGGCGGATTTTGGAGAACGGTTTCTCCGGAAAGTCTTTACGGAGCGTGAGCGTGAGCGCTACGGCTCACGTGTTTCAGAGCTCGCGGCGCGTTTCGCGGCGAAGGAAGCGACGTCAAAGGCGCTCGGCACGGGAATCCGTGGTATTCGTTGGCGGGAAATAGAAATTCTGGCAAACCGACGCGGGAAACCCATCCTTATCCTGCACGGTGGAGCGGCGGACCGCGCTGCTGCGCTTGGATTGGTGTCATTCGATGTTTCGCTTACACACTCGCGCTCCGAGGCGATCGCGTTTGTGGTGGCACTGCGGGATGTTTCAGGCGCCATTAGTAATGGAAGGGATTGAGAGGTCAACATCTTGGCGCGTCACAGCACAGCAAAGACCGCGGAACTGCCCGAGCCCCATCTTATTGATGAGGCGTGGGCCAAGTCTGTGCTGCCACGCAGACCCGCTGGAGCGCACAAGTGGGGCGTTGGCGGCCTGGTCGTTGTTGCTGGGTCTTCACTATTTGCTGGTGCGGCGGCGCTTTGTTGCGCGGCGGCCGCCAGATCGGGGGCGGGAATCGTTTCCGCGGCGCTACCGCGATCAATTGCTCAGGTCGTGGTCGGCCTTGTGCCGGAAGTCACGATCCTTATTTTACCGGATGGTGAAAGCGCCTCTATTGCCGGTCGCAGTGTGGAGGCAATCGAGGAGCGGTTGCAACGTTCCGCAGCGATGGTCATTGGACCGGGTCTCGGTAAGGATGAGGGAACTGCCGCTTTACTGAATGCGCTCTTTGGATTCACGAAACCTCGCGGGCGTATTGGCTTCAGCTCCAACGTGATCCGACCGGGATCAGATGAAGGAGAGGGACTCATGGAGTCTTCCGGAAAACCGATCCTCGTCGATGCCGACGCGCTAAATTGGCTCTCCGAGCAGGAAGACTGGTGGAAACGGATTCCACCAGGAAGACTCGTGCTCACGCCTCATGTTGGAGAGATGGCTCGCTTGGTGGGGAATGAAACCGAGAAAGTCCTCGCCAACTCCGTCTCCACGGCTCGGGATGCCGCCATGCTGTGGGGGCAAACCGTTGTGCTCAAAGCGAGCCCGTCGCTTGTAGCCACATCGGACGGCAGTGTCAGTTTCGTCGAAACGCCACCAGCACTCGCGACAGCGGGAACTGGCGATGTGCTGAGCGGATCGATCGGCGCATTTCTGGCACAGGGACTCAACGGACATGATGCCGCGGGTTTGGCACTCTACGTGGGAAGTCACGCCGCTGAGCGCGTCGCGCGCCGCTATGGCACGCTCGGTGTTGTAGCGAGTGATCTTCCGCTAGCGATTGCCGAAGAGCTGCGCGCGCTCGAAGAATTGGGGGCATGACATGGCCATATCTGAACTTACCGTTCGCGACGTGATGCGGCGCGAAGTTCCCGTAGCGATGCCAACTACGCCGATATCCGAATTGGCAAGACTGATGATCGATCATCGGGTCCCTGGGGTGCCGGTTATCGACGGTGGCGAGCTCGTTGGGATCGTTACCGAAGGCGACCTCATCCAACGCGAAGCACGCGTCGATGCGCCTGCCGTTGCGACGCTCTTCGATGCGGTTCTTGTCGCCGATGCGGGAACGCCGTTCGACGAAGAAGTTCGCCATGTATTGGCGTCGACCGCGGCAGACCTCATGTCCTCGCCGGTGATCAGTATTCGGGATTTCGCGACATTGTCGGAACTGGCGACGCTGATGACGCAGCAACGGGTCAATCCCATCCCGGTCATCGACGATGCTCGCCAGATAGTCGGGCTCGCCACGCGGAGCGGTCTTGTCGAGATGATTGCCCGACTCGAGGCGGTCAGCGACGCCAGGCCTGTCGACGACTGAACCCCGGAAGAGCGACGATCGTGCGTGATTTTTCGACCGACCTGGATGGATTTCGCGCTACGCGCGCGATCGTGGACCTCGATGCCATTTCCGGCAACGTACGGACTCTGCGATCGATGCTACCGGCGACGACGAAGCTCATGGCGGTCGTCAAAGCGGACGGTTACGGTCATGGTGCGCCCTGGATTGCCGCCGCCGCCGTAGAAGCTGGCGCTGCATCAGTTGGGGTCGCGACCGTGAGCGAGGGCGAGGAACTTCGCCGGCATGGGATCGACTCGCCGATTGTTTTGCTGGGTTCGATCGATCCAGCGGAGGCATTGAGCGCATGCCGCGCGGGTCTGGAAATCACCGTTGCCGACGACCTGCTCCTGGATGCGGTCCAGCGGGTTGTGCGAACCATTTCCCCGAGAACGACCACGGCCGTACATCTCAAGATCGATACGGGACTTCGTCGATACGGCATTCTACCTGCGGAAGCAGCTTCTCTTGCCGTTCGTATCGCTAACGACGCCCATCTCCGGTTCGCTGGCGTGTTCACACATCTCGCCTCGGCTGACGAACCGAATGAACCGTTCACGATAGAGCAGTTGCGTCAGTTCGAAAGCACCGTCGCGTCAATCTGCGATGCGGGCGTCACGTGTCCACCCTTGCATGCCGCCAATAGCGCGGGAATTTTGACGAGTCAGGGGACTGGTTACGACATCGTCAGGTCGGGGATCGCGCTCTATGGCGTGGCGCCGTCACCAGGTGTTCCGTTTCCGCCATCCATGCAATGTGCGCTTCGGATCGAAAGCAGAATCACGCGGATCGTTCCAATTCAGGCTGGAGACAGCGTCGGTTATAACCGGACGTTCCGCGCCCAGGATTCTATACGTGGAGCGCTCATCCCTATAGGGTATGCCGACGGATATCGGCGATCGCTGTCCGGACGGGGGTGGGTTGGGATTGACGGTTGCAGAGCTCGAGTTCTTGGCCGCGTATCTATGGATCAGATGGTGGTTGAAATACCAACAGGAGCGCGCGCCCAGGCTGGCGACTACGTTTCAATTCTTGGCGGTGAACCTGAAAGCGGAGCGCCGTCAGTCGAGAACATTGCGAAACTGGCCGCGACCAATAGCTACGAAATTCTCGTCGGAATCAGGAGGCGGGTACCGCGAATATTTCTCAGAGACGGCATCGTTGTTGGCGTGCGCTCCGCCGGGCGCGATTGACCAGGGCTATGGGCATGCCGGCTCGACCGGAAGCCAATCAGCCTTCGGCTGACAACTCGGCGGCGACGCGCTTGAGGTTGTCGATGTCGCGACGAACAACGAATGTCCGGCCACTCATATCATCCCGCACGTAATTGAGTGTCCGGTCATCCATCCAGCGATAGATGGTTGGACGCGTGACCCCGAGTTGCTGCGCCGCGCTTCCAATACTTACAAGTTCGGTGGGATCGAAGGCGCGATACTTCGCCAGCGCCAACATGCGGCCCAGTTCTGTATCCCAAAAGGATCGCGGTACTGTGTAATCTTCGGCCGCCGCCGGCCAAAACAGCACCTGCAGGATCGCGTCAATCGCCGACAAGACCAAGCCCTTTTGCTCTCGCGCCTGACCCCGCGCCAGCGTGCTTAATCGCTGAAGATCCTGGCCCAACGGCCCCTGCCTCAACTCGTCCAGAGAAAGTTCGCGGAACGAGTCTGGGTGCAACTGGCCGATGAGCCTGTGATGTTGGCTATAGACGAGCTGCAACGCGTCGTCGATTGCGGCTTGATAGTCCGGCAGCCCTGACTCCACGGGTTCTCCTTTCATCCGTGCGGCGCAACCGGCTCATCAGGAAGGACCTACGAGTACGGCCAGAGTGTACGCTCACTCTGGAAAACGGTCAATGATTCACTGTTCGTTCGGTGAAAACCGGGACCCTTGGTTGGCAATATGAGAGTGTGGCCTACGAAAGTGCGGTAACTGTGACACCAGGTCACATCACTCAGCGCCCGGTCATCATGCCGCGAACCGCGAGACCAAAGATGAAGAGCGCTACCAAGCTGTAGATGAGCAGTGCCTGACGCTGATCGCGAACGCGGAAGTACGACCAAGCGAATGGAAGCACGAGGATAGCCGTAATGCCGTAGAGATAGTGAGTCACCCCGGGAGAACGGGCGCCGGCGCCAAGCAGCAATACTCCCGCCGCCACCTGGAGCACCACAAGGAGTTCGCCAATGGCCAGTGCGCCGGCAAAACTTCCCGACATTGCGCGTTTTCGCCAAAAGGTGAAGATTCCCCAAATGCCGAGCACGAGCATAAACAGCATCACCGTAATGGACAGCCGGTCATGTAGGAGAAACAAAATCGCCATAGCAGGCACACCTTTCTGATGATGGCGACCGATTCACGAGTGAATCAGGCTAACGACTCCTTTCAAGAGAAATCGAGCTCAAGCTGGGCTGAGCCGTTTCTCGCGGACTCTGGACTCCAGGTGCAACTCAACTCACGTCTTGGCAAAGCGACGACTTCGAGTCGCAATCCCGACTTGGCCAGGTGGCGTTCCACGGTCTGCTTAGCGAGCGCGGGTCGATTGTTCGTTTCCGAAAGGTGGGCGAGCCACACGGTTGGCAAACTGTTTGCGCCACGCAGACCCGCGGCCAGCAGCTCACCGCAGGCATCGTTGGAGAGATGGCCGGAATTAGACAGGATACGCCGCTGCAGATGAAGAGGATATGGCCCGCGCCGCAAAAGCGCCTCATCGTGATTGGCCTCGAGGACGACGAGTCGAGAAGCAGCAATTACTTCCGCCGCGGCCGAGGATCGGGTTCCGAGATCGGTCAATAGCGTCACCGAACCGAACCGTGAGCGAATGTGAAACCCACAAGGTTCGGCGGCGTCGTGCTCGACTGGAACAGCGAATACTTCGACTGCCCCGATTTCGACCGGTCGACCGGTGCGGCTCTCCACCCAGTTCGCGGATGGAATTCCGGTCGCGCGAGCAGAACCTGATGTGGCTACGACCGTCTTGTGCGCAAGGATCATTCTGGGAAGTTCGCGAACATGGTCGCTGTGCTCATGGGTCAGGAGCACGGCATCGATATCCTCGAGAGCGAGCGAGCGCGTCGCGAGCGCAGTCCTGAGCCGGCGGACACCTATGCCACAGTCAATGAGAAGATGCGTTCCTTCGCAGTGAATCAGCAGAGCGTTTCCACAACTGCCGCTTCCCAGACTTGTGACTTCGAGCAACCCGATTCCTTCGTTGGCACAGTCCGCCATCGCCGATGTTTTGGCTATGCGCAGGGTACACTGACTGCCGCTCGCCAGTCACCGAGTCACACATTTGATGAGATGAAACGCGAGCTGGCAGTCGCGCGGCGACGATCTGGAAAATCGACGAAAGGGCGTCTCCGCAATGAATCTGGCCGGACGAATCTTTCGAGGCATGCCGTTGCCCGGCCGTCGCGGGGAAGCGCGCGATGAAACGTTTGGCTGGTCGCCATCGCCGTCGACGAAGCGAATGGCGATCACCGCGCTAGTTCTCTTGGCCATCTTCGCCTTCGTCTATCTCACGGCCACGTTCTGGGTTCAATGGTGGTGGTTTGAGAGCGTTGGCTACCAGTCCGCCCTGGTGACTCGATACACATCGGCTGCCCTCGCTTTTGGGGCCGCGGCAGGTATTGTGGGCGGATTCTTTGCGGGAAACTGGATGTTGGCCCTGCGCCGGCGCGAGAGCGCAGGAAGAAGCTCGCGTCTCGCGGCGAGCCGGCTCCTGCGCTGGCCCATGTGGTTGCTGACCGTTATCGTCGCGATCTTTGCAGGTTTAGTTGCCGGGCAAGAATGGGCATTGTGGCGCCTGGCATTTGCCGGTAGGAGCTTCGGCGCCTCCGACGCGATTTTTGGTCTGGATGCCGGGTTCTACGTTTTTCTGCTTCCGGCGATTGAGCTCGTCCATCGCATGGCGATTGCGACGGTGCTGGTCACCTTGGTCACCGTCATCGTGATTTATCTCGGTCTGCGTGGGCTCGATCGCATTGACCAGTTGGGAAATTCTCCCCGCACGCGGCGACATCTGTTGGTCCTGGCGGCGATCCTGTTGATATTGTTTGGCATTGGCTATGTGCTGGCAAACTATGGGCTGCAGTATTCGAACCGAGGGTTCGCCTACGGTCCCAGTTTTACTGACGTAACGATCGTAAGACCGCTCAACTACCTTCTCGCATTCGTCTCAGTCGCGGCCGCCGGCGTGCTTCTGTTCAGCCGGCGCACGGACCAGATTCGATGGCTAGCGATCGTCGCGTTGGTCTGGGTGGCCGCCGTCGCGATCGGCGGCGTGGTGCCACGCCTCGTGCAGCAAACTATTGTCGAGCCCAACGAATTGCAGCGTGAAAGTCCATTTATCGCAAACAATATCAGTCTGACACGGACCGCGTTTGATCTCGAGCGGGTCGATTTGCGTTCTCTCAGTGGCCAAGGAGAGCCGCCGGCAAGTGCCCTGCAAGCGGACTCGCCTCTGCTCCGAAACGTCCGGTTGTGGGACTACAGGATCGCCCGGCAAACGTACCAGCAGATTCGATCTTTCGTGCCGTACTACGTCTTCAATGATGTTGACGTCGATCGCTACCCAGAAGCTGATGAGCTTCAACAAGTGCTGATTTCCGCCCGGGAGATCGATATCGCGGGCCTTCCCGAAAACGCCCAAACCTGGACCAACCAGCACCTGACCTACACCCACGGGTACGGCGCAGTTGTCAGCCCGATCAATGAGGCGACGAGCCAGGGACTACCTGTGTTTACCGTCGGGGGCATACCGCCGGAACCCGCCGGAGTCATAACAATAGAGCGTCCGGAGATTTATTTCGGAGAGCAAGAGAGTACCTGGGTCGCCGTGAATACAGGCGTGCAAGAAGTCAATGGCATCGCGGGTGAGACTCCCGCGGTCCCATACTCCGGTGTGGCTCGTGGTTCGCTGCTCCTCGATAACTATTTGCGCCGGGTCATGTTGACTATCAATCTGGGCGACCGACGCATCCTGTTCACGAACGAGTTGACGGGAGCGTCACAAGTGCTGCTGCAGCGAACGATCGCGGGACGAATCGCGGCAATCGCGCCATTTCTGCTTCTCGATGGCGATCCGTACCTCACAATTGTCGACGGGCGTTTGATGTGGATTATCGATGCCTATACGGCGACGGATCGTTTCCCCAATGCAACACCATACGCCGGGGTGAACTACGCGCGGCATACGGTGAAAGCGACTATCGATGCGTATGACGGTGAAGTCACGTTCTATCGGACCGCGGTGCCCGACCCGATCGCAGATGCATACGCGGAATTGTTCGGTGGAATGTTCCGCCCGATCAGCGAAGCGCCTGCGTCGCTGGCTGAACACTTTCGATATCCGGAGGATTTATTCGACCTTCAGACGCGAGTTTTTGCCGCCTATCACGTGACCGACCCCACCGCGTTTTACAACGGCGAAGACCGGTGGGAGCTTGCGTCCGAGGAGATCGAGGTTGACGGGCAGCGACAAGCGAGTCTGTTGCCAATGGAACCGTACTATATGACGCTGCCACTTCCCGGGGAATCCGAAACCGGCTTCAAGATCATTCGTCCTTTCACCCCGATCAATCGGCCGAATATGACCGCCTGGATGGCCGGGCAATCCGATGCCAGCGGAAATGCGCGCTTGATCGTCTACCGGTTTCCCCGCCAGATCAACGTTTTTGGACCGCAACAAGTAGAGGCACGGATCAATCAGGATCCAGAAATTTCCGCTCAGTTCACGCTCCTGGACCAGTCGGGCTCTGATGTGATCAGTGGCAACATGTTGGTGCTCCCGGTCGAAGAAACCGTGATGTACGTCCAGCCAGTGTATTTGCAAGCAACCGGGACTCAAGGTGCGCCCACCGAGCTGACGTTCGTCATCGTGGCGACGAACGAGCAGGTCGAGATGCGTGGGACCCTGCAGGAGGCACTTACTGCCGTGACCGGCGCCGATCAGGAGGCGGGTCCGAATGCTGACTCGGAAAACGTCGAGGGTGACCTCGTTTCTGGCGTCGAGCCATTGCAGTCCAACGTGGCAAATGCGCTCGCAGTCTATGAGCGCGGTCAGCGCGCATTGCGGGAGGGAGACTGGGCGTCTTACGGTGAATCCCAGGCCGAGCTGGAGCGTATCCTGGTGGCGCTTGCCGTTACCGCGGGCGTACCAGCGACGCCGTCCCCGGACCCTGTTGCCGGCGCTACTCCACCCCCTTGAGTGACACCCAAGGGTCGACGCGGCTGATGACGTCCGGTACCCTAGCGAGAGTTCGAATCCGTCGAAAAATCACCGATAGGATTGGGGAGCCGAATGTGAATATCTGGGGCTGGCTCGTGATAATAGGGTCCGTGGGTTCATCGGTCGGTCTCGTCATTTACGGGATGGGCACGTCAACTCTCCAGCCATCGAGCTCATTGATCGATTACGGAAAGATTCTCATGTTTGGCGGATTGCTCGCATTCGTTGTTGGACTCGTCGCATACAAGGCCACTGAGCGGTCAGGCAGCTCATAACGGTCGCTCCGCGCCGATGATCGGCCACGGTGTCCGCTGGAGCACAATCTCGGCATCTGGATACCATCGCCGCCGAACTTGACCGGCCAAATACATTGAGCCAGTTACGAGGACGCTCGCGCCTTGCGCTTTCGCCAGCGACTCTGCGCGGTGGAGGGCCGCGTGCGGATCGAGTTCGAGTAAAACGGTGCCGGAAAACGCGCTTGCCTGGACTTGGGCCGCGAGAACCTCTGCGGAAAGCGATGTACGGCCGATGACGGATGGTTGCGTCGCGATAATGGTGGATGAGATCGGGGCCAGTTTGGAAACGATCGATCGGGTGTCTTTGGCGCCGAGCATTCCGACCACAACAACTGGCAGCGGTCCATCGCCGGCGATGAGTTCTATTTCCCCTGTGAGCGCCGCAATCTTGTCCGCGTTATGGGCTCCGTCAATCCAGACAATCGGGGAGCCTAGATGCGGCATACGCTCCAGGCGACCTGGAAGCCGAACTTCTGAGAGTCCGGTTTCGATCGCAGACTTGGGAATAGTGAACCCATGGTGGCCAAGTGCTTCGATTGTGGCGATGGCGACCGCGGCGTTCTGCTGCTGAAATGCGCCGGGCATGCGAAGCATTTTTGGAGGCGAGACTTGCATTGATGATGGGCGCACGATCCTGACATCTGCCGCAGCCGCCTCATCCAGGATCACTTTCCAGGCCTCAGCAGGAGTATCACCGACGATCACGGTTGCGCCGGGTTTGATGATTCCCGCCTTGTGCCAGGCGATATCGGCAATCGTCGGGCCAAGCGTGGCGACGTGATCCACGCCGACGCTGGTGATGACGCTGACCGTCGGCTGCACAATGTTGGTCGAATCGAAGCGGCCGCCAGCACCAACTTCGATGATCGCCGCATCGACATTGCGCTCGGCAAACCATACGAGTGAAAGAACGATCCAGGCTTCGGCGTGACCAAGACGTTGCACCGATCCGTCCCTGGTCAAGAGCGAATTATGAGCATTCGTTACCAGAGCACTGATGCGGTCCAAGGCACTGCCATCTACCAGCAGTGATCCCACCTGGAGTTTTTCCGTTGCCACCTGGAGGTATGGTGATGTTCTCAGTCCAACGCGATACCCGGCCGCGGTCAAGATGGCGGCGACGGATGCCGCGGTCGATCCTTTTCCTGAGGTGCCCGTGATGTGGACGATCGGATATGCGCTCGGTGAGTAATCGAGCGAGGCTAGCAACCGGCGCGAATGGGCGAGTCTTTCACTTGCAGTTTGGCGATTACTCCGATCGCCGCAGATTCCTGGATTCTGACACAAGATGAGATCGAGGAGCAGACGTGAGGCACGATCGTAAGCTGCAAGTTGGATGGAGTTGGCGCCGCCCAAGTCTTACAGGAACTCAGCGCAAACGGTGTTTGCGACCATTGCTCCGCGCACGGTCAGTCGTACCGAATGCTCGTCGCATTCGAGCAAACCCTGATCGCGGAGGTGCGCGATCTGAGTCCCAAAATGCGCTTCCAAACTGATCCCGTGACGAGATTGGAACCGATCCAATGAAACGCCATCCTGGATGAGCCGGAGTCCCAACAGCATCGTTTCCACTTTATCGGTGTTGGCGTCGATTATTTCGAAATTGGTGCGCGGCGATTCTCCAGAACTCACGACTTTCGTGTATCGAGCAGGAGATGGCTGATTCATGGTGCGAAGTTGACCGGCGTGTCCGTGGGCGCCGGCGCCGATGCCCGCGTAGTCACCGTTCCGCCAGTACAGCGCGTTGTGGACGGAGGCATTTCTCGGCGCCGCACACCAATTGGCGATCTCGTAATGAATCCAGCCAGCAGCGGCGAGCAATGAGGCGGCGAGTTCGGCAAAATCCGCGGAGGTGTCTTCGTCGACCGGCGACAAGATACCCCGCGTGACGGCATCTGCCATAGGCGTACCGGGTTCGATGATAAGCCCGTACAGCGAAAGATGGTCCGGAATCGAGCCACCGATCGCGCCACCCATGATCTGACCCAAATCATTGTGCCAAGTAGCGATGGACTGGCCGGGCCAGCCGTAGATGAGATCGAGACTGACATTAGCAAAGCCGGCGTCCCGAGCGGCCGAAACCGCGCTCGATACCGTGTCCGATTCATGGAGCCGACCCAGCACCCTCAACCCAGGCCGATCCAGGGTTTGCGCGCCAATGCTGATCCGATTCACACCGGCCTCGAGCAATCCCACACAGTACCGAAGAGAAACGTCGTTCGGATTCGATTCAATCGTGACTTCCGCACCCTTTTCCATGCTGAATTCGGCGCGGCAGGTATCAAGAAGACCCCTGATTTGCTTTGGGTTTAGCAGCGACGGTGTGCCACCGCCGATGAAGATCGATTGCGCTCGCCGGCCGCCAAAATCGCGTGCCCAGAATGCCGTTTCGCACTGCAACGCATCGAGATACGAGGGGATTAACGATTCCTTTCCGGCATACGTATTGAAGTCACAATACGGGCAAATGTGCGAGCAAAACGGGATATGAATGTAAATGCCGATAGGATCGGCCGCCGTCGCTGGTGCATCAAACAGGCGTTGTCGATGTCGGTCAAGCAGAGCCGGCTTATTCATTTTCCTCATTTGCCGATCAGGGAACCGGCGTGGCTTCGGCGATGATGGAACGCGGTGAGTCTTCGGGAAAAAGCGCCGAAAGGTAGATGACCACTGGCACGGCGCCCTCATTGCGACCCTGATGGATGGAAAGTGGAGACTCTATCAAAACGCCGCCAGGACGGACGACGACCGTTTCTCCCGGTTTGATGCCATACGGTTCCGGATCGTCACGTTCTGCGCTGTACCAGGTGATCTCCCCAGTGAAGACGGTGTACGTGAGCTCTCCTTGCACGAGAAGACCAATCTCGGTGCCTGGATGGTAGTGAACAGGTGTTCCCGCGCCGGGCATGATGGTGACCCGGCTGAGGGAAAGCTCTGGATTCTCGACATCCACCGGAGACGTACTGCCCAGCACTTCATTCGAGATCGCGACCAGACTCGCGGACTCCGGTGTCGCCTGAAACGCGAGTGAAGTTGCCGCGTTCCGATCGATCAGAACCGTGGCGCCGAACAGTATCCCGGCAACGGCTACGACAACAGCTCTTTTCATCGACTCCCCTTGATTGCAATCACCGCGAAATTCCCTAGAGCAAGCTCTTCAACTTTTCGGAATCGACATTTCCGCCGCTCAAGGTTGCGACCGCGCGCGAACTAGATCTAGCGCCCGCTTTTCCAGTCAAGAACGCCGCGGTCGCCGCTGCGCCTGCTGGCTCGACCAGCGTTTTCGTTCGCTCCAAAAGCAGCCGCAACCCAGCGAGAACTTCCTCGTCATTTGCGGGCCGAGCTTTACGCGCCGCGGCGGCAATCCCCATCGTTCCTGAGGCCGGTTGCAGCACGCTTTCGAGCTCCTGTCCGGTGCGCGACTGGACCTACGCCCGGCGATCAATTTTGCGTCATGGTTCGATTGCGATGGGGCATTATAGACACGGGCGTGCTTGGATTGGGATGAGATCATGGCGAATCAGGAGGATGAGCCAATTGACACTGGCTCACGTTTGCACACGGTGCCTTATCGGGATGACATGATCGACACGATTGCGGCTGCGATCGACGCCCAGCTCAGTCTTGCTCCGTTTCAACTTCCCGGCGCCGCCGTCTATCAATTCACCGTTGAGGGATCGCGGGGACGGCCATCCGCGTTAGTAACACTCTGGCCTTCGTTGCGCCGCATCGATGCAATCGGCGCCGGTGCAGCCGTAGTGTTTACAAAAATCGCAACCGTGCAGCTTGTGACTGGGATCGAGATTCTTTTCCGTCGCGAAAGCGGCGAGTACCTCGTTATCGCCAAGGGTGGGCGCATTGTGGTGCGTGCCTGAGTTAACGCGTCAGGCACTCTTTCCCCAATTGTGCGACCCAGGCCGGAAGTCGCTCTCTGGCGTCAAATCGCGAATGAACCCAGCGATCAATTTGGCGGCATTCTGGATGTCGGAAAGGCTTACCATCTCATTTGGGGAGTGCATATAGCGATTGGGAATCGAGACGACGCCCGTTGCGGTGCCCTGTCCCGAATGGATCATGGCGTCGGCATCGGTGCCGCTCGAGCGGCCATTGGCTTGGATCGCGATTTCGATTCCAAGTTCGCTGGCGGCGTGGCGCAGACCGCGAAACACACCGTCATTGATTGTTGCGCCACGTCCCAGAACAGGACCGCCTCCGACCTCCACTTCGTGGTCGCCTTTCTTGTTGGCGCCGGGATAGTCGGTGGCGTGGGTTACGTCAATCGCAATGGCAACGTGCGGTCTGATCGTGAATGAGGCGGTGTAAGCGCCACCGAACGTGGTTTCTTCCTGGGCGGTGGCAACCGCGTAAACCTCTGCTTGGCCGCGATTTTCCGAGATCAGGCGCGCTGCCTCCAGCGCAACGAAGGCGCCAACTCGATTGTCAATGCTGCGTGCCACACAGATATCATCGGTCAATTCGATGAGGCGAGAGTCAATGACGGCCGGGTCTCCGACTGTCACCCGCCGCGCCGCGTCGGCTCGGTCCTTGGCACCGATGTCGATCCACATTTCATCTAGTCGTGTGGGTCGACGACGATCCTCTTCCTTCAGAAGATGTGCCGCTTTCTTGCCAATCACCCCCAGGACGTCGCCGTCGCCACCAAGAATACGCAGCCGTTGACCGACCACGATTTGATCGTCCCACCCGCCGAGCGGAGAGACCCACAGAAAGCCTTCTTTATCGATATGCGACACGACGAATCCGATCTCGTCAATGTGGCCAGCGAGAAGGACTCTGGGTGCGTCCTTGGCGTCCTCACGCGCACCTATGCGAGCGATCGAGTTTCCGACGACGTCATGCGTCACCTCGTCAGCAAACGTCGCGGCTTCTTCTCGCCATACCTGAGCCGGCGCGTGTTCGTAACCTGAAGGACCGGGAGCATCCAGGAGCCGACGAAGAAAATCGTAAGCGTGCGGTTCCAACGTGAACCCCTCCATGGCGCATCAACACGGTCAGCATGACCGTCTCGTTTTAGTCCTTTTGGATGACCACCATGACCGCGATCACGGCAGTGATGACCATGGCGATCACGACCCAGAAACCAATCATGCGTTGGCGAACCGAGGAGCTGTGAGGTACGGGGCGAGAATCGCAACCGCCCTGGTGAGCCCTTCAACCGCAACGCCCGTGCGCAATCCTGCACCGTCGAGCATCGCAATGAGATCCTCAGTTGCGAGGTTGCCAGGAGCGCCGGGCGCAAAGGGGCAGCCTCCCAGACCTCCTGCTGCCGAATCGAAAATGCGAACCCCGTAGTCGAGACCAGCTTCTACATTTCGCAGCGCGTTCCCAGACGTATCGTGAAAATGCAGCGCGAGCCTCTGGATCGGAACGATCTGCTGCATGGCGCTAAGCGTGTGTTGTACGTCGCGCGATGTCGCCACGCCGATCGTATCAGCGAGACAGATTTCATCACAACCGAGAGCAAGCAACCGCTCGGCGACAGCAGCGACCGCAGAGGCAGAAACAGCGCCGGAATATGGACATCCGAACGATACAGAGATGTATCCGCGAATCCAGATGTTGCGAGTGGCGGCATGCGCTACGACTGGCGCGAATCGCTCAAACGTTTCGTCGATCGTGGCGGCTACGTTGGCCGAGGCAAACGCTTCCGAGGCCGCTGTGAACAGCGCAATGGCGTCGACGTCTGCACCCAGCGCGCGGGCTAGCCCTTGCTCGTTAGGAACAAGGACCGGATAGCGAACCCCAGGGCTGCGGTGGATGGCCGCCATGACCTCCGCCGCATCCGCAAGCTGCGGCACTAATTTGGGATGGACGAAGCTGGTAACTTCGACAATGGGCAGTCCAGCGTCCGACAACGCGTCGACAAATGCCACCTTCGCCGCAGTCGGAACGGAGTTCGCCTCGTTCTGAAGTCCGTCACGCGGACCGACTTCAACCACCGTGACATCGCGCACGATGCGGTTGGAATCGTGTCTCCCATCGCCTACGTCGTGAGTCGACACTCCGGAATGTCCGATCATCCTCCAGGCGGTGGCGGCAGGGGCGCAGAGGTCGGAGCCGCACTCGCCGGTTGTGGTGTGCTTGTCGGACGCGGTGTGCTTGTCGGACGCGGTGTACTCGTTGGGCGTGGCGTATTGGTCGGCGCGGGCGTATTGGTCGGCGGCACCGGTGTGTTTGTCGGTTCAGGCGTACTCGTTGGCTCGGGAGTACTTGTCGGTATTGGTGTGTTCGTAGCCGGAGCGGGCGTGATGGTGGGAGGCACTGGAGTATTCGTCGGTTCTGGAGTGCTAGTGGGAACCGGGGTATTCGTCGGTGGCACCGGCGTAACTGTCGGCACTGAAGTCGCCGTGGGTTCTGGTGTAGCTGTTGGCTCAGGCGTTGACGTTGGCTCCGGTGTGTTGGTCGGAGGCACCGGTGTCCTGGTGGGTGGCGCCGGAGTGTTCGTCGGTTCTTCAGTCGGAACAACCACGGCAACTGGAGTCGCCAATGCTGGAGCGGGACTCGCAACTGGCGTTGCGGGCGTGGCGGCAACGGAAATGGGAGTTGCCGCCGCGGCCAATGAGCCGGCTGGGGTTGCCGCTGTTCCGGCATCAGCCACCGGAGTCGCCAAGAGCGGCGTCCCGCTCGCGCGAGGGGTGGCCGCGGCGAGAGGAGTACTATCCGCGGCGGGGGTCGCCTCGGTGGTGGCCTCGTCAGCCGGCGGTGCCGGTGTCCCTTCGTCCGTTGCGGGTTCGGTCGCGGCCGACTCGACGGTCGAGGTAGGAGCCGGCGCCTCATCGCCGCAGGCGGCGAGCGTCAGCAACGCAAAGGCGCCGATAGCAACCAGCGGAAGCCTCGGATGGACCGAGCGAAGACCTGGCATGGTTCAGCCTCTTCGTGGACGACGGGTGGACCTTCCCCGATCCCCCGAAAACGTGCCGATGGAACTATTATCGTGCTGCCATCGTAGGGCCATGTTCGTTTACTCGCAAGCCGGGCGCTGAAGGGTAGCCATTTCAGATTTACCGAGTTGTAGCAAAGGGCGTGCCTCGGTATACTTTTGTGCGCCGTTCTGCGCGTGCCGCATAAAGGCGCTTGGGCAAGTGCCAGAGTGGTTAAATGGGCCTGACTGTAAATCAGGTGCGAAAGCTACGGTGGTTCGAATCCGCCCTTGCCCACCGGCCGCTACCGATGACATTCCGGGGCGACCGTCGCCATGGGCCCACATAGCTCAGCTGGTAGAGCACATTCTTGGTAAGAATGAGGTCCCCGGTTCAAGTCCGGGTGTGGGCTCCAGCAAGAGCCGAAACGACGAGAGGCTCCTTTGAGCCTCTCGTTATGTTGCGCGTGTCGATCTCGGCCGGAGTTTGACTGGGACGCCTAATTACTGAAGAGAGAGGAGCGAGGGGCGATGGGGAAGCAGAAGTTCAGCCGGACCAAGCCGCATGTGAATGTGGGGACGATCGGGCACGTCGATCACGGCAAGACGAGCTTGACGGCGGCGATCACCAAGACGTTGGC
>JACCXM010000367.1 GCA_013697005.1 Chloroflexia bacterium | reverse complement strand
GAAGGCGTGCAGGAGGCGGACGCCGTCTTCTTTCTCGGCTACCACGCCCGCACCGGCGACTCCGATGGCGTTGGCAATGAAACGATCCTCGGCCGCGAGATCGTCGAGATCCGCATGAACGGCGCGCCCGTCGGCGAGTCGGAGATCAACGCCGCGGTCTGCGGGCAGTTCGGGGCGCCGGTCGTCTTCGCCTCGGGCGCCGATCTTTACGAGAATGAATTGCGCCAAACGTTGCCCGATGTCGAATTCGGTCTGACCAAATATGCCCTCGATCGCTGGACCGCGCGCTGTCTTCCCCCCGGACGGAGCCACGCCAATATCCGCGTCGCGGCGCAGCGGGCCGTCGAACGCGCCGTGGATGGCGAGTTCTCTCCGTACACGCTCTCGGGACCGATCGCGCTGTCGGTCACCTTCTCTTCGACGGCGGAGGCGCTGATGGCCGCACTCGTTCCGGGGAGTACGCGTGAGACGCCGCGCACCGTCACCTACACCGCCGCCAACGCGGTCGACGCCTGGAAGGGATTCTTCGCGGTGCTCCTGCTCGGCTGGAGCGCGACGGATGAGGTCTACGGATAATCAGCATCGCCATTGTGTCTCTTCAGGAGCTTCGATAGAATGGCACCTTCGCATCAGCCGGCGAGTCTGCCGGTGTAAGAGACGCGTCGCTCCGTGGACGGGATCCCTGATGCGACGACTGCCGTGGCGTGGGCCACGGTCTCAGAGACCGGAGGTCACAGCATGAGGCACGAGAAGCGCCAGTCGAGCGAGGGCGGCAGGTGGGACGACCCCGCAATGCGGGAGCTCGCGGCTGAGCAATGGGCAGAGTGGCGGACCACTCGCCGTCGTATCGTCCAGACTGGGTTCGGCGCCGGCGCCGCGTTCGCGCTCGCCGGTACCGGGGGTTTCGGCGGGTGGCGAACGGGGTTGCGAGGTGCGGCCGCGCAGGAAGCGCCCACGTCCGGCGGTTCCATCAACATGGGCATCGTCGCCGACGTGCAGAGTTTCGATCCGCCGATTCCCGGGGATAACATGAGCATCTGGACGATGCTCAATATCTACGATCAGGTCTTGCGGGTGGCTCAGAATGGCGAGGAGGTCGAGCCTTGTCTGGCCGAGAGCTACGAGCTGAGCGACGATCTCCTGACCTACACCTTCAATCTCCGTCCGGGCGTTGTCTTTCATGACGGCACGTCACTCAAGGCGAGCGATGTCAAGTACTGCCTCGACCGGACCTCGTTCGCCGAAGACTCGAGCTGGCTCTCCCTCTTCACCGCCGTCGATACTACTGAGGCGCCGGACGACACGACCTTCGTTCTCAAGGTCAAGGAGCCGTGGGCGCCGATGCTGGCGAATATGGCGCTCTTCGCCGCCTCAATCTATCCGGAGGCGGCTCACAAGGAGCTGGGCGCGGATCTTTTCGAAGCGCCAATCGGCACCGGACCCTTCGTCTTCGACTCCTGGCAGAAGGGCGCCGCGATCGTCCTCAAGAAAAACCCCAATTACTGGATCGAGGGCCAGCCGTATCTGGACGAGGTCACCTTCTCCATCGTCGCCGACGCGAACACTCGGGTCGTCCAGCTCCAGGGCGGCGATATGGATATCGCCAGCGATGCGCCGTTCTCGCAGATCGAGTCGCTCGATGCCGACGACAACATCGACGTGCTCGTTGCGCCGGTTGGCCGCGTCGATTACGTTGCCATCAACCATACGCGCCCGCCGTTCGATGATGTCAAGGTGCGGCAGGCGCTCAACTACGCAGTCGACAAGGAAGCCATTATCCAGGCGGTCCTCTATGGCCAGGCTCAGGTCGCGCAGTCCGCGCTGCCGCGGATGCGCTTCTGGAACGAGGAGACCCAACCCTACCCGTACGATCCGGAGATGGCGAAACAATTACTGAGCGAGTCGTCGGCCGCGGGCGGCTTCGCGACCACCCTCGGCGTCACCGCGGGTGAGCCCGTCGACGGGGCGGTAGCGACGATTCTGAAGGACCAGTTAGCGGCTATCGGGGTCGAAGTCGAAATCTACGAGCAGGAGGGCGCCGCGCTCTACGTCGACACCTTTCAGGGGATGGATTACGACCTGGTCATCCAGTACCACACGACCGATACCGTCGATGCCTCGCAGATCACGCGCTACGCGATGGCCTCCCGCGCCGACGGGACGGGAGCCCTCTGGACCGGCTATGTCAATCCCCGTATCGACGAGCTGGCGAGCCAGGCGCTGGCAGAGCAGGATCCCGACAAACGTCAGGAGATGTATTACGAGATCCAGAAGCTCGGTTTCGACGACGCCTTCATCCTGTACCTGTACTTTCCCGACAGCCGGACAGCCATTCGCACGGGTATCAACGACTTCCAGATCCTTCCCACCGCAAACTACCGGATGTGGGAGGTTTGGCGGTCGGAATAGGCGATTGCTCTCCGAGGCGGCATGGACAAATTAGGGTTCCTGGGGCGACGCCTGCTACAGCTGGTTCCGGTCGCGGTCGGCATCACGATCGTCGTCTTCCTCATGTTGCGGCTGATCCCGGGCGACCCGGTCCGGATCATCCTGGGGTCGCGGGCGACCCCGGAAGCGATCGCCAGCCTCCAGCGCAGTCTGGGGTTGGACAAGCCGCTGTGGGAGCAATACATCCTGTTCCTGGGAAACCTGGCGCGTGGAGACCTGGGGATGTCGCTCCTGTATCGACAGCCCGTGCGGGCGCTGGTGTTGGAACGGCTGCCGGCGACCCTCTGGCTGGTGGCCTACAGCGCGGTCCTGGCCGTGGCTATCACCGTGCCGCTGGCAATCGTGGCGGCGCGACGGAAAGACCGCGCCGTTGACCAGGTGATCCGTGGCGGCACCCTGCTGACGCTGGCGATGCCGTCGTTCTGGGTCGGCATCATCTTCATGATGTTCTTTAGTCTGCGGCTCGACATCTTCCCGGTCTCCGGGCTTGGTGAGGGCGTACGCGACCGGCTGTACCATCTGTTTCTGCCCTCGCTGACCGTCGCCCTGTCGCTGTCGGCGATTCTGATCCGCAGCTTGCGCAGCTCGATTGTGGCCGTCACGCTTGCCGATTTCGTCGACACGGCGCGAGCGAAGGGGTTGACCGAGCGGCGGATCATGCTCAAGCACATCTTGCGCAACGCCTTGATCTCGACGGTAACGATTCTGGGGGTCAACATCGGCTTTCTCATCGGAGGCACCGTCGTCATCGAGAACCTGTTCGCCATCCCCGGTCTGGGGGCGCTGATGCTGAGCTCGATCTCCGGCCGCGATTACCCCATGGTCCAGGGCATCACCCTGGTGTTCGCGGTGCTCGTCGTCGCCGTCAACATTCTCACTGACCTGACCTACGCGATCATCGACCCGCGGGTGCGGTTGTGAATGGAGGCTGGTGACCGGCGTGGCCACGATCCAGGCAGCTCCGGCCGCGTCACGCGCAACTATCCGGGAAGCATCGCGGCCTCTCTGGCGCAACCCGTCGCTGTTGATGGGTGCGACGCTACTGGCGATCGTGGCCGGGCTGGCGATTTTCGCGCCACTGCTGACACCCTACGGGCCGATCGATCAGGATCTGCTCAACGCCCACAAGCCTCCTTCCTGGGCGCACCCATTCGGGACTGACAACTTCGGGCGCGACGTGCTCACCCGCGTCCTCTACGGAGCGCGGATCGACTTGATGATCGGGCTGGTGCCGACCGCTATCACTTTCGTCACCGGGGTTCTGCTCGGGGCGATAGCCGGCTATTACGGAGGCAAAATCGATACGATCCTGATGCGCGTCGTCGACGTAGCGGTCGCTTTCCCCTTTATCGTGCTTCTGATCGCCATCATCGCCATGCTCGGCCCCGGTCTGCGCAACATGTTCATCGCGATCGCATTGGTCGGCTGGATATCTTACGCCCGCATCGTGCGCGGCGAAGTGCTGGTCGCCCGCAATGCGGAGTATGTGCTGGCGGCCAAGACGCTCGGCTTCGGCGATGCCCGCATCATCTTCGGTCATGTCCTGCCGAACGTGATCACGCCGGCGATCGTCTTCTTCATGTCCGACGCGGTGCTGAACATCCTGCTCGGCACGGCGCTCAGCTTCCTCGGTCTCGGACCACAAGCGCCGACGGCCGAGTGGGGACGGATGATCCAGGAGGGACGGCAGTTCATCGTCTCCGGAGAATGGTGGATGACGACGATCCCGGGTCTGGCCATTCTCGTCGTCGGCGTCGCCTTCAGCCTGATCGGTGACGGGCTGGCCGATCTCCTCCGCGTCGAGGAGCGGGTATGACGAACGGATCAGGCGAAATTGCCCCGATTCTCCAGATTCGAGACCTGCGTACGTCGTTTGTGACCAGCGCCGGGATCGTGCGGGCGGTTGACGGTGTCTCGTTCGACGTTCGCCCCGGCGAGATCTTCGGATTGGTGGGGGAGAGCGGCTGCGGCAAGAGCGCAACGTGTCGCTCGATCATCAGACTCCTGCCGTCGCATGCGACGACCGAGGGTGAGGTGCTCCTGAATGGAGAGGATCTCCTGACGGCCGGCGCCGAGGCGATGCGGCAGGTGCGTGGCGGGGAGATCTCGATGATCTTCCAGGATCCAATGTCGGCGCTCAACCCCGTGCTGAGAGTCGGGGAGCAAGTAGCCGAGGCAGTGCAGGCGCACCGAGGGGTCGGGCGGCGGGCGGCCTGGGCGCGGGCACTGGAGCTGCTGCGATTGGTCGGCATCCCGGCCCCGGAGCGCCGCCTGCGCGAGTACCCCTATCAGTTCTCGGGCGGGATGCGGCAGCGCGTGCTGATCGCCATCGCGCTTGCCGGTGAGCCGAACGTGCTGCTGGCCGATGAACCAACGACCGCGCTCGACGTGACGATCCAGGACCAGATTCTGAAACTGATCGTCCGGTTGCAGCGGGAGCTGGGGATGAGCGTGATTCTGGTCTCACACGATCTCGCGGTGATCGCCCACGTCTGTCAACGGGTGGCAGTGATGTACGCGGGGCAGATCGTGGAGCAAGGCGAGGTGCGAACCGTATTGCGGGCGCCACGCCATCCCTACACGATGGGTCTGCTCGCCTCGCTTCCCGGTATCGGCGCCCGTGAGCGCTACCTGCAACCAATCGCCGGGGCGCCGCCGAGCCTGCTTGACCCACCGTCTGGCTGCCGTTTCCATCCCCGCTGTACGTACGCCGTCGAGCAGTGCCGCTCCTGGACGCCAGAGCTGTTGCCTGTTGGCCCTGGGCATGGCGCTGCCTGCTGGCGTCAGGACGCTATTCGCGCCCGGGTTGAGACGACAAGGATCGCGGTACGGGAGACGGCGTGAGGTTCGCGGTGGAGCCAAGCGAGGGCGCTGGCCGCAATGGTGTCGAAGCGGCAGGAACCCCACTCGTCGAGGCGCGGGACGTCGTCAAGCATTTTCCGCTCACTCAGGGGATTGTGTCCCGCTTGCAGCGGCGACCCGGTGAGGTGCTGAAAGCAGTCGACGGCGTCTCCCTGGTCATTGCGCCGGGGGAAACAGTCGGCCTGGTCGGCGAGAGTGGCTGCGGCAAGACGACCTTTGGCCGCTGCCTGGTCCGCCTCTACGAGCCAACCAGCGGTGAGATTCGTTTCCGTGGTGAAGATGTGCTGACCCACGACGCGGCGACGACCCGGCGCCTCCGACGCAGCATCCAGATGATCTTCCAGGATCCCTACTCGTCGCTGAATCCGCGCAAGACGGTCAAGGCCGCGCTGGGGGAAGTGCTGACCGTCCATCGCCTCTGTCCCGAAAATGAAATACCAGCGCGTGTCGGTGAGCTGCTCGAGCGAGTCGGGCTCTCGGCGGCGATGGGCGATCGCTATCCGCGGCAGTTCTCGGGCGGGCAGCGCCAGCGCATTGGGATCGCCCGCGCGCTAGCGGTCGACCCGGTCTTCATCGTCGCCGACGAGGCGGTGTCAGCGCTCGATGTTTCGATCCAGGCTCAGGTGATCAATCTCTTGATGCGCCTCCAGGAGGAGATGGGTCTGACGTTCCTGTTCATCGCCCACAACCTGGGGGTGGTGCGCCATATCAGTAATCGAGTGGCGGTGATGTACCTGGGCAAGATCGTCGAGATCCAGCCCGCGTCGACCATCTTCGACGAGCCGCTGCACCCCTACACGAAGGCGCTGGTGCGGGCGATCCCGAAGCTGGATTCCGCCTTGGGCGCCAGAGACACGGTGGCCGCGATCGAGGGCGATCCGCCGAGCCCGATCGACATCCCCACCGGGTGCCGCTTCCATCCGCGCTGCCCATACGCGATGCCCATTTGCCAAACGGTCGAGCCGCCTCTGGCCGATCAGGGAGGGGGGCAGACGGTAGCCTGCCACCTCTATCCCGGGAGCTGACTCACTCGTCGGGTGCGGGCGGTGAGGACGATTCCTGGTGCCTTCCGACTGGACACATGATGCCTCGACTACAGCGGCGCGAGTTTCGCGCCGGAGTTGGCACAGACCATGCACCATGGAGACACGTAGACAGCAATGTGAGGCGATAGCGGGAGGAACCGATGGCGACCACGAGTAACAGCAGTTCGGACGTACAGCAGAAGCACGAGCAGACGATTGCCGACTACGTCGGCGATATGGTCGCGCTGGAAGCGCATATCGAGGAAGCGCTCGACCGCCAGGTGAAAGAAGTCCAGGACGATCCCGAGGCGCTCAAGGCGGTGCAGGGATTCCACGATACCGTCAAGCGCCACCGCGACACGCTCATCGCGCTGCAAGAAGAGACGGGCTCGACGGTCGGCAATCCCGTCAAGAAGGCCGGCGCGGCATTGCTCGGCAAAGCCGCCGGGGTCATCGACATGATCCGCACCGAGGGCATCTCGAAGTCGCTGCGCGACGACTACGCGGCGTTCAGCCTGGCCGCCATCAGCTACTCGATGCTCCATGCGACGGGGCTCGGGCTCGGCAACCCGCTGGTGGCCTCCCTGGCCGAGCGGCACCTGAC
>JACCXM010000035.1 GCA_013697005.1 Chloroflexia bacterium | reverse complement strand
GCGGACCCCCACGCGCCATTGGATATCGATCACGCCTACCTGCGCGATCCCGCCGATCTGGAAGCGCAGTGCGACGGTATCGATCTCGTCGAACGCATCGTCGCCGCGGAGCCAATGCAACGAGTGTTGCGGCCGATGGCTGAGAAACGACCGCCCTGGGGCGATGCGAGCGAACTTCCCGCCTGGGCGCGCGACCATGCCGGGACGACATACCATCCTTCCAGCACCTGCCGTATGGGACCCATATCCGATCCGATGGCAGTTGTCGATCACTTGGGCAAGGTGCATGGCATCGACGGCTTGCGCGTGGTCGATGCCTCGATCTTTCCCACCGGCCCCCGTGCGAATCTGCACTTTACTGTCATCGCTGCTGCCGAGAAGCTGGCGGACGTCATTGCGCTCGCCGCTGTACATTGAGTGCACCGCGTCAATCGAAACTGTCAGGAATACCACCATGAGCCGATCAAAACGGTTCGAGAATGCGCTGAAATTTGCCGCCCGGTTGCACGCCGGGCAGACGCGCAAAGGCTCGAACACGCCCTACATTGGGCACCTGCTCGCCGTCGCGGCAATTGCCATCGAGCATGGGGCGAGTGAAGACGAAGCCATCGGCGCACTGTTGCACGACGCGGTTGAAGACCAGGGCGGGAAACCGACGCTGCGGAAAATACGCCGCCGCTATGGCAAACGTGTGGCCCGGATTGTCGATGGCTGCACAGACACAGATAAGATGCCGAAACCGCCTTGGTGCCAGCGCAAAAAGGATTTCGTGGCCAGTTTGCACACCGCGTCACCATCGATCCGCCTCGTGGTGGCTGCCGACAAACTGCACAACGCCCGCGCGGTCCTTTCGGACTACCGAAACGATGGTGAAGCGGTCTGGTCCAATTTCACCACGGGGCGAGACGGTACACTCTGGTACTACCGGTCCGTGACTGACTCACTGCTCGGCTCATTGAGTTCTGACGACCACCAACTCGAGACATTGATCAGCGAGCTCAATCGAATCGTGTCAACTCTGGCACAGGAGTGCGGTGGCCCGGCGCCATCCACCTTCTGCGACTGACCCGGCGCGACGCGGGAACCGGCGCACCGTGAATGGCGTCTCCTACGCACGCGGCTGGCGCTTTGGTCCAGCTCGGAGAGGAGACACCCATGCATCGTATCCCGATCGTGTTGCTGCTGTCGCTTCTGGTATCGCTCGTGACGCCGCTTTCCGCCGTCGCGGACGGGGTGATCATCGTCGATCCACCCCTATGCGATCCCGCGTGTACCGACCCGTTTTTCATCGCCGACCAGCTCAACGTGCGCTCGCACCGGGTCGATGTTGCGATCGCCGATCAAGTGGCGACCACCCGGATCGACCAGGTATTCCACAATCCGAACAGCTGGGCGGCGGAAGGGACATACATCTTTCCCATCCCGCCCGGTGCGACTATCTCCGAGTTCACGATGACTATCGACGGCGAGCCGATCGAGGCTAAGCTGCTCGATGCAGACGAGGCCCGGCGCATTTACGACGACATCGTGCGCAACTTGCGCGATCCCGCCCTGCTCGAATACATCGGCGAGGGCGCGATCCAGGCCAGTGTCTTCCCCATCCCACCGGGTGAGGACCGCCGGATCGAGATCGAATATGGCGAGATCATCCCCAACGAAGATGGACTCTCCCGTTATCGCTATCCCCTGAACACCGAGCGCTTCTCGGCACAACCACTGGAAGCGGTATCCGTCAGTGTGGACGTGGCCACCGCGGAACCGCTGCGCGCCGTCTACTCCCCGTCGCACGACGTCGCCGTCGATCGGCAGGACGATTTTCACTTCGCGGCAGGGTACGAGGACAACGACGTCCGTCCCGACACCGACTTCGAGTTGTTCTGGAGTGTCTCGCCCGACGCGATCGGCGCCAGTGTCGTCAGTTACATGGACGATTCCGGCGAGGGCTCGTTCATGCTCCTCGCCGCACCGGGGATCGACGACGAGACAGAGATCGTCGCCAAGGACGTCATCGTCGTGCTCGATACCTCCGGCAGTATGGAGGGTGAGAAGATCGTGCAGGCGCGGGAGGCACTGCTCTACGTGCTCGGGCATCTCAATCCCGAGGACCGATTCAATGTCGTCGAGTTCAGCACTGGGGCGCGCGAATACTCTCGCGAGCTGATGCCGCCATCGGAAGCCGAGGACGCCGCGCAGTGGGTGCAGGAGCTGCAAGCGACGGGAGGCACCGACATCAATCTGGCGCTGCTCAATGCACTGGACATGGCAGAGTCCGAGCGCCCAACGATGGTGCTGTTCCTGACCGACGGGCTCCCGACCGAGGGGGAAATCGAGACGGCCAATATTCTCGAGAATGTTGCCGACGCCGCGCCAGACAACGTGCGGCTCTTCGCCTTCGGTGTCGGCGACGACGTAGACGCGGTGCTGCTCGACACCCTCTCCAGTGAGCATCAAGGCCGGACGACCTACGTCCGTCCTGGCGAGGCGTTGAACGAAGCGGTCTCGACATTTTACTCGGGGATTACCGCGCCGGTGCTGGCCGACCTCGACGTCGACGTGGAGGGGGTCGATGTCGCGGAGATCTACCCCGCGCCGCTGCCGGACCTCTTTGCCGGGACACAGCTCATCGCCCTCGGCAGCTACGAGAATGGCGGTCCGGCGACTTTGACGCTGCGGGGCGAAGTCAACGGCGAACCGCGTGAGTTCCGCTATCCTGTCACCTTCGCCAAGGAAGGGGGCAGCGAGTTCCTACCGCGCCTCTGGGCGACGCGCAAGATCGGCTACCTGCTGAATCAGATTCGGCTGCATGGCGAGAACGACGAGCTCGTCGACGCCGTGGTCGATCTCAGTCTCGAGTACGGCATCGTCACCCCGTACACCTCGTATCTGATCACGGAGGACGACATTCTCTCGCAGGAGGCGCGGGACCAGGCGGCGACGTCGATCCAGGATGCGTCGTACGCGGCGCCCAGCTCGGGGTCGGTTGCGGTCAACCAGGCGCAAGAGGTGCAGGCGTTGGCCGAAGCGGACAAGGCCGCGCCGATGCCGATGGCGACCTATGTCACCGAAGACGGTGTCGAGGTGAGCGCCGCCGAGGTGCTGCGCTACGCCGGAACGGGGGCGTTCGTGCTGCGCGATGACGTCTGGACGGACACGGCCTTCAACCCCGACACGATGACCACGATCGACGTGCCGTTCGCCAGTGACGCGTATTTCGATCTTCTCAGCCAGCATCCCGGGCTCGGCGCGGCGTTCGCGCTGGGTCAGCAGGTGATCGTGGTTCTCGACGAGGTCGCGTATCGCGTGACCGCCACGTCGTAAGCTTTATCGCGCGGGAGCGGGGTCCTTGCCCCCTCCTGCGCGATGGACGCGGACCACGAGTGAATACCGACGAGGAGCCAATTGAACATGGAGATCGACACGAGCACCGATTTCGGAGCCCGCGCCGCGGGTCATCTGGCTGGCGATCTGGTCGTCTGGCTGATCACGGTTGGTTCCGACCAGACCCCGCAGCCGTCTCCCGTCTGGTTTCTCTGGGACGGCGACACGGCGTTGATCTACAGCCAGCCCGGCACACCGAAACTGCGGAACATCGAGCGGACGGGGCGGGTCAGCCTGCATTTCAACAGCGACACGTACGGCAACGATGTGGTGGTGATGACTGGTAATGCCTGGGTCGATTCCGATACGCCACCAGGTAACGAGGTGCCCGCGTATGTGGCGAAGTATGCCGACGGCATGCAGAGCCTGGGCATGCCGCCGGAGGCGTTCGCGCAAGCGTATTCCGTCCCGATTCGGGTGCGGCCGACTTCGCTGCGGGGCCACTGACGGAGTCGGAAGTCGGAAGTACGAGGTGAGGATCGCGGGCTGATCGTGTCAGTCTTTGCTTGCCGTCTTCCTCCTGTCATCCAGACCGCCTCGTCATTACCGCACGGCGTTTAGGATCGATACCAAGAACGAACCCAGGAGCACCGATATCAGGATGATGGCGGTGACGCCAGCGGCGACGAGGATCAGCGTCAGTGACGCCTGACGGTCGGCAGCGAGGCGGTCGCGGCGCTCGGCCGCGGTTGGCTCCCGGCGGCGATGGGGTCTGGCTGGTCCCGGGATTTCGTCCAGGGTGTGAAATCCGCCGACGTAGTGGCGCATGATCTGGTCCTGAATCACCTGCTGGCGGATGGTGCGGTCGTACGCCTGACGTTTCAGCGGATCGGAAAGGGTGGCGAAGGCGGCGTTGAGCCTGCGCGCCATGTCCTCTGATTGGGCGCGGCGCTCATGACGCTGCCAGTCCGGGTGGGCGCGCTTCATCGCCCGCCGGTAGGCGCGGCTGATCTCGGCATGGGTCGCCGTGAATGGCACGCCCAGCAGCGAATAGTGATCGTCTTCGTCCGGGTTTGCACCAGACCCGTTCGGGCCGCTCCCGCTGGATCCGGTTTTGGATTCGGCAGCCAACCGTCGCGTCCGGGTCGTGTGGCACGTATCGGTGCGGAAATGCGTCATGAGCCGTCGTGACGGCCGATGGCCCATTGTACGAGACTGACCGGGATTGTCTGGCTGAAATCAGAGCGATCGATCGCTGGCCCCGGGCTGGGGCGTTCATCGCGCTACAATCGTCGCATCGACGCGAAGTGAGATCGCACTCAGGATCAGGACGTTGTCTGCCACGCCCGCTAGCCGGAGGTCATCGATGCGGATCGATCTGGTGACCGTGCCATACCGGTACGACGAACTCGGTGAGGGACTCGGCGCCGGACCGGACGCCCTGCTCGTTGCTGGGTTGGTGGATCAGTTGGGTACCGCTGGTCTCGATTTCACTGGTCCCCATGAGGCATGTCTCGACGCCGCACAGCGCGAAGACGGCCGCACGGCGGTGAATATCGGACGGCTCGGGGCCGCGACCGCTCGCCTCGTCGCCGAGGCGCGGCGCACGGGTGCGGGCGCGTTGGTCCTGGCTGGTGACGATACAGCCGCGATCGGGGTCGTCTCCGGGTTGCAGCAGGCCGATGGCGCGGGGGCCGCGATCGGTATCGTCTGGGTTGATGCCCACGGCGATTTCAATACACCGGAAACCTCATTCAGCGGCATTCTGGCGGGGATGCCGGTGGCGATCCTGGCGGGGCTGGCGGGACCCCTCTGGCGCGAAGCGGCGGGGCTCGCGGCGCCGGTACCGACCGACCGCATCGTGCTCGCCGGCACCCGCGAGCTCGACGAGAAAGAGACGGAGCTGCTCCGCTCGACCGAGGTCCGCGTCGTGACCGCTGGCGAGCTGCGGAGCGACGACCGCTTTGCCGGAGTGATCGATTGGCTGGCTGCGCGCTGCGCGCTGCTCTATTTGCACGTCGATCTCGACGTGCTCGATCCGAGATTCGTCCCGAGCGCTTCGACGCCATCGGCAAATGGACTGACGATCGAGGAGCTGGTGGCGACGATGAGTACGGTGCTGCAAACCGGCAAAGTGGCCGCGGTCGCGATCAGCAGTCTCAACCCCGGAGCGGGTGCGCGGGGAGAGCGCTCCGTCGCGTCCGCCATGAAAACTCTCATCGACGCACTCCCGCTGTGGACGTCCACTCCGGACGCGCCTGGCGCACCGTAGGACCGCACCCGGAAAATCGGGAGAATGGCGGTTGTTCTTGGCCCGGCGCCATGCTAAACTCCGCCGCTGTGCCCGGTTTCCGGGTGCATTGTGTTCTGAACGAGAAAGACGGGATTCCGATGGTTGCCCAGTTGGTTCGTGAGCTCGAAGCGGAACAGTTGAAAACGGATGTCCCGGAGTTCGGCCCTGGCGACAACGTCCGCGTCCACGCCAAAGTCGTCGAGGGCACACGGGAGCGGATCCAGGTCTTCGAGGGAGTAGTCATCCGGCGCCGCGCGGGGGGAATCAACGAAAACTTCACGGTCCGCCGTATCGCCTCCCACGGCATCGGGGTCGAGCGCACGTTTCTCCTGCACTCACCACGCATCGACCATATCGAAGTGACCCGCCGCGGCAAGGTCCGCCGCGCCAAGCTCTACTACCTGCGCGGGCGCACTGGGCGCGCCGCCCGCATCAAAGAAAAGCGGATTTAACCCCTCACCCTCGCTCACCCCCCACAGTCGGCCCAAGTGGCGCAGATGAATCCGCTCTGGACGGCGCAACAGACCAGACCAGGGGTGCAGGCACTCGGATCGTGAAAATCGCAGTCGCATCCCTGGCCATCGCACCCTGTTGGCGGAAGTCCGGTGCAGAAGCCGTTATCAGCACAGCGCAGCCAACCGCAGCAGCCGCCGTCCCAGCTGCAGCGGCTCCCCTCGTAGGCGCAACAGCGGAAATCGTTTGTGTTGCCGACGTAATCACAGGTGACCGCGGTGTCGGCCGCGACGCACTGCGAGCTGTCCTGGCAGGGATCGCCGGGACCGGCGGAGACCGGCGCGCTGGAACAGCGGCCGCCAACGCAGGTGGCCGCGCCACAGCACGCCGCGTCGAACCCGCAGCGGCTGCCTTCATAGGCGCAACAGCGGTAGTCGCCGGTACTTCCGACATAATCGCAGGTGAGCGGGGTATCGGCGCCCAGACATGCGGAGCTGTTGACACAGAGGTCACCCGGACCCGGGTCCGAGGGAATCGAGGTGCATACGCCATTGATGCAGGACGAATAACCGCAACATCCTTGGTCGAAGTCGCACCCGTACCCATCGTAGGTGCAACAGTTGAGCGGCCCGTCTATCGTGAACCCGTTGTCGGCGCAGATCAGCGGAGCATCGCCGGCAAAGCACTGACCATCGACGCGGCAAGGATCGCCCGGACTGAGGAACGAGTGGCGGGCCAGCGCGGATTGCGCGCCAATCCGCGTGGCGAGGATTGCCACGGCGCCTGTCAATCCTCGCAGCAGTCCCCGCCGCGAGCCACGCGCCGCAACCCCGCGGGCAAGCGCATCGAATCGTCGATCATCCACGAGATGCCTCCTCGCCGAGTTCCGGTCTGACTCGAGAAGTTCGATGACTCTATGGCAAGAACGTTCACCGCATACTCTAGGCAATTCGATTCGTGTTCATCGTCACCGCATATGTCATTCCGAGCGCACGAGGGATCTGCACGTCGTCGGTTCTCCACACCATGACGCGGCATGCGACCGAGATTCCTCGTTCCTCGGAATGACACGAGAGTGTTGACCATGAAACTCATGGTACCGTCTCCGGTGGAGAGTTTTGCCAAGCACATGAGCGTGAGTCAGCATCGATCGAACGGTCGCGCGGTTGGATCGGACGGGTATCCCGATCTGCGCTGGGAGCGCGCGTTCTGGAAAGCTGGAATGCGCCATGTGGCGGGGGTTGACGAGGTAGGACGCGGCGCGATGGCTGGTCCCCTGGTTGCCGCGGCGGTGGTCTTCCCCGCGTGTGAAGGCTGGAGGCTACGCAAGCTGAAATCCGCGCTCGCCGGTGTGCGTGACTCGAAATTGCTGACGCCGGAGCGACGTGTTGCGCTGGCGGCGACCATCAAAGAAACGGCAGTCGCCATCGGGGTCGGTATCGTGCCGGTCGATGAGCTCGACGCGGTTGGGCTCGGACCCGCCAACCGCATCGCCATGGAGCGCGCCATCTTCGGCATCGCGTTGGAGGTCGACGCGCTCGTGATCGACGCCTGCGTGCTCGATCTTGGGTGTCCTCAGAGCGGTCTGATCGACGGCGACGCGCTGTCGCTATCGGTCGCGGCGGCATCGATTGTGGCCAAGGTGACGCGCGACCGGATGATGGCCGTGCTCGCCGCCGAGGATGCTCGCTACGGTTTCGAACGGCACAAAGGGTATTGCTCCGACTACCACAAGGCACGGTTGGCCGAACATGGGCCGAGCGCGCACCACCGGCGCTGTTTCGCGCCGGTAGCGGCCTGGAACGCCGCCCCGTGACCCGCACCGCCCGCCAGGGGTTGGGCGCCGCCGGCGAGCGGTTGGCGCGCCGCCATCTGGAGGAGCAGGGATTCACATTCCTCGCGGCCAATTGGCGCTACGCGGGTGGCGAGTTGGACCTGGTGATGCGGGACGGAGACGTGCTCATCTTCGTCGAGGTCAAGACGCGCCGCGGTGAGCGTCTCGGCGCCGCCGAGGAGTCGCTTACTCCCGTCCAGGCAGGGCGGCTGCTGCGGGCGGCGCAACTGTTTCTCGCCGCGCGGCCCGAGTTCGCTGATACCTTCTGGCGGATCGATCTGATGGCGATAACACTGGGACCGTCCGGCGCGGTCTCCCGTCTCACCCACATCCCCAACGCCGTGCAATCCCCCTGACCCCTCACCATCCGATCACCTCAGACTGGCCCCGGTTGTGCATGATTCCTCCCCGGACCGCGACGAATCCGGTATGCTGCTGTCATGCGGTTCAGACACCGAAAGTCGCCGAGGTCGATCGCGTTCGCCCCGCCGGGGGCGAGCCTTAGTGCCGGAGGAGAGAACGTCATGCGTGTCCCAGGCAGAACCCTGTCCATCGTGGCAGTCGCGGCCGCGATGACCGTTGGTCTCGTCGCAGCCGGTCTCGCCCAAGACGCCACCCCGACCGCGATGGGTGACGACGCCGCCTCCGCTGCCTATCCGAATCATTTCCATCTGGGAACGTGCGACGATCTCAACCCGGAGCCGGCGGTGCCCTTGGCTGATCTTGTGTTCCCGGACTGGGTGGCCGGCATGTCCAGCGGATCCGGTATGGACGACAGCGACGTGGTGATGCCGGACGCGGCGGACTTCGGCGGCGCGCCGGTCCCAGTCGCCGTGGCCACGACCGAGGTTGCAGTGGGGCTGGCCGAGATCATCTCCGGCGGCCATGCGCTGAACGTGCGTGATGCCGCGGATCCCAGCATCTACATCGCCTGCGGCAACGTCGGCGGCGTCCCCGACGAACGCGGAGACCTGTTCATCGGTCTCGCTGAAGACGAGGATTCCGGATTCTCGGGAGTGGCCTGGCTCCACGACAATGGCGGCAGCACCACGGTGGTGGTCTTCCTCAGCAATCCCGCGGCGCAGACAGCCATCGACATGAATCTCGCCGCGATGATGGCAGCCGCGGCGACGCCAGACGACGCCGCGACCCCGGTGGGCGATGCGGCCTCCACTCCGGAGGCGGACGCCGATGCCACACCAGTCACCTAAACGCCGGTAAGGTTCGGCGAC
>JACCXM010000345.1 GCA_013697005.1 Chloroflexia bacterium | reverse complement strand
ACGTCGGCCAGACCGAATATGAGGCCGGGCTGGGCGCCGGACAGCGCATGGGCGAGGCCGGTGTGACGAACGCGTTGTGCGTCAACCAGGAGGTCGGCAACGCCGCCCTCGACGAGCGCTGCCGCGGATTCACCGACGGACTGACCGAGTCCGGTGGCACGGTCGAGGTAGCCGAAGTCGATCTCAACAACCCGACGGAAGCACAGTCACGGATTGAGGCCGCACTCAGCGCAAACGCCGACATCAACGGGGTGCTCACGCTCGGACCGACCGGCGCCGCGCCGGCACTCGAGGCGCTGCGGGGAACCGACCAGCTCGGGACGATTCAACTCGCCACCTTCGACCTCTCGCCCGACGTCCTCGAGGCGATTGCAGCCGGCGATATGCTCTTCGCCATCGACCAGCAGCAGTACATCCAGGGCTACCTACCGATCGTGTTGCTGACCCTGAATGCGACCAACCTGAACACGATCGCCAATCCGGTGCTGATGACCGGACCTGGCTTCGTCACCCAGGAAAACGCCGAGCGGATCATCGAGCTCTCGGCGGCTGGTACGCGCTAGATTCGAGACACCCTCACCCCAACCCCTCTCCCTGTGCGCAGGGAGAGGGGCTACCGGTTCCGGTTCCCGGGCAAGACCCCTCCACCCCGCGCACGGGGCGAAGGGTCGATGTTGTCGCGGATCGATGGTGATCCGGGACTCAAGCCGTCAACCAGGAGAGAGAGCATGAGGCATCGCAGCGCACAGGTGATCGCTCTATTCGTCGTGGTTGTGCTCGCCACAATGGGTTTCGCCACCCAGGCGCTCGGTCAGGAGGACGGGGATCGGGGCGACCTCCGCTTCGTCGTCGTCACTCACGGTCAGGCCTCTGACCCCTACTGGTCAGTGGTTCAGAATGGCTTCAATCAGGCGGCGGAGGACATGGGGGTCCAGGTCGATTATCAGGCGCCGGACACCTTCGACATGGTGGCCATGGCGCAACTGATCGACGCCGCCGTCGCGTCCCAGCCGGACGGGATGGCGATCTCAATTCCCGATGCCGATGCCCTCGGCGACTCGATCCGGGCCGGTGTTGAGGCCGGGATCCCGATGGTCTCGCTCGATTCGGGCAGCGACGTCGCCGCCGAGTTGGGAATGCTTACCCACATCGGTCAGACCGAGTATGAGGCGGGAGTCGGCGCCGGCCAGCGGATGGGAGAGGCGGGTGTTACCACCGCGCTATGCGTCAATCAGGAGGTCGGCAACGTCGCGCTGGACGATCGTTGCCGCGGTTTCACCGACGGACTGGCCGAGTCGGGAGGCACAGTTCAGGTCGTCGAAGTCGACCTCAACAATCCGACCGAGGCGCAGGCGCGAATGGAAGCCGCACTCTCCACCAACCCAGACGTCGACGGCGTGCTGACGCTCGGTCCGACCGGAGCGGCTCCGGCGCTGGAGGCCTTGCGCGGGACCGGTCAGCTGGGGGCGATCCAGCTAGCCACGTTCGACCTCTCGCCCGATGTGCTGGAGGCGATCGAGAGTGGTGACATCCTCTTCGCGATCGATTCGCAACAGTACATGCAAGGCTACCTGCCGATCGTGTTGCTGACGCTGAACGCGACGAACCTGAATACGATCGCCAATCCGGTGGTGATGACTGGCCCCGGTTTCGTCACCCAGGAGAACGCGGCGGAGGTTATCGATCTCGCCGCGGCGGGAACGCGCTAGCGCACGTCGACGGGGGAGGCACGATGCAGGTGTCGCAAAGCGTCGAGACGCGGCCAGCGGCCGGGGAGGATGAGCGCGTCGCGAAGACCAGCACCCTGCACCGCCTGCTGGTGCGGCCAGAGATGGGCGCCCTCGCCGGGGCGATCGGCGTCTGGATATTCTTCGCGATCGTGGCCGGCGACCGTGGATTCTTGTCGCCGCGGGGGACGGCGAACTACCTCGAGGTCGCCGCCCAGCTCGGGATTCTGGCCGTCGCCGTGGCCCTGCTGATGATCGGCGGCGAGTTCGATTTGTCGATCGGCTCGACGATCGGCGCCTGCGGCATCATCTTCGCTTTGCTCAGCGTCGAGTACGGGTGGAACATCTGGCTGGCGATGCTCATGTCGCTCGCCTTCGCCCTGCTCCTGGGTATCTTCAACGGGTATCTGGTGCTGCGCACCAGTTTGCCCTCGTTCATCGTCACCCTCGGCACGCTGCTGATGATTCGCGGCGTGACGGTCGGCGTCACGCGGCAAGTGACGGGGCGGACGGTGGTCAGTGGCCTTGATGACGTGCCCGGTTACGACGCCATCCGCACCGTATTCGCCAGCGACGTGACGATCGCCGGCGCGGGATTCTCGATCGCCATCCTGTGGTGGCTCGCCATCGCCGCTCTCGCCACCTGGGTGCTGCTGCGCACTCCGTTCGGCAACTGGATCTTCGGGGTCGGCGGCAATCAGCAGGCGGCGCGCAATGTCGGCGTGCCGATCAGTCTGGTGAAAATCGTCCTCTTCATGGGCACCGCCGTCGCCGCCTGGCTGGTGGCGGTGATACAAGTGCTGGGTGCTCGCAGCGCCGACGTGGTGCGCGGTACCGGCAGCGAGTTCACCGCGATCATCGCCGCCGTCATCGGCGGGGTGTTGTTGACGGGTGGCTACGGTTCCGCCATCGGCGCTGTCTTCGGCGCGCTGATCTTCGGCATGGTGCGTCAGGGCATCGTCTTCATGGGGGTCGATCCCGGTTGGGAGGACGCCGTGCTCGGCGCCATGCTCGTGATCGCGGTGCTCGTCAACCGCTATATCCGCACCCAGGCGATGGGAGGACGACGATGAGCGCGGCCGCGATCGATACCGGGACGCCGCTGCTCGAGGTCCAGAATGTCTCACGCTTCTTCGGGAGCGTGATCGCGCTGAAAGACATCTCGATGAGCGTCCACGCCGGAGAAGTGATGTGCCTGCTCGGCGACAATGGCGCCGGCAAATCGACCCTGATCAAGATCTTCGCCGGAGTCCACCCGCCGAGTGAGGGCCGCTATCTGGTCGAGGGCAAGGAGGTCCAGTTCGGCTCCCCGCGCGATGCGCTCGCCGCCGGTATCGCCACGGTTTATCAGGATCTGGCGATGATCCCGTTGATGAGCATCTCCCGTAACTTCTTCCTCGGCTCGGAGCCGAGCAGCGGCTGGGGTCCGTTCCGCCGCTTCGACGTCGATGCCGCCGACCGCATCAGCCGCGACGAGCTCAGCAAGATGGGTATCCATGTCCGGGACACCGGGCAGGCGGTAGGAACCCTCTCTGGCGGCGAGCGGCAATCGGTGGCGATCGCGCGGGCGGTCTACTTCGGGGCGAAAGTGCTGATTCTGGATGAGCCGACCGCCGCCCTCGGCGTCAAGGAAGCCGGGGTGGTGTTGCGCTATATCGCTCAGGCGCGGGCGCGCGGGTTGGGTGTCGTATTCATCACGCACAACGTCCATCACGCCTACCCGATCGCCGACCGCTTTACCATTCTCAATCGCGGCCGGTCCTACGGCACCTTCGCCAAGAGCGAGACCAGTCGTGAGGAAGTCGTGCGGATGATGGCCGGTGGTGAGGAACTGGAAGAGCTCGGACTCGAGCTGGAGGAGTTCGCGCGGGCCGACGCGGCGTCAGGAGCACGCCTCAGCCCGGTTGCGGCGGAGGCAGATGCCGCCATCCTGCGCGCGGGGCGGGAACTCGAGGCCGACCGACTTCCGACTTCCGACTCCGTCTCATGAGCCCGATCCGTATTGCCAACGCGCCCGTCTCCTGGGGAGCGCTCGAGTTCGAGGGTTTCAATGAGAAACCGCTCACCTACGACGTTGTGCTCGACGAGATCGTCGAGACCGGCTACGCCGGGACCGAGTTCGGCGACTGGGGATTCATGCCGACCGATCCCGCGGTACTGCGCGACGAGCTCGACCGGCGCGGACTGGCACTGATCGGCGCCTACGTCCCGGTGCGATTGCGCGACCCAGGCGCGCTGGAAGCTGGGATCGCGCATGCACTGCAGGTGGCCCGGTTGCTGGCGGCGGTCGTTCCGGCCGGCGATCCGCGGACGGGGCCGTTCATCGTGGTGGCGGACGACAACGCGACCGATCCCGGCCGCACGCTGCACGCCGGGCGCATCACCGCCGAGATGGCGCTCCCAGACGACGAATGGGCGGGCTACGCCGGGCGCGCCGAAGCGGTCGCCCGCGCCGTGCGGGATGAAACCGGTCTGCGCTCGGTGTTCCATCCCCATTCCGCCGGCTGGGTAGAGACGCCAGCCGAGACCGATCGCTTTCTGGCGGAGACCGACCCGGCGCTTATGGGAATCGTCTTCGACACCGGGCACTATCTGTTCGGCGCGGGTGACGAGGGACCGTCGCCGGTCGAGGCACTCGACCGCTGGCGCGACCGCGTCTGGTACATCCACTTCAAGGACAGCAGCCGGGAGCTTGCCCGCCAGTCCCGTGACGAAGGGTGGGATTACTTCCAGGCGTTGCGCGCTGGTATCTTCTCCGAACTGGGTCAGGGCGGGGTCGATTTTCCGGCGGTGGTGCGCTGGCTCAACGACCACGGCTACGACGGCTGGGCCGTGGTCGAGCAGGACGTCCTGCCCGGTATGGGCACGCCCAAAGCGAGCGCCCGCCGCAACCGGGAGTATCTGGCGTCATTGGGGTTGTGAAACACATAGCGCCCACGATCAACGTCACATTGCCGCGGTAAACCCTCACCCGCTTGCCTCCTCTCCCATTGCGATGGGAGTGGAATGACCATTGTTCGGACTCGGGCTTCATCCCAGGCGAGATAGCGCACGGTATTGACCACACGAAAGTCCCGGAATAGACTGCTCGTGTCGGAGAGTGTCGAACATCGTTCGCAATAGTCGAACAAAAGGTCCGGGATGCCCCACCGAACCCTCAGCACCGTGCGCAATGCCGTACGCACGCTGGACATTCTGGCGGAGCGCGGGCCACTGCGGCTGACCGCGCTCGCCGGTGAGTTGGCGCTCGGCAAGAGCACCGCTCACCTCCTGCTGCAAACGCTGCGTGAAGTTGGCATGGTCGAGTACGACCCGGTCTCCAGCTCCTATCGCGTGGGGTTGCGCGTCTTCGAGATCGGGACCACCGCGGTCGAACAGGGCGGATTCGGCGTCCGCTTGATCGGGGCTATGGAAGACTTGGCTCGTCGCTGCAACGAGAGTGTGTCCATGGGAGTCCTCAGCGCGGGATCGGTTCTCTTCGTCCAGCGCGTCGAAAGTCCCGAAGTGCTGCGCGCCGACATCCGGCCCGGCACGCGGATGCCGCTTCATGCTTCGGCCTCGGGAAAAGCCCTGCTCGCCACGATGAGCGATGTGGAGATCGACCGCGTCCTGCCCGATCCCCTGCTGCCCGCCTCGGCCCGGCTCACGGTGCGCGGGCGCGATACGTTGCTGGCCGAAATTGGCCGCATCCGCGAGCGCGGTTACGCGCGGCAGATCGAGGAGTTCGTCGATGGCATCGCGGCGGTTGCGACTCCGGTCTTCGCCGTGGGGGGACTCGTATTGGGGGCATTGAGTATCGCCGGTCCGATTACCCGGTTCGACGAAGAGGGGTGGGCGCGCGCCCTCGTCCCGGCGGCGCGCGAGTTGTCGCAGCGCTGCGGTTACCGGGGTGGGTCCGGCGTATTCGGCGCCAATGGCGACGCGCCATCGTCCGTGGAAATCGGCGCGGGCGGCGCACGATTGGGAAAGGAGGCGCATAAGCTCGGCCAATGAGCGGCCCAGGAAACCCTGCAGTGCGAATCGCGATGACTGTTGCGTTGCTGACAAGGAGTGCGCGATGAACAACCTGTCCCGCCGACGGATTCTGCAACTCGGCGCCGCGAGCGGCGCGCTGCTGGCGTCCAGGCCGGAGCTTGGCCGGCTGGCCGCGGCGCAGGCGACCCCGGCGGCCGGACCACCGATAACCATCGGGCTGCTCGCGCCGGTGACGGGGGTCTTCGCCGACTTCGGCGATCTGATGACGAAAGCGACGAACCTCGCCGTGGAGAAGGTGAACGCCGAGGGCGGTATCCTCGGCCGCCAACTCTCGGTCATCGCCGAAGACGATCAGGGTGATCCGGCCGTGGCCACCGAACGCGCGCGCAAGCTGCTGGTGCAGGACAATGTCGATATTCTGATGGGCACCGTCAGCAGCGCGACGACGCTGGCGGTGCTGCCCCTCGTCAATGAAGCGCAAAAGGTCTTCTTCTACCCGCTCGACGGCGAAGACAAGACCTGCCTCCCGGATGGCAGCACCAACCCGCTCGTCTTCGGGCTCGGCGACACCCCGCAGCAACGGTTGGTCAGCTTCGTGCCGACGATCGTCGAGCAGGCCGGCGGGGATTGGTATTTCATCGGCAATGACTACGTTTTCCCGCGCTCGGTCAACGCCGTCGCCATCGACTTTCTGAACGAAGCGGGCGGCACGGTCGTGGCCGAAGAATATGTGCCCCTCGGTACGAGCGACTACCGCCCGGTGATCGACAAGATTGCCAACTCGGGCGCTACCGTCGTCTTCTCGACGACGGTCGGTACCGATGGTGTCGCCTTCACCAAGCAGGCCCGCGAGGGCGGTTTGTTCGACCGGATGACGGTAACCGGTGTCGCCACCTTCGCTCCCGAGGTCTACAGCGGGCTGCAAGGATTCGCCGAGGGTGTGCTGACGGCGGACCGCTACTCCGATCAGATCGACAACGAGGTCAACGCGGAGTTCGTCGCCGCCTTCCGCGAGGCGTATGACTATCAGCTTCCCATCGGCGGCACGGCGGCGGCGTGCTACGGCGCCATTCTTCTCTGGCGAGAGGCGGCGACGATCGCCGGCTCGTTCGATCCCGAGCCATTCGCGAAAGCGTGTGAAGGTCTGGCGATGACCCTACCCCAGGGCGACGTCGAGATCGACGCGGACAATCACCTGCTGACGCAGCACATCTATCTGCTGCGGATCGAAAACGACACCTACCAGATCGACGAGGATTTCGGGGAGATCACGCACCCCGGTCATGAGGGGTGTTCGGTCGTTTAGATGGGGTGATGGGGCACTTGGCCATGATGTTCGCCGCGGTCAACACGGGGTTGCTACTGAAGCAACTCTTCAACGCCACATCGGCGGTCAGTCTGCTGGCGCTGGTCGCGATCGGGCTGTTCATCATCTTCGGGATGATGAAGGTGATCAACATGGCCCACGGTGAGCTCTTCATGCTCGGGGCGTACACGATGTGGTGGCTGCTGGCGCGAGGTATCAATTTCTGGCTCAATCTGCTCGCCGCGGCGCTGGTGGTCGGTCTGTTCGGGGTGATCGTCGAGCGCCTCATCGTGCAGCGGTTGTACGTGCGAGGCGATCTCAGCACGTTGCTGGCGACATTCGGGCTCAGCATTCTGCTCCAGCGCGGCGTGGCGATTGCCTTCGGGGATCGCCCCCAGTTCGTTACCAGTCCGTTTACCGGCGGTCCAACGCTGCTTGGCAACACCTATCCGACCTACCAGATCATCGCCACCGTGCTGGCTTTCGCGGTGATCGCCGCCGTCGTGGTGCTGTTTCTGAAAACCGATTTCGGGTTGCGGGCGCGGGCCACGATCGTCAACCCGGCGATGGCCGCCGCGCTCGCCGTGAATACCGTCCGCATGAACGCGCTGTCGTTCGCCCTCGGTTCGGCGCTGGCCGGATTCGCCGGAGCTCTCGCCGCGCCGTTGGTGAGCGTCGTCCCCGCCATGGGACTCGATTGGGTTATCCGCGCCTTCCTCGTCGTCATCGTCGCCGGCGCCGGGTCGATCTGGGCCGCGGCTGGGGGCGCCGCCATCGTCGGCGGTTGGGAGGCCGGATTCACCGCGATCTACGACGCGACGTACGCCCAGATCACCGTGCTGGCGATCGTCTGGGCGCTGGTCCTGCTCCGGCCACGCGGGCTCTTCAGCGGCACGGGGCGGCGATGGCGGCGGTGACAGCGCGGCAGGGGTGGGCCCGCGTGGGCGGTCTGGTATGGAACGCGCGGGGAGCCGCACTGCTGCTCATCGGGCTCCTGATCTATGGGCGGCTCGCCGATCCGTTCGGGCTCTTCATCGTCGCGTCGGCGCTCGTCCTCTCGCTGCTGGCATTGAGTGTCGATCTGCAATGGGGCTACGCGGGGATTCTCAATCTGGGACCGGCGGCCTACCTCGGTCTCGGCGCCTACACCTACGCCATCACCCAGCGGAAGATCACCGCCGGCTCGCCGACGTATCTCGCGTTTGCCTTGGCGATCCTGTTCGGGATCGTGCTGGCGGTGATCGTCGCGTTTCCCGCGTTCAAAGCGCGCACCCTGCCGGTCTACTACGCGCTGATCACCCTGGCCGTGGCGCTGATTCTGCAACGCTGGACCGCGGTCAGCTACGACCTGACAGGAGGCTCGAACGGGCTCGTCGGAATTCCTTTACCCGATTTTTCCCTCCCCGGTCTGGATCTGAAGATGACTACGGCGGAGCAGTTCTTCCCCCTGGCCAGTGGTGTGGTCGTGGCCGCCTACCTGGCCTGTTTGTGGTTGACGCGTTCCCGGTTCGGGCGATTGCTGGCCGCCATTCGCGACGACGAAGAGAAAGTGGCGACACTCGGCTACGACGTCGCTACGACCAAGCTGATCGTCGCCGCCATCGCCGGGGCGCTCGGCGCGCTGGCCGGCGCACTCTACGCGCCCCTCGCCGGGACCGCCCATCCCTCCCTGTTCGGGATCGCCTTCTCCGTGCAGACTTACGTCTGGGTGGCCGTTGGTGGTCAAGGCACGTTGATCGGGCCAATCCTGGCGGCGATCGCGCTCAAGCTGCTCGAAAACCGGTTGCGCGGCGTCTCCGCCGACGGGTATCTGATGCTGCTCGCCGCCGTCTTCATGCTGGTCGTCATCTTTCTCCCCAAAGGGATCGCGGGTCTCTTCGACGCGCAAGCGGTGCGGGACAGATTCCGCCGCAGCCGCGGCGGTCCCATCGCTCTGGCGCCAGTGCTGGAACGGCCGCTGGACGAGCCTCATGGCTGATCCGGGGGTGGTGTTGCGGACGGCCGGTCTCAGCCGGCACTTCGGCGGTGTGCGCGCCGTCGATTCGGTCGACCTGGAGGTCCGCGCTGGCCACATTCACTGCATCATCGGTCCCAACGGCGCGGGCAAGAGCACGCTCTTCAATGTGATCAGCGGCATGATCCCGGCGACGGCGGGGAGAGTGGTCTTCCAGGAAGAGACCATCACCGGCAAATCTCCCCAGGCGATCAGCCGGCTCGGTCTGGTGCGCTCGTTCCAGACGCCGCGCGTCTTCGCCGCGATGACGGTGCTGGACCATGTCCTGCTCGCCAGCCGCGAGCGCCCGGAAAATGGTGCGCGCAGGCGCGAGGCGCTGGCGCGCGTGGGACTGCTGGAACGGGGCGACATGCTTGCTGGCGATCTGGCGCACGGCGAGAAGAAACGCCTCGAGCTGGCGATGGCTCTCGCCATGCGGCCACGGCTGATTCTGCTCGACGAACCGACCGCCGGTATGAATGCCCACGAATCGGAGGCGATCGCCGGCATCGTCCGTGAAGCGGCGTCCACCGCCACGGTCGTCGTCATCGAGCACGATATCGACTTCGTGCGCGGGATCGCCGATTGGGTGACCGTGCTGCACAAGGGCATGGTGTTACGGGAGGGGACAATCGCGGAGATCGAGCAGGATCAAGAGGTGCGGCGTGTCTATCTGGGTGACATCGGATGACAAGTTCCCTCCTCGAGGTCGCTGGGCTGCACGCCGGTTACGGCCGCATCCCCGCCCTCTTCGGCGTCGATCTGCAGGTCGCGGCGGGGGAGATCGTCGCCCTGCTCGGCCGCAACGGGGCCGGCAAAACCACGACGCTGCGCGGCATCATCGGTCTGGCCACTCGTACCGCCGGCAGCATTGCGCTGAATGGCATGGCGATTGGGCGGCGGCCCACCCACGCCATCGCCCGCATGGGTGTCACCTTCGTGCCGGAAGACCGTGGCATCTTTCCCAGCCTGACGGTGCGGGACAATCTTCGCCTGGGCCGGCTGGCCGGGAATGGCCGGTCCGGCGACGAGGCGGACGCCGTCGCGCGCTTCCCGATTTTGGGCGAACGACTCGATCAGGAGGCGAGCTCGCTCTCCGGCGGAGAACGCCAGATGCTGGCCATCGCGCGCGCACTGCTGACCCGTCCGCGGCTGCTCCTGCTCGACGAGTTCTCGGAGGGGTTGCAGCCGAACATCGTGCGGGAGCTGGCGGCTGGGCTCGGCGAGATCGCCGCCTCCGGGGTCGCCATGCTGCTGGTCGAACAGAATGCGCGGCTGGCGCTGCGGGTCAGCGCGCGCTGCTACGTGATGGAGAAAGGAAGAATCGTCGACGAGGGCCCGTCACCGGTGTTTCTCGCCGATGACGATCGCTTGCGCAGGCACCTGGTTGTTTGAGTGCAGAGAAAGGCACGCCATGAACGGTGATACACTCGAGGTTGTCAGCGAGTTTTCGGAACGGCGGACTGGGCGGCGGTTGCGGTTTGACCCCGATCGCGCCGCGATCCTCGTCGTCGACATGCTCAACGAGTTCCTCGAGCCGGAGGGCGTGATGCCACTCCTGGAGGGGCGACGCATCATCGCGCCGCTCAATGCCCTGCTGGCCGAGGGGCGGCGGCTGGGGATGCGCGTCATCTGGCTTTGCGACGAGCACCCACACCGGGAAGACCGCGAGTTCGAAAAACGCATCCCGCACTGCTTCGCCGGCACCTGGAACGCCGGCATCATCGATGCCATGGATGTCGCGCCAGACGAGCCGCGGATCGCCAAACGCCGCTACAGCGGGTTCTTCGGGACCGATCTCGATCTGCGGCTGCGCGAGTGGGGGGTGCAGCAGGTCGTCGTCACCGGTGTCGTCACCAACATCTGTGTCAGGTCTACCGTCCACGATGCGTACTTCCTGGGCTACGACGTCTTCGTCCCGGAGGATTGCGTCAGCGCCACCAGTGACCGCGAGCAGGTCTCGACCCTCTATGACATCGACACCCACTTTGGCGACGTCGTTACCAGCGGCGAATTGCTGGCCGGTCATGTCACTGCCGCGGCCACCGCGGGAGTCTGACCGTATCGCTTGGGAGCCGGAGGAGCGCCATGCCTGACCTGCGTGTGATCGACATCGGCACGATCGTCTCGGGGCATATCGACGCTCCGGTTGTCGATGGCAACACGGTCGTGGTGCAGAACGGCACGATTGCCTACGTGGGGGACGAGCACGGCGCCCCCGCGCCGGCCGCGAATGAAGTCACGATCGACGCGGCCGGAGCCACACTCATCCCAGGGCTGATCGACAACCACGTGCATCCGGTGATCGGGGACTTTTCGCCCCGGCAGCGCGTGCTCGATTTCATCGAGAGCTGCTTGCATGGCGGCGTCACGTCGATGATCTCGGCGGGGGAACCGCATGTCCCCGGGAGACCGCGGGACCGGGCCGGGACGAAGGCGCTGGCGATTCTCGCCGCCAAATCGTTCGCCAATGCCCGCCCCGGTGGCGTCAAGGTCATCGCCGGTGCGGTCATCCTGGAGCACGGTCTGACCGAAGCGGATTTCGACGAGATGGCGGACGCCGGGGTGCAGCTCGTCGGCGAGATCGGGCTTTCCGCCGTTTGCACGGAGGAAGAAGCGGGGCCGATGGTGCGCTGGGCGCAGGCGCGGGGGCTGCGGGTGGCGATGCACACCGGCGGGGTCTCGATCCCCGGGAGCAACGCGATCCGCGCCGATCTGGTGATCGCCATCCGGCCCGACGTCGCCAGCCACGTCAACGGCGGACCGACCCGCCTGCCGTTGGCCGACGTCGAGCGAATCCTGAATGAAACGGATTGCTTCGTGGAGATCGTCCAGTGCGGCAACACCCTGGCGGCGCAGGAGGTGGCGCGCCTCATTGCCAGCAGGGGAGACGAGCGTCGTCTGATCCTGGGTACCGACATGCCATCCGGCACGGGTGTCATCCCGCTGGGGATGCTGCGCACGATCGCCTGGGTGGCCTCCATGGGAAGGATCGCACCGGCGCGGGCGGTGGCGATGGCGACCGGCAACACCGCCCGGCTGCACGGTCTCAACCGGGGAATCATCGCGCCCGGCCGCGAGGGCGATCTGGTCATCGTCGACGCCCCGATCGGGTCAGGCGCAAGCTCCGCGCTGGAAACCCTGGCCATCGGCGACACCCCGGCGGTGGCGGCGGTGATTGTGGATGGAGAGGTCAAAATCGGCACGAGCCGCAATACTCCGCCGGGGCAGCACAACGTCGTCGTGCCGGGGTTCGCGGGTGGTGGGCATTAGGAGATGAAATTCGGGTTGCGCTTGCCGTCCTACGCCTGGCCGGATGCCACCTACGAGCAGGTGGGGCGGCTGGGCGCGTATGCCCGGCAGGCGGAGGAGGCCGGGTTCGATAGCCTGTGGGTGATCGAGCATTTGCTCGCCTCACCGGCGCTCTACGCCGTGGCCTGGCACGATCCGCTGGCGGTGCTGGCGCACGTGGCGGCGGTGACGGAGCGGGTGCGGCTGGGCACGGCGATTCTGGTACTCCCGCTGCGTCACCCGGCAATCGTCGCGCGCGAGGTCATCACCCTCGATTTCCTTTCCGGTGGCCGGTTTATCCTCGGTGTTGGCACCGGTTGGGACGAAAAAGAGTTCGCCACCGCCGGAGTTCCGCTGAAGGAGCGGGGAGCACGCCTCGACGAAGAGTTGGAGGTCATCCGGCGGCTGCTCAGCGAAGAGACAGTCACCCACCACGGCCGCTTTTTCCATCTCGACGAGGTGACGATGGCGCCCCGCCCGCCGAAACCGCCGCCGGTCTGGATCGCCGGAGGATCGCTCGGGCATGCGCCGGAGACCCCCGACAAGCCGTTCATCGCACCAACGGTGCTGGCGCGAATCGGGCGCGCCGACGGCTGGATGTCACGCTCGAGCGGCAGCGATGCCAGCATGGTCAAGGCCGACTGGATCGTCGTCCAGGAGTATTTGCGGTCCATCGGCCGCGACCCGGGTACCTTGACCTTCGCCCACACCCAGTTCGTCCACCTCTCCGAGGCGTCAACCAGGGCCAAGGCCATCGCCGAACAGGGGCCGTTCTTCACGCGGGTGATGGGCGATCACCGCGGTCATGAGGACCTGGCCGCCTCGTATCTGCTGGGCACGATCGACGACATCCAGCGCCGCATCGCCGATCTCGCCGCCGTTGGGTTGCAGGAGCTGATCATCACCCCGGTGACGGACGATCCCCGGCAACTCGATCTGCTGGCTACTCACGTCGTGGCCCCGTTCAGTTCGGCAGGGTGAAGGTGTCATGCTGAGGAACGAAGCATCTCGGCTGAACGATCGAACGTTCTCGAGATACGAGATTCTTCGGCTTCGCCTCAGAATGACAACCTTACTGTGTCGCAGCATTCAGGGAGACAGTGAGGGAGTGACCCTATGACGAATCTCGAAATCCGGCGGTTCTACACGGTCTCGGAGGAGGTTGTGTGGGAGGGCGGCCGCGAGGTGGGGCGGCCGGTGAAACGGGTGGCGGTGGCAGCGGTGATCGCCAACCCTCTCGCCGGTCAGAACGGCGCCGAACTCGATCTGCTGATCGGGTTCGGCGAGGAGCTCGGGGATATTCTCACCCGCCGCGCGGTCGCCCTGCTTGGTGGGGATGCCGGGGAGAGTTTTGGCAAGGCGGCGATCGTCGGGTTGCGGGGGGAGTTGGAGCACGCCGCGGCGCTCCTGCATCCGAAGTTCGGGGCGCCGATGCGGGCGGCGCTGGGTGGCGGCGCGGCGATCATCCCCTCAGCCAAGAAGTTGGGCGGTCCCGGCGACGCCATCGACGTGCCGTTGCATTACAAGGACGCGGCGTTCGTGCGCAGCCACTTCGACGCGATTGAGGTGCGGGTGCCGGCCGCGCCCCGCGATGACGAGATCGTGGTCATCGCCGCCGTATCGCACGGTGGCCGCCCCTTCGCCCGGGTCGGCGGGCTGACCTTAGAGGAGGCCGTCGGGTCCGATGGACTCCGTTAGCGTCCGTCTCACCGCTAGCGTCCGTCCCACTGCGATCCTGGTGGTGGTCCAAACAACCAGACGGAAGTCGTGCCCACCCACATGGTGAGCGGGGCTTATCGCCAGGGAAACCTCGGCTACAGCGCGGCGATGGGGTACGTGCTGTTCGCGATCGTGGCCGTCATCTCGGCGGTCTTCATCCGCATAGCGCGGGCGGGGGCGCTGAAAGGATGATGGGCGAACGGAACGCGAGAAACGGAGGAGTCGTGGAACCCATACGGGTGGGCGTGGTCGGTTGCGGTCAGATCGCGCAAATCATGCATTTGCCCTACCTGACCGAGCTGCCGCAGTTCCGGGTGACGGCGGTCTGCGATCTGTCGACGGCGGTCGTGGAGGCGGTCGGCGAGCGGTTCGGCGTTCCCGTTCGCTGCCGCGATTACGCCGATCTGGTGAGCCGGGATGACGTCGATGCGGTGGCGGTGCTGACGATCGAGCATGCCGGCGTCGCGGTCGCGGCGGCCGCGGCCGGAAAGCATCTGTTCATCGAAAAACCGATCGGATTCTCGCTGGCCGAGGCGGATCGCATCATCGCAGCGGTCGCGCGAGCCGGTGTGACCGCGATGATCGGCTACATGAAGCGGTATGACCCCGGTTATGAATATGGCGCGGCGCGGATGCAAGCGATGGACGACGTTCGTCTCATCCGCGTCCACGATTTCGCCGTCGATTTCAGCGCCCACCTCCCGCTTTTCACCCTCGTCACCGCCGACGATCTCCCGCCGGCGCTGCTCGCCGAAAGCCAGGCGGCGATCGAAGCGACGCGGCGCGCGGCGCTGGGAGCGGAGCATGCCCACCTATCGGAGCTCTATTCCACGCTGCTGATGCTGGCCAGTCACGATCTGGCCATCCTGAGAGGAGCCTTCGGGGCGCCGGCCGGGGTGCGCTACAGCGACGCCATCTCGCCAACCGAGCTCCTCTCGGTACTCGACTACGGCGAGGGCCGCCGCTGCGTGTTCGAGGCCGGCGTGCGCGCCCAATACCTGTGGTGGGACGAGCAGATGACCGCCTATGGCGCGCGGGAGATCGTCGAGATTACGTTTCCGAATCCGTATGTGCCGTATGCCCCGACCGTCGTCACGATCCGGGAAAATGAAGCGGGCTCACCGGTGCGGAAGGAAATCCCGGTCTCGCATCAGGAGGCATTTCGGAGGGAGTGGCTGCACTTTGCCGAGTGCGTGCGGAGCGGGTCGCCTCCCCGGACATCTCTCGCTGATGCCCGCGCCGACGTTGCGCTGGCCATCGACATGATCCGCGCGATTCCGGTTGCAGACCGCGCGGGAGCCGGGCACTGATGCGCGTCGTGGTAACAGGAGGCAGCGGGCTGGCGGGGCGGGCGGTGGTCGCCCATCTGGTGCAGCGTGGGATGGACGTGACCAATGTCGACCTCGTTTCCTCCGATGGTCCAACGCCGTTCCGGCGGGTGGATCTGGGCGATCTGGGGCAGGTCTATGGCTGTCTACGCGGGGCCGATGCGGTCGTCCATTTCGGGGCGATTCCACGGCCGACGTTCGATGTGCCGGAAGTCGTTTTTCGCACCAACGTGATGGGCACCTTCAACGTGCTGGAGGCGGCGTCGGCGCTCGGTATCACCCGCGTCGTCTCGGCCTCGAGCGTTTCCGTGCTCGGGTATCCCTTCCACGAGCGGCCATTCGCGCCGGATTACGTCCCAATCGACGAGGCGCATCGGCTGCAACCGCAGGATGCCTACGCGCTTTCCAAGCTCACGGGCGAAGAGCTGGCGGCCGGTTTCGCCCGCCGGGGACGGCTTTCCGTGGTCAGTCTCCGCTTCTCCTGGATCCACACGCCGGAGACCTTCGCCGCTCAGGTGCGGCCGCTCTGGTCCGATGCGGCGGCGGGGGTCTCGAATCTGTGGAGCTATGTCGACGCGCGGGATGTGGCGGAGGCCGTGCGCCTGGCCCTGACAGCGGAGATCGACGGCCACGAGGCGTGCTTCATGGCCGCACCGGATTCGTTCATGCCGGTCCCGTCGCGGGAGCTGGTGGCCGAGTTCTACCCGACGACGGTCGTCAAGGAAGGGTTCGGCGATCACGATTCGCTGCTCAGCTCGGCGAAGGCGGAACGCCTGCTCGGATTCCTGGCGAAACATACCTGGCGATCGTATGGGATCGAAACTGAGGGGGGAGGATCCATCTGAAACGGACTGTTTCAGGCGAGACTATCCACGATACGGGTCAATGCGCGACGAGGAGGAATCGATGAAGGTGGTGCGCGGGAGTGACGCGACGCAGGAGCAGATTGGCGCGTTCACGGGGGACACGCGGCTGATGCGGATGATGGGCGCGCAGCAGCCGGGCGGGATGGCGGTGAGCGTGGTCCACTTCGAGGACGGCTCGCGCACGCATTGGCATGTCCATCCTGGCGAGCAATTGCTCTACATTCTGGAAGGTCAGGGACGGGCGGGCACCGCGGACGACGAGGTAACCGTTGGCCCGGGCGATCTGGTCTACGCCGCACCGATGGAGCGGCACTGGCACGGCGCGGCGCCGGGGCAGGCGATGACGCATCTCAGCGTGACCAACATCGGCCCCGCCGAGTGGTTCGAGGCGCCAGAATAAGTCACGCCGCAGTGGTCTAGAATCGACCGGGCACATGCCAAAGTAACGTTCTTATCGGGTAGGTGTAGGTGCGCATGCGGTGACGAGCGAGGCAACAGGGAGCGCCGGAGGGGTCCGGTTTCTCCTGCATGAGATCACCCGTACCGGGGCCGCCGCGCGCGCGCCCGAGGCATTGCTCGTGCTGCCGGTCGGCGCCACCGAGCAACATGGACCCCATCTGCCCCTCGGCACCGATTGGCTGATCGTCGAGCATGTGGCACGCGCCGCCGCCCGCCAGGCACGCGACGAGATCGACGTGTTGGTTGCCCCGACGATGCCGTTCGGCGCATCGCACCATCATCTGCCGTTCGGTGGTACGGTTTCACTCGCGACGGACCGCTATTACGGCGCGTTGCGGGACATGACGGAATCACTCATCCAGAGCGGGTTTCGCCGCATCTTTCTCCTGAATGGGCATGGCGGAAATCATGAGCTGGTGCAGCTTGTGATACGAGATCTGGCGCAAACATTTGCCGTGAATCTTGGCGCGGCGTCGTATTGGGATATCGCCAAACCAGCGCTGGAGGAGCGGGGACCGGTTCTGCACGGACTGCTCCCCGGCCACGCCGGGGTCTTCGAGACGTCGGTCATCGCGGCGCTCCACCCCGATCTCGTCGCCGACCCACTCCCCCACCGCGACCAAGCCGAGCTGGCGCGCACGAGGATTCCAGACACTCCGTTCCGGGCGGAGCGCCATGGCTTCTGGCAGAGCATCGGCGGTTTCACCGACAGTCCGGACGAGGCCAGCGCCGAGCTGGGCCGGCAGTTGCTCGATGTCGTCGTGCCGCCCATTGCGGCGGCGTTCATCACATTTGCTCAGCTTCCGCTTTTGGACGGAGGCGGGAGTGACAAAGGAGTGCATTCATGACGGAAAACACGGCTCCCAGCAAAGGGGAGATTCTCGCCGCGATCGACCGCGATCGGGAAGCGTGGGAGACGGTGCTCGTCGAGGTCGGCGAGGCGCACATGCTGGAACCGGGGGCGATGGGCGACTGGACCTTCAAGGACCTCGTCGCCCACATCACCGCCTGGCGGGCGCGCACCCTGCAGCGCCTCGAAGCGGCTGCCCAAGCCAAACCCGAGCCCGAGCCCGCATGGCCGGCGGACCTTCAGAGCGATGACGAGATCAACGACTGGATTCACGAGCAGAACCAGGACCGGCTGCTGGGAGAGATCATCGCGGAATCGCGGGAGTCATATGCCCGCATGGCGGAGATCGTGCAGATGCTGCCCGATGAGGCGCTCAGCGATCCCGACCGTTTCCCGTGG
>JACCXM010000328.1 GCA_013697005.1 Chloroflexia bacterium | reverse complement strand
GCGGCGTCACTCAGTCTGGGACTGTTTGGAGCGCTGACGCGGGTGACATTGCACACCGTTCCCGCCTACAAGCTGCGCGAGCAGAGCCGCGCGCTTTCCTTTGACGCGTGTCTCGACGGGTTTCTGGCGGAGGAGGAATCGCACCGCAACGCCGAGTTCTGGTGGCTGCCGGGGCACGATCGCTGCGTGCTGAAGACGTTCCTGGAGACGGATGACGCCCCGTTCCGGATCGAGGCGCCGGAGGCGCTGCCGGGGACCATCGCGCGCTATCTGAAACCGGAGGCGGTCGATTGGAGCTGGCGTATCTATCCCTCGAGGCGCAGCTTCCCCTTCGTCGAGATGGAGTACACCCTGCCGCTGGCGGCCGGTCCGGCGGCGATGCGCGAGATTCGGGCGCTGATGCAAGCGCGCCACCCGGCGTGCACCTGGTCCGTCGAGTACCGCACCCAACCGGGCGAAACGGCGGCGCTCAGCCCGACCCAGGGCGCGCCGAGCGTCAACATCAGCCTGCACCAGGCGGTGGATCTCCCCTACGAACCCCTGTTCCGCGATGCGGAGGGAGTGTTTCTGGCCCACGGCGGCCGCCCCCACTGGGGCAAGCTGCATTTTCTCGATCGCGATGAGATTGCCCGGCTTTATCCGGGGTTGGATGCGTTTCGGACCATTCGGGCCGCGCTCGATCCCGCGGGGATGTTCACGAACGACTATCTGGCACGGCTGGGGCTAGGGGAAGATAGGTCCGCGCCAAGGCGTTGACGACGGACTCGGGATCCTTGTCGATCACCCGCAGCAGTGTCCGCGCCGCGCTATCCGGTTCGCGCGCTCCCTGCTCCCAGTCGCGCAGCGTTCCGAGCGGCACTTCGAACTTAGTGGCAAACTGCTCCTGAGTCAGTTTGAGCCGTTCCCGAATGGCGCGAGGATTGGGTACGCGACGCATCCGCGCCAGCTCCTCGTCGGTCAGCGGCGGATTGTCGGGGTCGGAAAGGGCGTTGGCCTCGATCTCCTCTTCGGTCATCGCCTCGAGGCGAGCCCAATCGGTGCGATCTTCAAACGGCCGGGTTGAGCCGTCCGGCAACACCTCCACGACCGTGCCGTCAGGCAGACTCCGCGCTCTGACGATATCTTTCTCGCTCATTCCTGCTTGCCCTCCGTGCCGAAATGATGCGGCGGACACCATCGCGGTCGGTATAGATCACGCACACGATCAGGCGTCCCACTCGGCCAATGGCTTTTCGACGAGGCTCACCATGCTCAGGTCGCGTGGAAACTTCATCAACGTGCTGCGGATCGTTGAACACTTCGACCGTCCTGGGAAATTCCAACTGATGCTTGGCAAGGTTAGTCTCACGCTTCGCGGGATCCCAATCAAACTCAAAATCCACGCTCCACTCCTCATGGATTCTACTGGTAGCCAGTATATTCAGCAACGTCCTCGCGGCATCGTAACGATGCGCGCTCGCATGGCAATCAGGCTAATACACGATCTCCATCCTCAGTCCTCGCCGATCGACCGGAGGGGCAACCGGAAAGCGTTCTGCCGTGCCCTCGGCGGCGCGGCGATCGGTCCAGGCAGCGACAGTGGCATCGAGCAGGTCGTCGGGTTTCGCGGGGCGAGCCACTCCAAAGGCTTCATTTCGCGGCCAGATAGCGACGTCAAGAGCTGACCCGAGCAACTCGCGGCGTACGTCGTAGCCTGTTTGCTTTCGTTTTGGGTGATCCAGTGGGTGGCCGGCGAGCGCGCAGAAGCTGACTTCAGGGTGGACCTCGACCACCCGATCCTGGAGATCAGAGGTCATGACCCGGTTAACCTCAGCGATCTTCGGATAGATCGCAAACGCCTGCTTGGTGATGCCTTTGCCGGTGAGCGCACGCGATCGTGATTGTGCTTCCGGATAGGTGGGCGCATCGAGGAACGATGGCGCAGGTGCATTGAAAACACATGGGTGACGATGCCGTAGCACGCCGCGGGCTTGGCTATCACAGGCTCGACATCCGATTTCGCTGAGTCCGATTGGAATATCGACGCCGATGGCCGCCGCGTCCTGGTAGGCGTCGAGGAGATCGGTAAAGGAGGCGTGGACCCGCGGCGACAGCGTTCCGGCCGCGATCTCCCAAACGACCGCCACCCAACCTCCCGGACAACCATCGACACCGATTACTCGCATCCCGCCAGCCTCCCTGAAGTATTGGATAGCAGTATGCCAATTCAGGGTCAGGAGAGCGGCGGGGTCTGTCAGCTCACGCCGAGGGGCAGGCCGCACGCGTCATGGGTTCCGCTGCGTGCGGGACTTGGTTGTCCGCCTGACGCCGCACGCGGATGATGGCGGCCAACCCGATGACCGCGACGGCGACCCAGGTGACCGCGTAGAAGACCCATGCCGTCTGGGGCGCTTCCCGGATCAGGTAGGCGTAGAGAAACGCTTGCGGCGCCACCCCGACGACCGTGGCGACGACAAAGGGACCGAACCCGATGCCGGTCAGTCCGGCGCCGTACGAGACGACGTCGAAGGAGATGCCAGGCACCAGCCGGGCGAGCACGACCCCACGCGCTCCCCATTGGGCAAACCAGCGATCGGCCGCGGTGAGCCCCAACTTGCCGGCCAATGCTTCCACCGGTCCCCGGCCGAGCGCGCGAGCGATACCGAAACAGACCATCGCCGCCAAGGTCTGACCGGCGACGGTCAACAGCCCGCCCCAGAACACACCGAACGTCAAACCGTTGGCAAAGGCCACCAGCACGGCCGGAATGGGGGCGGCGACGGCCTGCACGACCATGAGAAAGAGCGAGGCGACCGGCGCCCAGACCCCGTAGGAGAGGAGATAGTCGCCGATCGCGGCGCCGTCGCCACTGGTTAGCACCGCCAGGGCGCGACCAAGCTCGGCGCGAACACCGTCGTGAAGGGCATAGGCTAGAGCGGCAGCCGCCACGAGACCCAACACGATGGCGAGCTGCGTAAGGCGCACCGTGCGCGGCGAGATGCGCTCGAATGTCGCGTACGGCTGTCGCCTCAGACTGAGTGGCGGGATACGCATCGGGAGATCTCCTCAACGAGCGGCGATCACGCGAAAATGGAATGGAATGGCTGCCACGGTCCGCCACGGAGGCGTCATCGGTGCTCCATGATAGACCCGAAACGCGCCGAGACTGTGAACGACGCACAAAGAAGTGACGGGGGGTATCTTACTTCCGTTCCGCATTGACTCTACCAAGATCCATGGAATGCGGTAGGAGGCGATGTGTGAGACGGGACGCGGGTGGTGGGGTGTCACCCGCGTCGCTCGACGCGGAAGACCGGGCATGTTCCCGCCAGCGCGGCGAACGCCTCGGGGTCGGCGGTCACGCCGTAGAGGCGGGTGAAGAATGGAACGCCATTGGGTTGCAGGCGGGGAAACTCGCGCAAGATAGGAGCGCGCTCCGCGACGGGTAGCTCAATCAGGGAGATACTCTCCTCGGTCCGGCCGCGCTGCAAGTTGCCGCGGCCGGCGGCGCGGGCGTTCAGCACCCAGTCGGCATCGTCGAGACCAGCGACGACATAGCGTTGACCGTCGATGGTCAGCAGCGAGACGGGTGTCGAGCGCGGAATCCCGCTCTGGCGACCAGGCACCGCCAGCACGTGCATGCTCCCGACGACGAAACCCAGTCGCTGCAAAGCCATGACCACCTGGTTGACAATCGGCAGCCAGCCAGGCAACCGCGATGACTCGCGAGGGGTGATTCCATCCGAAACGCTGGTAGACATTGGGTTCTCTCCTCGTTCTCCTCGTGTCGTCACTGCCCCGGGCGGGCGACGCGGGCGTCGCCCCTACACCTGACTCCCGCCTCCCGCCTCCCGCCTCACGACGTCCAACTTGCGGCTTCCGACCCGCTCTGCCGGCAGCGTGAACGACACCACCGTCCCCCGCTCCACCACGCTGTCGGCGCGGATTTTGCCGCCGTGGGCCTCGATCAGCCCCCGCGCGATGGCCAGACCCAGTCCGCTGCCACCGGAATCCGCCGATTTCCAGAAGCGGTCAAAAACGTGGGGCAGCGCCTCGGCGGGGATACCGCGCCCGGTATCGGCCACCCGGAAGAGCGCCGCCGATCCTTCCCGCTGCACCTCGACCCGGATCGTGCCGCCGGGCGGTGTGTGGCGCAGCGCGTTATCGAGCAGGTTCTCCAGTACCTGACGCACCCGCACCGGATCGATATCGAGTGGGGGCAAGGGGACCGCCTCCAGGGTAAAGATCACGCCCGCCTCCTCCGCGCGCGCGGTGAAACCGTAGCGAATGTCATCCAGCAGCTCGGCAACGTCGGTCGTCTGCTTGTGCAGCCGCAGGGCGCCGGTGTCGGTCAGGGAGAGAGTGCGCAGGTCGTCGAGGAGCCGGGCCATCATCGCCGTCGCATCGAGAATCGTGTCCAGGTGCGCGTCGTCGCGGGGATAGACCCCATCGAGCATCCCCTCGGTGTTGCCGCGGATGATCGAAAGCGGGGTGCGCAGCTCGTGCGCCACGTCTGCGAAGAGATTGCGGCGCTGCGTTTCATTGGTTTCGAGACGGGTGGTCATGGCATTGAACGACTCCACGAGACGGCCGACCTCGCCATTGGCGCGGCTCTCCACCCGCACCGCGTAATCGCCGTCCGCGACACGATCCGCGGCGGACATCACATCGGCGATGGGGGCGGCGGTGCGGCGCACCGTGCGCCAGACCAGGAACAGACTGCCGGCCACGATGAGCGGGAAGAAAAAGCCCCAAGGTGGACCTCCATAGCCATCGCCGCCGCGGCCGCCGCCGTCGCTGAAGATCGCGCCAAGAATGCTGGCGGCGATCATCAAGAGGAAGATCACCCCGAAAAAGCAGCCGACCTTGCGCAGGAAACCGCCGCGGCGGTCGGATGTCTTCGGTGGCGGCCAGGGCTCATCGTCCGGCCACCAGGGAGGCCGCCCCCGATCGCGGCGCCGTCCACCGGGTAGGGTCCGCGGCCGCTCAGGAACGGATACCGGGGGCGCCGGGACCGGCGGATCGAGCGGTGGCAGCGACTCCGCGGGATGGAGCGGGGCCGGTCGCGCTTGCCGCGGCTCCTGCTCCAGATCGAGCTCCGGGCTGCTCATGCGCCGGCGAAGCGATAGCCGACGCCGTAGACCGTCTGCACGTAGCGCGTGGTCCCCGGTTCCGGTTCGATCTTGCGGCGCAAATTTTTCACATGAGCGTCGATGGCCCGTTCATACGACTCGAAGGCGACCCCGTGCAGGACATCGAGGAGCTGGCCGCGGGTGAAAACCCGCCCCGGCTCGCGCGCCATCGCCAGCAGGAGCTGGAACTCACTGGCGGTCAGCTCGACCGGGCGGTCGTCGATCGTGACCCGCATTCGCGGCACGTCGATCTCCAGATCGGCGACACGAATGAGATCGCCCGGTTCGTCGCGGCCGTCGACACGGCGGAACAGCGCGCGCACCCGCGCCACCAGCTCCTTGGGGCTGAACGGTTTCACCACGTAGTCGTCGGCGCCCAGCTCCAGCCCGACGATGCGGTCGGCCTCATCGCCACGGGCGGTAACGACCACGATCGGCACGTCCGAGGTGCGGCGCAGCTCGCGGGTGACGTCGAGACCATCCCGCCCCGGCAGACCGAGATCGAGCACCACCAGATCGGGACGGGAGGTGCGCGCGCTTTGCAGGGCGCTCTCGCCGTCGGTGGCGACGCTGACGGTGAACCCGGCGGCTTGCAGATAGTCGCGGATAACGCGCGCGATCTCCGGTTCGTCTTCGACGACAAGAATGCTTTTCATGGCTGTCACCCGACCGGTGTGGAGGACGCGGCGGGGGAGTCGGGCGCGGGTCCGCTGCTCTCCCCGCTGACGCCGGTATTGCCAGCCGCCTCGGCGGCGCGGGCCATCGCCGCCCAGTACTCGGGCGCCGGGGGAGGCGGGGGCGGGGTCGCCGCGTACCCGGTCTGGGGGACGCCGTTGCCGGACGTCTCGGTAGAAGGCGGCGGGGACGTCTGAGGCGCTGGCGCGGGAGGCGCCGGGGGTACCACAGAGGCCACGTATTGCCTCCGCTCGGCCTCATGCGACTCGCGGTGCCACTCGTCGAAGTAGGCGCGCGGACCGCGGAATGACGGGTTGCCGCGACCGCCAGCAAAAGGACCGCCAGGACCACCGAAGCGGTCGAATGCGCCCTTGCGCCAGGCAACGAACCCGATGCCAGCGAGAATCACAGGACCCCAGGGGAAGTCGGGACCGCTGTCCCGGAACTGCCGGACGTTGACCGTCTGACCGGTCTGAATCAGGGCATCGGTGTAGCCATCTCGATACGAATCATTGACCAGCCAGAATCCCCCCAACACCAGCAGTCCGATCAACAACCAGCGTTTCCCGTTGCCGTGACCGTGTCCATGTCCTTGTCCTTGTCCATTGCCGTTGTGCACCGTGCGTGCTCCTTTCGTCACCAGCGGCGGGAGTTTCCCACCTTCTGCCATTCAGCGTAGGCCGGAATTGTGGAGACGCCATGAATGCGGCAGGGAAATGTGAAGGAGGGAACGCGGGTGATGGGGTGATGGGGTGTTAGGGTGATAGGGTGTCAAGGTTCCCGTCACCCACGAACACCGGATTAATCACCAGCCTGCCGTCATCGATCTGGCAGAGATTGAAGCCGGAGCCGGGAATCAGTTGGTAGCGATCGCCGGCGAAGAAATCGAGCTGGCAGACGATCGCCGGCGCGGTGGCGTGGAACGTGCCGGCGAAGGGCGCGCTGTTGGCC
>JACCXM010000321.1 GCA_013697005.1 Chloroflexia bacterium | reverse complement strand
GGCCGGCGCGGCACGAGGCCGGGTCGACCACCGATCCGGATGTGCCACCCATGGGTCAGCGCTTCCGGCTCAAGGCCGATGTCGATCTGAGCGCGTTCTCCCCGGCCAACCAGGTGATCCTGCGGGCATTGCAGACCTACGGCATGATGCTGGCCGACAATGGGAGCAACTGGTTCTTTTCCGGGACGCCTGACGATCGCTGGGACAATGACGATCTGCATGCGCTGCAGGAGGGCATTTTCGGGGCCGACTTCGAGGCGGTCGACTGCTCGTCGCTGATGATCGATGCCGACTCCGGGCAGGTTGCCTGAGGCGAGCGGGGTGAGGGCTTCCCCCACCCCAACCCCGGGTCATAGTTCTTCGCGGTAGTCGGGCAGCAGATTGCCGGTGAAAAACGGTGGGGCGACCTGGGCATAGGCGGCGGCCACCTGGAACGCATCGAGATCCTCGTAGGCGTCGGCGACGATTTGCAGACCGGCCGGCACCCCCGTACTCGCATCCAGGCCGGTCGGTACGTTCACCACCGGGCAGCGATTGAGGATATTGAAGGCGGTGGTGACGAACCAGCCCCGCCCCGGAACGTCCTGGCCATTGAGGCGATACGTATCCGTGGCCGGATCGTTGTCCGCGGCCACGGCGGTGGTGCGCAACGTCGGTACGAGCAACGCGCGGCAACCGGTATCGAAGACCAGCCGCCGCAGATCGAGATACATCGCCTGCATCGTGCTCAGGAAGCGGCCTGACGCGGCCTGAACGTCGACATTCTGGCCGCGTTCGGCGGTGGCGCGCACGTAGGGCGTGAGCAGATCTCCGGCCGCCAGCAGGGCGGTGACACCGGCTCCGAACGACGTCGCCAGCAATCCGCCTTCGATCAGGACGTCGGCCACGTCGTCGCTGTCCCAGGGCAGGTGCACCTCCCGCACCTCGGCGCCGAGATCGGCGAAGCGGCGCACCGCGGCATCGGTGTTGCGGCGGTACTCGCTATCTGCCGCGCCCATGAACTCCGGGTCGTAGGCGAGCGCCCAGCCTTCGATACTCGGGTAGGTCAACGGGTACTCGAGTTTGGGCCGGAGGGCGAGGAAGCTGCGCGGGTGCGGCCCGGTGATGACATCCTGCATCATCGCCATGTCCACGAAGGTCCGCGCCAGTGGCCCCTCGGCGGCGGCGACCAGATCGTAACCATCGGGCGCGGGCGCGACCCGCCCGAAAGGCGGTTTGAAGCCATAGAGCCCGCAGAGGGAGGCGGGGATGCGGATCGAGCCGCCCATGTCCGACCCCGTGGCCAGGGTGCAGAACCCTCCGGCCAGCGCCGCCGCCGATCCGCCCGAGGAGCCGCCGGGGGTGTAGGTGAGGTTCCAGGGATTGCGGGTGACACCCCACAGGTTCGACCAGGTGGCGGCGTGAAACATCATCTCCGGCACTGTGGTCTGGATCGGGAAAATGGCGCCGGCCTGGGTCAGCTTGTCGATCATCGGCGAGTTTTCGGTGGCGCGATAGTCCTGGAAGAGCACCGAGCCATAGGTAGTGATCTTGCCCCGCATCAACTGGTCGTCCTTGACCCCAACCGTGATCCCTTCCAGCGGACGGGCATCCCCTTGCCGGTAGCGGCGCTCCGCTTCCCTGGCGGCGGCGCGGGCCTCGTCGAAGTGGGTGAAAGTGATGGCGTTCACCGAAGGGTTGTGGGTTTCGATCTGGGCGATTTGCGCATCGAGCACTTCAAGCAGGGAGAGCTGCCGGGTCAGGAACAGCGCCTGCGCCTCCGCCGCCGGTAGGTAGCGAGATCGGTATCCGCGCCGGCGGGGGTGGCTGGGCTCGTGGCAGTGTCCGCGGCGGCGGCAGCGCGGGGACGAAGAGCGCTGCCGGCCGTGCCGAGCGCGGCCAGCAGGCCGCCGGCTGCCAAGTCTTGAAACGCGGCGCGGCGCGAGCGGCGGGAGGTCAGGGAGCGAGGCAGCGGGGCAACGGTCATGGCGGTTCCTCGCCGCCTATGCGGCAGACGATAACAACGGGACGTGGGTATGTGCGAGAGCGATGGAACTGATCGCACGGTACACCGTGGCGGGTGGCCGCGCAAGGCCGATGATTCCGGACCACGCAACTTGGCGGACGAGTGCGCCAAAGCTCACAGAGGGAGCTGGCGAGTCGCTCGCGATCGTGTACAAAGCCCCTCTCCCGGCTCGACGGGAGAGAGGTTGGGGTGAGGGAAAATGGCGCCAGGACGCGATGCCCCCCTCAGGCCACCGCGGCGAACTTCCCGGTCTTCCCGATACCCGAAAAGTTTGCCATCTTTGCCAAGTTCAATCTGCAATCCAGCAACGATGAAGGTCCAGAGCCCCTCTCCCTGTGCACACGTGCAGGGAGGGGGGTTGGGGTGAGGTTTTCTCTGGTTACTCCGCCCGCAGCTCGAAGGTCATCTGCACGTCGACGGCGACCGTCGTCGAACCGGGCTCGACCGGGGCCGCCGCGGCGTCCATCGCCATACCGCCGCCACGTGCCATGCCATAAACGGGAGGAATGAATCCGGACGTTCCCTCGGAGATCGAGACCACCGGCCCCAGGGTCATCCCGGACGCTGTGGCCAGCTCTTCGGCTTTGGTGCGTGCATCGGCAACGGCATCGACCCGCGCATCGCTGGCGGCGGCCGTCTGATCGTCGACGTAGAAGCTCACGCCGTAGATGCTGTTCGCTCCGGCGTTCACCGCGTCATCGAGCAGCTCGCCGAGCTGGTCGGTGTCGCGCACTGTCACCCGCAGTTGGTTGATGATCTCGAAGCCGGTGATCAGGGTCGGATCGGCGTTCTCAGAGTAATCACGCAGGATATTGACGCTGAAGTAGTCGGTCTGGATATCCTCCGGGGCAACCCCTGCTGCCTCCATCGCCTCGATCACGGCCGTCGCCTGCGCGGTGGCTTGCTCCTGCGCCTCGTCGAGGGTCGGTTTGATGACGTCGACGCCAATATTGACCGAGGCCGTGTCGGGCGGAACGTTGACTTCGCCATGCCCGCTCACGCTGACCGTCGGCACGCCGAGCGCCATGCCGCTCTCCGGGGTCGCCATATCCTGCGCCGCGGCGATTCCGGTACTGAGACCGCTCGTTGTCACCAATCCCGCCAGCGCCAATGCGATTCCGGCGGTACGTAGCGCCCACAATCTCCGCTGATTCTCCTGGGGCATCGCCTGTCTCCTCTCGATGTTTGTCGTTCGCTCCCGGTTGCCCACTGGCAACCAGCCGATCGCTCGCCAACCGCTGGGGCGGTCTGGAGCTCAACGCAGACCGCGCACCCAGCGCAGTCCCACGATGCTGACCACGAGCCACGCCAGCGCGAAAGCCAGCGCGATCTGCACCAGGCGCAACCGGGACGTCTCGGTGGCCGCCGGGGCGGCGGGTTCTGTCTCAGTCGCGGTATCCGCGGTCCGCGCCAGTCCGGCCTGGGCCGTGGGCGCCGCCCGCGGCACCACCGCCAGCGCCGCATTTGTGGCGTAGCCCGGCGCCATGGTTGCCTGCGCCGCACTCGTCAGCACTTCCTCAGACGTGTTTTCGTCGCTGGTGGTTCCCCCGGTCTCTTGCCCGGCAAATTCGGAGACCGCTTCCGGGGCGGGCGCGGCCGCCTGAAGCCCCGCGTCGTCCGCCGCTTTCATGGCCGGCGCCGCGGGCGGCGGCGCGGTTTCCACGACGGGCGCCGCGAATTGCTCTGCCTGGGGCGCACCTCCGTCTGAGCCGGCCAGCCACGCGGCGGGTTGCGGCGGCATGCCCATCAGATCGCTGGAGGTCACCAGTAGGAGGATGACGCCGACCATCATTGCCGCGACTTGCAGCCCAGGGAGCCAGCTGGCCCCGCTGACCGCGGCCATCGCCGGCGCGGGATAGCGCCCAGGATCAGGCGATCCACTCGCCGGCCAGGTGGGACCAGCAGACGCGCCGCGACGGCGTGCCGCGCGGGCATGCTCGTGCCCGAGACAGAAGGAACGGCGCGGGGTGTACTGGGGCAGACCCGCCAACAGCACGACCGTGGTCCGGATTTCGAGCACCTCGCGGTGACAGGCAGGGCATTCATGGAGATGGAACGCGAGGATCGCCAAATCGTCCGCGGTCAGATCACGATCGACGAACGCGCTGACCGCGTCACTATCCAAATGTCCCGGGCGGTCCGCCGGGGGCCGTTCAGTCATCGATCGGATTCCATTGCCGGCGCCACGGGGGCCGCCACCCAGTCTGCCGCGTCTTCCCCCTCTAAACGGAGGTAGCGCTCGAACAGTTCCCGCGCCGGGGCATCATCGGCCAGGGCCCGGCGGATTTTGGCGCGCGCCCGGCTCAACCGTGATTTCACGGTGCCGAGCGCGATCCCCATCGTCTCCGCCACCTCGTGATAATCCAGACCCTGCACATCGACGAGCAGCACCACCATCCGCTGATCGTCCGGCAGCGCCGTCAGCGCCCGTTCGAGATAGATCGAAAGTTCACGCCGCAATGCGTGCGCATCGGGCGATTCATCGCCGGCGCCGCCGCTCGCCCAGATCGGCTCGATCTCGACGATCTCGGCTTCCAACGAACCGGCGGGGCGGCGCGCTGAGGCGCGCAGCATATCGTACGAGCGGTTGGTGGCGATCTTGTAGAGCCAGGAGCGCACCGAGCCGGTCTGGAAGGTGCGGATATTCTGCCAGGCGCGGATGAAGGTGTCCTGGGTGGCGTCTTCGGCGAGACCGACGTCGCGCAGCAGACGCAGCGCGACGTTGAAAACGGGCCGCTCGTGACGCAGCACGAGCAGATTGAACGCCTCCAGATCGCCCGCCTGCGAGGCGCGCACCAGCGCATCGTCGTCGCGCGTCGCGGCCGGGGCCGGTAACGGGGCGTGCCCATCGGGACGATCGAGAACCTCCACGCGCGGAGACTCGCCGGCGGAGTCCGGCGCCAGGACCGGAGCCGGAGAGGTTGCGGCCGCAAGTGGCTCGGCGCGGCGACGGCGGAACACCAGACCTCCTGACCCCGAACGGGGCGATTGCCAGGGTAGGGTAGTCCCTACGGTTCGAGCGCGATCTTCTCCAGCACGGCCGGGTTCGCCACCGTCCGCGGCCGCTTGCCACGCAGCACCTGGAGCGCCTCCAGCAGCGTCTCGCGGCGGACGACATCGACCGAGCGCTCGGAGTAATAGGCGGAATGTGGTGTCAGGATCACGTTCGGCATCCGGTAAAACGGTGAATCGGCGGGCAACGGTTCCGGATCGACGACGTCGAGCGCGGCGCCGCCGATTCTCCCTTCCTGTAACGCTTCAGCGAGCGCCGGCAGGTCGATGATGGGACCGCGCGCCGTGTTGACGAGCACCGCCGCCGGTTTCATCAATGCCAGCGCCGCGGCGTCGATGATGCCGCGCGTCTCTGGGGTCAATGGCGCGTGGAGGGTGATGATATCGGAGCGGCGCAGCAGATCCGGCAACGACACGGGCTCCACCCCGGCGGCCACCATGACCTCCGGATCGAGATAGGGATCGGCGGCGAGCAATGTCATGTTGAACGGCCGGGCACGGGCGGCGACGGCCTGCCCGATCCGGCCAAAACCGACGATACCCAGCGTCTGCTCGCGTAACGGCTGAATGGGACCGCGCAGGATACGCCGCGTCGCCGGGCCGTGTTCGACCCAGGAGCCCTCGCGCAGCGCCCGGTCCTGCTCGACGATGCGCCGGTTGAGGGCCAAAATCATGGCCAAGGCGTGGTCGGCCACCTCGGAGGTGCAGTAGCCGGGGTAGTGGGTGACCACGATCCCCGCTTCCGCCGCGGCATCGAGATCGACATTGTCCAGACCCACCCCATAGCGGGAGATCACTTTCACCCGCGGAATGTTCTGCAGCACGCGGCGGGTGACGGCCTCGCGGGTGCTGACCAGCATCGCGTCGGCGTCCCGCGCGGCCTCGATCAGATCGTCTTCGCTGGTGCTGGCGCGTCCCACGAGGCGGACGTCGAGATCGGTCACGCCGGCCACCAGCTCCTGCTCCAGCTCGAGTCCATGGGACTCGTTGCCGTAGCGGTCGGAGGTGACGATCACGGTAAAGGTGGGCGTGTCCGTGCCTTTAACCGTTTGCGCGGCCGGTGCTGGATGTTGCGTGGCCATCCCTGATTCGCTACCTCTTACCCGGATGTACCGGAACGACGATAGATACGAGAGTCGGCCCGGCGGCGGATCACTGCCGGAACTATCGCACAGGGTTCGCCCGGAATTGTGGAGAACGAGGGGAGAAGTGGCGAAGAAGTTGCGAGGACGCGAAAAACAGCCCCGACGAGTCTGGCCTCAACGCGACCCCCCGCGACTGGATGCTCCGCCACATCGACGCCCCGCAACGGACGTGGCCTCGCCTTCCTGTCCCATCCGCGACCCGTAAGACCGGCGTACCCCGCGATTCGCTGGCCATCGATTGTCGCTTCCGGTGGGGAGCCCCCGCTGCAACCCGGCTCCTCGGGACTGTACGTACACTCTATACGAACACCCGCGATGTGTCAAGACCCGAACTGTGTGTCCTTCGCAATGCTGGCGGCAGTGGCGCTGGCTCAGCATTCCCTGCAATTGTGCTGGCGTTACTTTGGTTTCTTCGCAAGCAGATGCCCTGTGCCTCTTGTCAAAGAGGTCGTTTATTGGGACTGTTGGCC
>JACCXM010000302.1 GCA_013697005.1 Chloroflexia bacterium | reverse complement strand
TGACGCGTTTGCGGGCGGACCGGGTGTAGGCCCTTACAATGATTGTCGAGAGTGTTTTGTCACAACTTTGTCACGAACGTGACGAAATTCACCGGCATCTAGCAATACCGGAGAAGTAGGAAAGGGCGGCGTTCACGCACCAGACGGTACGATGCGAGATGGACCGGCAGGTGCCGGGATGGAACTTCTGGAGTCCCGCTCCCGGCACCTTTTACTGGCCGGTCAGAGCATCCCCGTCTGCATCTGAACCCGGATTCCGTAACATCCGGACGATCCATGCGACCGTACATTCAGGGAAGTCTTTCACCTCGGGCCCCACACGACACCGCGTCGGAGCCATCCGCATTCATGTCAGGGGAGCCAAATGAACCGGCAGTTCAGCGTCACCTCGTCTTCGTCGACCGACGCGCCGCGGGAGGACTGGCTGCGGGCCGGGGTTCTGGCCGGCTTTTTGGCCACGTTCGCGATGACGGTGGTGTTGGTGATCGCCTACTGGCTGGCCGGCGCGATTGGCAGTGCCGAGGGCGGCACGGTGACCCGCTGGAGCTGGGCGCTCGTCAATAACCCGCTGGCGGCAATGACAGCCGATCGCATCGTGGTAGCGATCGGCGCCAACCTGGTGATGGGTCTGCTGCTGGCGATGGTCTACGCGCGCTACGTCGAGCCCCGGCTGGAAGGGGCGAGCTGGTGGAAGGGGGTGCGTTTCGCGCTCATTCCCTGGTTGCTGTCGTTGGTCCTCTTCCTGCCGTTCATGGGTGGCGGGATGTTCGGGATGGATATCGGGGCCGGTCCGTTGCCAATCCTCGGGAATCTCATTTTGCACCTGGTGTATGGGGCGATTCTGGGGCTGGTCTACGCCGAAGCTGCCGAAGATTGGCTGGACAATACCGATGTCGACCGTATGAATGCCGCTGGCGCCGAGCGGGGCGCGGCGATGGGTCTGATCGTGGGGTTGCTGGGCGGGATCGTCGTCGGTTGGTTGGCGGCGCCGATGTTCGATGACGTGGCCAGCCGGCCGATCACTACGATCGGCGTGGCATTTATTGGCGCGGCGATCGGGCTCGGGATCGGGTCATTTGCCGGAATGAACGGCAGGCAGGAAACGACCAAGAGCTGAGTCAGGTGTTGGTCGTCCACACGATCTCGCCGTCGAGAAGGGTCATCCACATCTCGAGCGCGCCGATGCGCTCGGGTTCCGTGTTTTCGAGAATCCCATCGACAATGGCGATATCGGCGAGTTTCCCTGGTTGCAGTGAGCCAATGCGGTCTTCCATCCCGATTGAGGTGGCCGCGTCGATGGTGTGGGCGAAGAGCGCTTCATCGAGGCTGATTCGCTGATCGATGCCGATCGGTTCGCCGTTGCGGGTGCGGCGGGTCATGGCGGCGCTGATGGTATCGAGCGGGCGCAAGCTGGAGACGAAGGCATCGCTGGAGAGCACGGGGCGGATTCCGGCGTCGAGCTCTTCGCGGATCGGTTGCAGGCGGTGAGCGCGCTGTCCGAGATGGCGCAGGAAATCGTCGCCGGAATCGACGAGGAAATTCGGCTGGTTGACGGGGATGATCCCCAGACTGGCCATGCGCGCGATCTGATCCGGGGTCGGGTAGCCACAGTGCTCGATGCGGTGCCGGGTGTCGCTTCGGGGCGCGGCGCGCATGGCGGCTTCGATGGCATCGAGCGACATCGCCATGGCGCGGTCCCCCTGGGTATGGATGCCGACCTGCCAGCCGTTGCCGTGAGCGCGGTCGACAAGATCGCGCAGTTGCTCAGGCTGCCAGTAGGTTGAACCCGTGAATTCACCGAGCGCCCCGTACGGTTCTGAGAACCAGGCGGTGCCCCCGATGAGCGTGCCGTCGGCGTAGAGCTTCATCGCGGCTATGCGCAGGTGGTCATCGCCGAACGGTGGGGCGATCCCCACGGCCGCGAAGTCATCGAGGTGATTGGAGAGAGGCATCAACGCGACGCGCAGCCCGAGCAGACCCTGGGCGGCCGCCTCGCGGTAGATGCGCAACTCGCGGCGCGTCACTTGCGGATCGCAGACGGTGGTGAGCCCGGCGGCCAGATAGACCTGGCTGGCCGCGGCGAGGAGCGCCACCGAGTCCTCGCCAGGCAGCAGGGTGTGGAAATTGGGGCCGTGGCAGCCGATGTCCACGACCACGGGCAGAATCAGGTCGGTGGCGGCGTCGAGACAGAGCCCGGTGAGACGACCCGCCTCATCACGCACGAAGTGGCCACCCGGCGGATCCTGGACCGCGTCGGTGATACCGCGACCGCGCATGGCGGGGGTGTTGACCAGCGCGTGATGCACCGAGACGTGATAAACGATGACCGGATGACCAAGGGTGGCTTCGTCGAGATCGTGGCGCGTCGGGAGACGTTCGTCAGGAAATTTGGACCAGTCGAGACCGACCGCCCTGATCCAGCGGCCGGGGGGCGTCACTTCCGCCGCCTCGCCGATTGCCTGGATCAAATCCGTGCGCGAGGCGACGGCGGGGAAGCGGACGTTGACCGAGGCCAGAGCCTCGGCGGTCGCCAGATAGTGGTTATGGGCGTCGATCAGACCGGGGAGCACGGTGCGGCCACCGGCGTCGATGACGAGCGCATCGCGGCTGACCGCGGCGCGGGCGGCGTCTGCCGCACCCACCACCACGATGCGGCCGCCGGAGATGGCGACGGCGACGGCGCGCTGGTTGGCGGTATCGCCCGTCCAGACCCGGCCATTGAGAATGAGGAGGTCTTGCGCCATGTCTGGTTCGTTCCCGATTCGTAGTGCGGCGTATGCCCTCGCCCCAACCCCTCTCCCGTCGAGCCGGGAGAGGGGGTACGAGGTGCGAAGGGGTTCTACCCATCGTGTTCGCGGAGGAGGGCGGGGAGATCGAGGGGATCGAGGACCATCCGGATACCGCCGTCAGGTTTGCGCGGCCATTCCGCGCGCGGGCGGTCACGATAGATCTCGATGCCGTTGCCGTCGGGGTCGTGCAGGTAGATCGCCTCGCTCACGCCATGGTCCGAAGCGCCGTCGATCTGGGCGCCGTGATCGATGAGCCGTTGCAGCGCGCGCGCCAGCTCGACTCGATTCGGGTAGAGAATGGCGAGGTGGTAGAGGCCGGTAGCGTCGGGGGCCGGAGGTGATCCGCCCTGGCTCTCCCAGGTGTTGAGACCGATGTGATGATGGTAGCCACCGGCGGAGAGAAAGGCGGCGCTGTTGCCCATCTGTTCCACGAGATCGAAACCGAGCGCGTCGCGGTAGAACGCGATGGCGCGCGGCAGATCGGCGACCTTGAGGTGGACGTGGCCGATCTGGGTCTCGGGATGAATCGAGGGGAGGGCCGGGGTTGTTCCGGCTTGGCTGGATGTTGATGACATGAGTTTTCTCCTTGTGCGCTAGCGACCGATGGGGTCAGTGGCGATCTCGATTAGATGACCGTCGGGATCGTGGAACGCGAAGCTCCGAAAAGAGGTTCGATCGTGAACCTCACTGGGCTGGACTCCGCGCATGGTGAGATAGCCGTGCCAGGCTTCGAGAGACTCTTCGTCGGGAACGCGCAACGCGAAATGATGCGTCATACCCGCTCCCAGCCGTACCGGACGCATTGTCTCACGCGGATAGGCGAAGTAGGTGACGATCGTGCCGGGGGCGCCGTCGCCGACCCCGAAGTAGAGATGGGGCGATGCCGGATTGTCGAAATTGACGGTTCGTTTGACCGTGCGCATGCCGAGGATGCCAGTGAAGAACTGTTCGGTCCTGGTTGCGTCAGAGCCAATGGCCGTAATGTGATGCACGCGTTCGAGACGCATGTCCGGGGTCGGGACCGGCACGGGATCGGGCCAGTTGTCGGCGGCGATCGCCGCTTCGTCCCGGCCATTGACCATCGTTTCCGGAGGCGGCAGCTTGATGGCGTAGCCAAGGGTCTCCGGTGTTTCGTCCAGAGTCCAGCCGGGGCCGCGGGTGGCGATCTCCAGGATCAGGCCATCGGGGTCGGTGAAGTAGATGCTTTCGAAGTAGACGCGGTCGTATGGTCCAGTGACCGCGAGCCCAAGGTCGCTGAGCCAGCGTTTCCATTGCCGTAGCGTGATGCGATCGCGCGTCTCGAATGCGAGATGATGGGTGCCACCAATGCCGTATTGCCCAGGCGCGGCGTGCGACTGGACGAGAAACGCGAGCAGACCCGGACCGTGCTCTCCGTTGCCAAAGAGCAGGTGAGAGGACGAAGGATCGTCGCCATCGGCCGTCTGTGCGATCAAACGCAGACCGAGCAATCTGGTGTAGAAGTTGACGGTACGCCGCGCATCTGTAGCAACGGCGGTCAGGTGGTGAATGCCAGTAATGCCTCCAGAGGGCAACGCGGTCACGAGAGATCCTTTCGCCGCGACCCGGGCGGCGGGAAACTATGCACGGCAGCAGGCGCCAACGATAACGAGAGATAATACGGAGAGAGATGATGGCTCAAGCCAGCGGCGACCGGCATCCTCACGGCGGCGGCCACATAGCGACCGCTGGCGCGCCGCTCGAATCGGCCACGGGCGCGATTATTGCGCTCCACGGCCGTGGTGGCGGCGCGGACGACATCATCGCACTGGCGAAGCAAGTTGCGCCGTCCGCCGTGGCGATCGTGGCGCCGCAGGCCAGCGGCAACATCTGGTACCCGTTTCGCTTTCTGGAGCCGATGGAGCGCAATGAACCGTATCTTTCGTCGGCGTTGCGCCGCGTGGGCGAGCTGATTGCCGAGCTGCAAGAACAGGGTATCCCGGTCGAGCGGATCGCGCTCCTGGGATTTTCGCAGGGCGCCTGTCTGGCGCTCGAAACCGCCGCCCGAAACGCCCGGCGCTACGCGGCGGTGATTGGATTCAGCGGCGGGCTCATCGGGCCACCGGGGACGCGCTTCGATTACGACGGCGGGCTGCATGGTGCCCCGGTGTTTCTTGGTTGCAGCGATGTCGATCCTCACATTCCGAAAGAGCGGGTGGAGGAGTCGGCCGCGGCGTTGCGCCGGCTCGGCGCGGCCGTCGATGTCCGGATTTATCCGGGAATGGGGCACACCATCAACCGTGATGAGCTGGACGCGGCGCGGGCGATGCTCGCGAAGGCGTTTGCGCCGGGTGAACGAGATTCCTCGCAAGCTCGGAATGACAGCGGTGGCTCGGAATGACAACAGTGGCTCGGGGTGACGCCGTTGTCTTGACCCGATGACAAGAGCCCGGGCACACGAGCGCTCGGGCTCCTACCAAACGGTCTCAGGATTGCTTGACGGCTTCGATATCGAGGCTGATCTTGACTTCGTCGCCGATGAGGAAGCCGCCGGCCTCGAGCGGTGCGTTCCAGGTCAGGTCGAAGTCTTTGCGATCGACCTCAGTCTCCGCGGTCCAGGACGCGACTTCCGTGCCGAAGGGGGTCATCCCGCCACCTTCGTACTCCGCCTCGAGGGTGACGGGGCGAGTGATGCCGCGGATGGTGAGATCGCCGTTGACAAGAAACGTGTTATCGCCCTTGGCGGTGATGGAAGTCGAGCGGAAGGCAATAGTCGGATTGTCGCCGGTGCCGAAGAAGTCGTTGGTGCGCAGGTGCCCGTCGCGCTGGGCATCGTTGGTATCGATGCTATCGGCCTTGATTTCGACCTCGACCTGACCGTCGGTGAAGCCATCGCCCGTGGTTTGGATGGTTCCGGCGAGATCGGAGAATCGGCCGCGCACCTTGGTGAACATGTGGCGCACCGTGAACGAGGCACCGGAATGGCTCTTGTCAATGGTCCAGACCGTTTTCGCTCCCGCGTCCGTGCTCGTGCGTGTGTCGGTTGCACTCATGGTTCTACTCCTTGTTTGTCGATACACACCTGGCCGGAGGTGCCGGGCCGATTCCCCACGCACCGGGCCAAATCTCGTGGAATGTGCGATACTTTAGCGTAGGTGACTTACCTGTGTCAAGTAGCTTACCAAGCATAACAATGCAATGAGGTTTCGCATGCGATGATTGGAACCATGGACGAGCTCGAGACAGCCGGCGCTCCGGTGCAACTGAGTGCGTTTTGTCCCACCTATCACCGGGCGATCGAGCTGATCGGCCGGCGCTGGACGGGCGTGATCCTGCGCGCCATGCTCTTCGGGGAGGCGCGCTTCAGCGATATCGCCGGCGCCGTTCCCGGATTGAGCGACCGCCTCCTTTCGGAGCGTCTGAAGGAGCTGGAGGGGGAGGGAATCGTGACCCGCACGGTGGTTCCTTCGACCCCGGTACGCGTCGATTACGCGCTCACCGCGAAGGGACAGGCCCTCAATGAGGTTCTCGTGGCGGTGGCGACCTGGGCGGAAACATGGGGCGCCAGAGATGATGAATGCAAATCCGCGCGAGAATGATGATCCCAAACAGTGTTTCCGCTGCTACACTAGTGAGACGCCGGGAAGTCCGGTGGGGGAGTCGGGAGGGCAGTGATGGACGTCAACAGTAGTTTCGGGATCATTTCCTGGATCATTTTCGGAGCTCTCGCCGGATGGGTGGCGAGCATGATTGCCGGCGACAACGCCCGGCAGGGGTGGCTCGGCAACATCGTCGTGGGGATCATCGGCGCCTTTGTCGGCGGCTTGATCTTCTCGTTCATCGGCGGTGGCACGTTCACCCTCGGGTGGAGCATTGGCAGCTTCATCGCCGCCGTCGTCGGCGCGCTGGTGCTGCTGTTCATCCTGCGGATGTTCCAGGGCCGCACGTAGCCGATACGGCGAACTGAATACGGAAAAGCGGCGCTCCGTGGGTA
>JACCXM010000217.1 GCA_013697005.1 Chloroflexia bacterium | reverse complement strand
GAGGCATTCGGCGCTCGGCTATCTATCCCCTGCCGCGTACGAGAGGAGGTGGACCACTCGCCCTGCAGTCGCCTAGCATCCGCTTGTCCACCAAACCGGGGTAACTCCAGACTGGGTGCAACGCCTCGCATTGCGGGCACCCCGGCACGTGGCCGTGGTTTCAATCCCCACCCACTCCGAAGAATGGGTGCAACGCGCGCTGCGGCCGGTCGTGCGGGCATCGCTGGCGGTTTCAATCCCCACCCACTCCGAAGAATGGGTGCGGTCAAGAGCCAATGCGCATACTCTTCAGGACGACCACGTGGATCAGTTGAGAAGGGCGCAATCCCCGTCAAACTCGGCGTGCCGCCAACGGGAAGATGACGGCCGCCTCATTTTGACCTCACTCTAGTCGGCGGCTCCCGCTGAGAAGATCGGCTCTGTGTCTCTGTCGGTCCAGTGCAGGGTTGCGAGAGGTACATTGTGTTTTGTACCGCAAGCGCTACCTCTCCGCCGACGAGCGCGCCAAGGAGCGCAAGAAGTCACAGATGCAGGCGGCGGGGCGGGGGTAGGGTGCCGCGTACGTCACGCGGGGTTGCTCCACTTTCAGGATCTGATTATTCGAACAGAACGCGCTTGGAGTGGTTCGCATCGGTGGCGGCGGCCAGTGCTTCCGTAGCGCCGCGGACGGTCATGCGCGGCGGACGCGATGGCTCCGGGTTTGGCGCCACGGTGATGTCGATATCCATCCCCAGCCGGTTGACCAGCGTCAGCAGCCGGTCCAGCGAGAAGTCGCCGAGCCTGCCGCGGGTAATCGCGGAGACCTTGGGTTGGTCGATCTGAAGCAATCGCGCCGCCTCGCGTTGGGTCAGCTTTCGCTCATCGATGATGGCGCTGATGCTTCGCGCGAGCTCGGCTTTCGCCAACCGCGTCCCGGCATCAGGGAGCCCAAGATCGGCAAAGACGTTGCCTGAACTGACGGTGAACCGTGGTTCGATACTCATGCGTCTTTCCTCTCGGCATGGATGTCAACGGCATCCTTGAGCCGTTTCTTGATCATATCGATATGCTGTTTCGGCGTGGCAATTCCTTGGAGCGATTTTTTCTTGAATGCGTGCAGGACGTAGACAACGCCGGCAAATATGACCGTATAGACGACGCGGTAGGCATCTCCACTGTACTCGTCGGCAATCTCGAGCACACCGGCTCCACAAAGCCTCGGAGCGGCTTTGCGATTGGGTGCTTTTCGCCAATCTGAGCCCGCCAAAGAGCATAGCCGACAACGTCTTTGACGTCTTCAGGAAAGCTCCTCAGATCGTCTTGGCTTGAGCCAACGAACACAAGCTGCCGCTGCTGCATCACCGCCCCTTGATGCCAATAATAGCATGTCTATTCCCCGTCTGCTGGGGTGGTGTTCCACAAGCGGCCGGCAGAAGACGGCCGTCCAAGGTTTGGCAATCGGCGCCGGTACGGGATAATCAGGCATAAGGAGCATGCGATCATGACCAACCCGATCGATCATCTCGGCGACGTCGATGCGGCGCTGGATCTGGTGCACGAGGCGGCGCGGAGATACATCGCCTCGTTGCCCGAGCGGCCGGTGCGGCCGCCGTCCGCGGAGTTGATGGCCCCCACCCTGGGCGGGATGCTGCCTGAGGATGGGGTGGGGACGCAGCAGGCGGTGGGGGAGCTGATCGACGCCGGGACGGAGGCCGCGATCGGTTCGGCCGGCGGCCGTTTTTTCCATTTCGTCGTCGGCGGGGTGACCCCCGCCGCGCTAGCGGCCGAGTGGCTGACGGCGGCGCTTGATCAGAACACCACGATGTGGACCGCCTCACCGTTTGGCGCGGGGATGGAAGTCGTCGCCATCGACTGGCTGAAGCAGCTTTTCGCGCTGCCGGCGTCGTGGGGCGGGGTGCTGGTGACCGGCGGCACGATGGCCAACTACGTCGAGTTGGCGGCGGCGCGACGCTGGTGGGCCCAGCAGCATGGCGAGGATATCGATGAGGACGGGTGAGCGGATCTCCCGTGTCTGCCGGTGTTCGCCAGCGGGCTCATCCACGCCAGCGCGGTGAAAACCCTGGGGATGCTGGGGATCGGCCGCCGGGGCGTGACCGCGCTCAGCCGCGACGACGTGGGGAGGATCGATCTCGGGGCGCTGGAGCGCGCGCTTGTGTCTCTGCGGGGGGCGCCGGCGGTGATCGTGGCCACCGCGGGGGAGCCCAATGCCGGAGAATTCGATCCGCTGCGAGCCATCGTCGATCTGGCCCGGGCGCACAATGCGTGGGTTCACGTCGATGGCGCGTTCGGGTTGTTTGCACGGTTGAGCCCGAACAGCAGCCAGTTGGTCGAGGGTGTGGACGAAGCTGACTCGGTGGCCTGCGACGGGCACAAGTGGCTGAATGTGCCGTATGACAGCGGTTTCGCCTTCGTCCGCGACGAAGACCTGCTCCGCGGCGCGTTCGGCGCGAACGCCGCGTACTATGCCTCCGAAGACGCCGGCCGGCCGAACTTTGGGTTGATGGCGCCGGAGACCTCGCGCAAGGCGCGCGCCTTCGCGGTGTGGGCGACGCTGCGCGCCTATGGCCGGAGCGGGTACCAGGCATTGGTCGAGCGCCACATGGCGCTGACCAGGCGCGTGGCGCAACGCGTGGACGCGGCAGACGATCTGGAGCGCTTGGCCGAGGTGCAGCTCAACGTCGTCTGCTTCCGGTATCGCCCAGCGGGCGTCCCGGACGAGGAGCTGAATGCGCTCAACCGGCGACTGGGCGAGGCGGTGCTGGCCGACGGGCGGGTCTACGTGGGGACGACGACGTATGGCGGGCGGGTCGCGTTCCGCCCGGCGATCGCGAACTATCGCTCGACCGAGGCCGACGTCGATCTCCTGGTCGACGTGATCCGGGAGCTCGGGGCTTCGTTGCGCGCGTGACGGGATTGCCGTCATGCGCTGCCGGCGCTCTCGCGGAAGGTCAGATCGAGGCCGTCAGCATCGGTGGTGACGTCCCAGCGTCCTGGCGCGAAGCGGCCGGGCACGCCGAGGCGGGCCAGCAACGCGGCCGGGTCGAGCAGCAGCGCGCGACCGTTCTCTGGGTCGCGGCGAACCCCGCCTCCGCCCCGTTTGGCCGCCTCGTCGAGGAGCATGTCGAGCGGCACCCACGAAGGCATCTCGATGTCGGTCAAGGCGATCCGCAATTCCTGCCCACCCGGTGCGGAGAGGACCAGCCGTGTCGCGAGATCGCTGCGGAAGATGCTCTTTTCCATACGCATGACGAGATCGATACCCTGGGGACCAACGCGGACGTCTTTCAACTGAATACCGACCGGCGCGCGGCGGTCGGCCTCGGCGGCCACTGCCTGCGCCAGCCGGTGCAGCCCTTGCGCTGAGACACGTAGCCGCAATTCCTGCACGACCGGCCGCAGCGGGTGGGTGGCATCCCCGGGCTCCAGGGAGATCGTGAAATCGGTCAGGTGCAGGTGGCCAGGGAGCATTCCCGGCGCCGGATCACTCATGGTTGGTTTCTCCTCCGGGCGAGTTGCCGGTGCGCCCCGCTTCATTCTCCGTCACGCGCGAACAATGCCCGAGCCACGACGCGACGGCAAGCATAGGTCTCGGCCGCGTTCGCCACTGCTACTCTTTGGCCCGTGGTGGAGGGGTTGGTACGGGAGGCGTCGTGGTTGTTGGAGCGAATCACGGAACACGTGTCATTCTGAGTCGAAGCCGAAGAATCTCGTTCCATACCACGTACGTTCGCGTCCCGGGACGAGATTCCTCGTGCCTCGGAATGACACCGCTGCCGTGTCACGGCACCCGGGCTGACACAACCTCCAACAGCCTTACATTCGCTATGCGCGAGGCTCTGCTGGCGTGAGCGATTCCGCGGAGGAGCAGTCTGTGGTCGAGTGCGGGGGGTACCACTTCTTCTGCCGCAACCGTGACGAGTTCGCGCGCATCTGCCAGGATGTGTTTGCGGGAGACGAGTATCACTTCGAGACCCGGCGGCGCAAACCGCTGATCGTCGACGCCGGGGCGCACGTCGGGGTGGCCACCCACTATTTCAAGCGTCTCTATCCCCAGGCACGGGTGTTGGCGCTGGAGGCGAACCCGGTCACGTTTGCCTTGCTGCGCCGCAATATCTCCCATAACGGACTCGAAGACGTGCGCCCCCTGCACGCCGCACTGGCGCCGGAGGCGGGAGAAATCACTTTCTTCGCCAGCGCCAATGACGAGGAACCGGGCGCATGGGGCGATTCGGCGGTTCAGCAACCGTGGCACGAGGGCGAGACGACGACCCAGGTGAAGGTACCGGCGGTCACGCTCTCCTCACTCCTGACCGAGCCCGTCGATCTGCTGAAACTCGATATCGAGGGTCTGGAAACGGCGGTGCTGGCAGAGGCCGTGCCGCGCCTGGGCAAGGTGCGGCGAGTGATTCTGGAGTTCCACGGCACGCGGCGCAACCCCGCCAATTCGATCGTACGATTGACGCGGATTCTGCGCGCGGCGGGGTTCACCCCCGAGGTGCGCCAGTTCGGCGCCGTCGTCACTCTGGACGGCATCCAGGAAGACGACCCGTACTGGCTGATGGTGCGCGGGGAACGGCTGAACCCGTGGCAGCGGTTGCGACGGGTGACGGGGCGATAGCTATCGGCTATCTGCTATTGGCTATCAGTCGGCAAGACGGCAAAGATGGCAAAGATGGCAAAGATGGCAAAGACGAGGATAGACCGGTAGCCGATGGCCAAAAGCTGATAGCCAGAAAGGGAGCCATTTGTGCTGATCCGGCCGCGGAGTGGGAAGAAGGTTCTTTGGCAGGAGATGCTGCGCCATGAGCTGCTGGCGGCGCTGGAGCAGCGGCCGGTGGTGATCGTGCCGGTGGGATCGGTCGAACAGCACGGTCCGCACTGCCCGCAGGACGTCGATATCAGTGTCCCCTATCATCTGGCAATCGAGACGGCGGCGACGATCGAGGAGTTCCTGGTGATCGTCGCGCCCCCGGTGACCTACGGCTTCACTCACTACAACATGGGCGAGGTGGGCACGATTACCCTCGCGCTGGAGACATTCATCGCGGTGCTGTGCGATGTCTCTCGCTCGATCTGGGCCAATGGCTTCCACCGCATCATCCTGCTGAATGGGCATGGCGGCAACGAGCAACCGGCCTGGAGCGCGGCCGTGAAACTGGCTGAGGAAGATGTCTGGCCGCTGGCGCTGACCTACTGGCACATGGCCGACGACGAGCTGGCGGCCTGGAGTGAGGCGGACGCCGGGAGCATCGGGCACGGCGGAGAGTGGGAGACGAGTTTGCAGTTGCATCTGCGGCCGGAGCTGGTCGACATGGCGCGCGCGGTACGCGACGAGTGGCGGCTGAAGTTCAGTCCCGAGATCGGACGTTTCGCGCACTTTCCGGAGCGGCGGCGGGAGATGGCGCACGGGGT
>JACCXM010000210.1 GCA_013697005.1 Chloroflexia bacterium | reverse complement strand
CCGGCCGATCAGGTCGAATCAATTGCCCGCGCGCGGCACCGACAATCTGGCCGTCGAGCGCCACCGTCTCGCCGCGGAGGATGGTACGCCGCGGTCTCGCGGCAAAGATCATGCCGGCGAACGGGCTGTGCTGGTGCCGGTAGCGCAGATCGTCATGGCGAAGGGTAAACGGCGCGGCGAGATCGACCAGGACGAGGTCGGCGTCGTTCCCAGGGGCGATGCGTCCCTTGGAGGCTAACCGAAATCGCGTGGCGGGCCCCTCCGCCAGCAAAGTGGCGATCACTGGCAAGGAAACATCGCGGTCGATATGACCGGCGGACAGGAGCGAGCTCAAGAGCGACTGACAGCCTGAAATGCCACCCCAGATGCGAAAGAAATCGTCGCCGGATTTCATCTCGGCCGGGGCCGGCGAATGGTCGGAGGCGACGATGTGTATGTCCCCATTGATGAGCGCGTGCCAGAGTGATCCAACCTCGGAACGAGGACGAAGCGGCGGCGCGCACTTGGCAATCGCGCCCAGCTGTTCCAGATCTTCCTGATCGAAGAGCAGGTAGTGGGGGCAGGTTTCCGCCGTCACGTCCAGCCCGCGCACTCGCGCCGCGGCGATCTGCGCGATCCCCTGGCCGGTGCTGACGTGGACGACGTGCAACGCGCAACCGGTCTCTGCCGCGAACAGGATGGCGCGGGCAATGGCCTCGATTTCGGCGATGGCCGGTCGCGAGGAGAGGTAGTCGCGCGCGCCGGTCGCTCCCCGCGCAATCGCCTGCGCGGCAAGCGTTGCGGTGATACCGTCGTTTTCGGCATGGACGGCGACCGGTATGCCTAGTTCGGCCGCGCGCCGCATCCCCGCGAGGAGTGTGGCATCGTCGGCGGCCGGGAAATCGTCGATACCGGAGTTGGACATGAATGCCTTGAAACCGATGACGCCGCGCTCGGCAAGCTCCTCCATGCGGTCGAGATTGAGCGGGGTCAGTCCCCCCCAGAGGGCGAAATCGACGAAGGAGGTGTGTTCCGCCGCCGCGCGCTTGGCATCGAACGAGGGACCGTCCACTGTCGGCGGATGGGCATTAAGGGGCATCTCGGCCACCGTCGTCGTGCCGCCAACCGCGCAGGCGGCCGATCCCGTGGCCCAGCCTTCCCAACTGGTCCGTCCTGGTTCATTGAAGTGGACATGGACGTCGACGGCGCCAGGCAGGACGTGCAATTCGCGAGCGTCGATCGCTTCGGCCGTTGAGCCCTCGAGCTCGGGTGAAACGGCGACGATCGACTCCCCGGCGATGGCGAGGTCGGCGCGCTCGATGCCGTCAGGCGTGACGACGGTCCCACCGCGCAGGATGAGGTCGTACTGGTAGTGGGTCACGATGCGCGCTCGGTGGCCAGCGAGCCGATGAAACGATCGAGCACGGCGATGGCGGCCGCGACGTCGGCGGCCGCCACCGATTCCGCCGGGTGATGGCTGATGCCGCCGGCGCAGCGCACGAAGAGCATGGCGACCGGGACCACGGCGGACATCGTCACCGCGTCATGACCGGCTCCGGAGGGAAGTTTTTCCACGGCGATACCCGTCGTGGTTACCGCGTTGGCTAAACGGGAGACGAGCGCGGCGTCACACGGAACGGCGGGATGGTCGCGGGCGATCCGCCAATCAAGATCGAGCGAACGAGCGGCGGCGATCTCGCGGGCATGTCGCTGCAGCGTGGCGACGGCGTCGCCGCGGACGGCATCCTCGGGGTGCCGCACATCGAGCGTGAAGTGCGCCTGGCTGGGGATGACGTTGCTGGCGCCTGGCCGGACCTCGACGATGCCCACGGTGGCAAGCAAACCTGGTGTCTCGCGCGCCAGCGTCTCCGCGGCCAATACGCACTCGGCGGCGGCGGGCACGGGGTCGCGCCGCAGCGACATGCTCACGGTACCGGCGTGACCGGCCTCGCCGGTGAACGCGGCCAGAATCCGGGTCTGACCGGAGATGACGGTGACGACGCCAACCGGGACGTTGACCGACTCCAGATAGGGGCCCTGTTCGATGTGGACTTCGACGTAGGCGAACGCTTCCCCTGGCCGCAACGCGGCGCGATCCAGGCGATCCGGGTCGCCACCGAACTCCGTCATAGCTTCGCGGAGCGTCGCGCCCTCGGTGTCGACGAGGTCGAGGAAGGCGGGGTCGAATGTCCCGGCCAGCGCGCAACTGCCGAGATAGGTCGTCTGAAAGCGGAGTCCTTCCTCGTCGGCGAAGGCGACGATCTCGATCGGGAACGGCAAATCAAAGCCCACGGCGCGCAGAGGCTCGATAGCTTCAATGGCCACCAGGATTCCGAGTGGGCCGTCATAGCGGCCCGCGTCGCGGACGCTGTCGAAGTGACTTCCCAGAAGCAATGCGGGAGTGGCAGCGTGGCCACCGTTGAATCTGCCGCGCAGGTCACCGACCGCGTCAACGGTGACGCTGAGACCCGCATCTCGCATCCATTGCGTCAGGAGGTCTCGTGCCGCGGTGAGGGCGGGTGTTCCGTAGGGACGAGTGATCGTGCCCGGTTCCATTGTGAATGCGGCCAGCGCCTCGCAGCGCGCCATGACGCGATCCGCGCGTGAAGCGGCGTGCGATGCAGCAGGGTTATGCTGCGCGTTAGCTACCACGGTAGGTCGAGTAGGCCCAGGGCGAGGCGAGGAGCGGGATGTGGTAATTGGCGTCGGGGTCGGCGACGCCGAAACGAACCGGCACCTTGTCGAGAAATGGGATCGCCGCGTTGGCGCGGCCGACCGCGGCGAAATAGTCGCCGAGACTGAAAACCAGCTCATAGACCCCGGTTTGCAAAGCATCACCGGAGAGAAGTGGTCCGTCGGTGCGGCCTTCGCCGTTGGTGCGGATCGACGCCAGACGCTCGCGCTCATCCGTCTCAGGGTCGATCCGGAAGAGCTCGATGGCGACTCCCGCGGCGGGGCGGCCATGAACCGTGTCGAGGACATGGGTGGTGAGTCGTCCGGGCACGTGCGCGCTCCTGACTAAGCCCTGGCCGGATCAGACTCCCCGGCGCATGGTGAGGGTGAGCCGGCCATA
>JACCXM010000054.1 GCA_013697005.1 Chloroflexia bacterium | reverse complement strand
AGGGCCGTTTCGATGGCCAGCAGTTGATCCCCGCCGCTGCCCTCGCCCCGATGCACTTGCCGCAGGCGGTGAGCAACGTACCGGAGGACCCAGCGACGCAACGCGCCGGGTTCTACGGTCTGGGGATGAATGTCAGCTACACCGACTTTGGCGGCGTGCAGTGGAGCCACTCCGGCGCCTTCGCCTCGGGCGCGGCGACCGCCGTCTATATGCTCCCCGGCTCAGGCTTCGGGGTGCTGGCGCTGACGAATGGCGCACCCATCGGCGTCCCCGAAGCGTTCTGCCTGAGCGTGCTCGATCTGGCCACCACCGGCGACGTCTCCCGCGACTGGCTGCAAACGGTCACCCCGTTCTTTGCGGCAATGGCGGCCGCGGAAGATTACAGCGCCGGCATCAATTGGGACGCGCCGCCGGCGGACGCCGCGCCAGCCGCACCCGATGAGTCCTACCTCGGTGACTATCGCAATGACTTCTACGGGGATGTCGCCATCGTGCCCGTGGCGGATGGACTGGCGCTGCGGATCGGTCCGCGGCCGCTCGAGTTTCCCTTGACCCATTTCGACCGCGACACCTTTTCCTGGCAACCGGCGGGGGAGAATGCCGCCGGCCGTAGCGGTCTCTCCTTCCTGATCGGTCCGGATGGGGCAGCGATCTCGTTCCGCGACCAGTACCTGGACAAGAACGGACCCGGTACTCTTTCGCGGGTCGACGGAGTTGGAGAGTAGCGAGGGCCGGGACTGCACCCGGCCCTCGCGTCGCGTGCGTTCAGCGCATGCAGCATCCTCAGTCGCTTTTTGCCCGCGTGCATTGCCCCCCTCGCCGGCGCCGCGGACGAAGATGCATTCCAGACCACAAACCAGCAATCACCATGGGACGCCGCGTTCAGAGAGACTCTCGCCGTGGGGTGGCGTCGGGTTACTGGGTGGTCGGGTTCTTGCGCAGTGCCATGGCACGGACGGTTGAGTTTTTCTTCGCTCAATCATCAATGCTGATCCTCGGAGGAGGCACGATCGTGGCAGAACCGCAGGGCGACGTCATTGCTGCCCAAGGACCGGTCGTCTTCCACGCCCCGGCGAGCGGATGGTCGCGGGATACCTATCAGGGAGCAATCCGGGAGGTCATCCGCGTGCGCGGCCACGCGCCGCAGACCGTCACGCTGCATCCGGAGACGCTCGGGGCCGTGATGCGCACGAAGCTCCTCGAAGAGGTGGAGAAGACCGCGGAGATGGTCCAGGCTGCGGTGCGTCATGAAGAACAGGTGCTGCAACCCGTGCTGGAGCGCGCGAAAGACGGCTTCAGAATCGTGACCTTCCGCGACCATGACCGACGACACGATCGTGATGGCGTAGCGGGCGAACCTGACCTTACCGATGCGATGGGTTGTCGAAGCGACCGCGGGTGCAGCGGATGGGTTGCCGCGGTCCCTTTGGCGTGTTCCCTGGATTCGGGCGGGCGCTGCCCCTTCGGTGCTGTCCCGGGGGTGCCTACTCGACGATCGTAAAGAACTCGCGGCTCCCGGATTCCACGATCGGCGTCATCCGGCTAAACCACTCGCCCATCCAGGGCTGCGCCATCGCCTCGCTGAAACTTCCCTCCCAGGTAGCAAAGTTCTCGACCTCGACCTCCGTGACGACGGTGAAGAAGCGACCGGTCGCGTCGGTCAAGATGCGGAACTGCGGTCCGTTCCCATCCCCGTCCCCCATCCGCGTATTGAACTCCTGGAACAGCGCGACCAGTTCGTCGCCGCGACCGTACTTGGCTTGGAAGACTTGGCGTACGAGCAACATGACTACCCCCTTTGCGCATGTAACCGTCTGCGGCTGGGTCCAACCAGTAGATGGTCGCAGTATGCCAGGCCGCTGATGCGCGCGGGTCTTCGGCATCACGCTCAGGGCCAGTGGCACTCGATTGACGCGAGGGCCGGGAGCAATCCCGGCCCTCAGTACGTGACAGCGCGTGCTTACTATGGTGCTGGGGTCCCAGCCGCAGGGGTTCCCTCCAGGAAGCCAGGAGATCCAACACCCATGCGGACCGCTGTCACCGCCCGGGCACCGACGGCGGGAGCTTGCTGCACGATCGTTCCCGACGCGTCGCGGATGGTCGCGACGGCCTTCGACCCGTCGTCAATGAAGGTGTTGCCGTCCTCGCTCACTTCCGGGTACCCGTCGATTGTGACGGACCCGAGAAAGACCCCGTCCACATCAGACAGCAACTGAACGGCGGTAAAGTGGCCACGCCGCTTGCTATCGGCTTCCCAGGTTCCCACGACCGGAGCATTGAACACCACACCTTGGGGGCTCATCTGGGTCGCTGGAAACACCAGCAGCACGGTGCCGTCGGCGCTGAACAAGGACGGGGCCGGAAACTGGGGATCGTCCGGCTGGGGCGGGTTGGCCATCGCCAACCACGTACCAGTCAGGGGGTGCTCGGCGAGAGCGGCGGGAGTGGATTCCTGAGCGACGGCATGGGTGCGATCGCCGGCGAAAGCTGCCGTGAGCGCGCTAGCGGCGGCTGAGAGCAGCACTGAGCGACGACGCATGATGGACCTCCTCTGATTTGGGGCGGCCGCCACCTTGGCAACCGCAGTGGCGCATCATCGCACAGGCGCGTTCTCTGAGCCTATTCTTCCCCGAGCGCCCCGTTCCCCTTCAGGAGACACGATCATGACCGACGACACGATCGATTGCCCGGTATGTGGCGGAGACGGGTTCGTCGAGTGCGACGACGGCTCGGAGATGCAGTGCGATCGTTGTGCTGGGACGGGTCGGCTGGCGATCGAGGGCGACGAATTGCGCGAGGCGAACCGCGTAAGCACCTAGGGCAGAGCCAGCGACGAATGCCAGCGAGAGCGGCCCTGGGCATCATGCTCGGGGCCGCGTGTGTGCGACGCACGGACCAACGGCCTTGCGTCGACGGAGGACGTATGATGCATCTTCGCGGCGTCCAGGTCGGCGACCGCAGAGAACATCGGGAGGTAAGTCATGCGTCGCTTCTTCGCCCCGTTCACTTTTGCTGTGGTTGTGGTGCTTGGCTTGGCCATGACTGGCGGAATCCACACCGCCGCCCAGGACGCCTCGCCGGCAGCTGTCGGGGGTGCCTGGGTCGGCCAAGAGCCCGACCTCGCCGCGATGCCGGTCACCCCCGCCGATCTGGAGGCGATGGGGCTTCCCGGCTTGGGCCGCTTCTTCAACGGCTGGTTCAACTCCATCGACAGCTTTGTCGAAGGCACGGCGGGGTTCTATGGCCACACCACCGAGGAGACCCGCGCCATGGTCGACCGCATCGGCCTGAGCCGCGCCTACGGCGTGCCCATGGGCCTCTCGAGCGTGGAGGGCGACCCGGAAAGCCCGCCCACCCGCGGCGCGTACGCCAACATCTTCGAGCTCCAGAACCCGAGCGAGGCAGATGCCTTTTTCGACTATGTCGAAAGCGCCGGGGCGGAGACCGAGGCCCAGATCAGCGCCGTCGCGGCGCCGTTCGCTCTCGGCGACCAGGCGATGGTCGGCAACTCCTCCCTGCTCGATGCGGAGGCGGGCGAGCGCTACCATGAGTACTTCATCATCTTCCAGGTCGACAATCTGATCGTCGATACCGGCTTCTTCACCAGCATCCCGGAGGGGCCGGCGACACCTGAGGCGACTCCGGTTGCGGCGGACTCGGCGCTGTCGTCGCCCGCCGCCACGGTGGCGGAGTTGGAGGCGCTCGGCCAGCGGCAGTTGGCGCGGATCGAGACGGTCCTCGCCAACGGCAGCCCGAACCTGCCCGGTCTCCTCCTGCGCCTGGGCGACGACCCCCTCGCCGCCACGGCCGACTACAGCGAGGGCTACCGCCTGCTCGACGGCGAGCTCTTCCCCTACTATGGCGGTCGCGACGACGACGTCATTGCCGACCCCGCGGCCCTCACGGGCGCCACCGCCGCCTACGAGTTGACCGAGTCCTTCCAGCGTGGTGACGAGCCGGCCCCTGGCGACTACTACTTCCTCAATCGCCTCTACGCGTTCCCCGACGAGGACGTCGCGACCGAGTTCCTGGCCAGCCGGCCG
>JACCXM010000192.1 GCA_013697005.1 Chloroflexia bacterium | reverse complement strand
TGCGTTTCCGCAAGCACAAGTACACGGAGCGAGAACGACCAAGGCTCCGCACCATCGAGCCAAACTGAAAGAGACTTTTGAGACACCCGAGAAGCGTCTCACAAAGGAAGCAGCCTGTTGAAAAAGGGGTCTGACCGTCAGCATAAGGGCTTAGGCCGGCCTCGATTCCGAAGTTTCACCGCTGGGCGGCACCCCCGCCAGCTGGCTGAGCGCGCAGGAGGCCACCCCAGGCTTTCGGCGAGCAAAATAGTCTGTATTTGAAGGCGAAATCTTTCGGAAGCAGCAATGGAGGAGTTTTTCAACAGGCTGGACCGTTTCTGAGACAGCGAAGGAGTCGCTCGCTTGGGCGGACTTCATCGCAAAAGTGATCTAGGAGCGTCACCCGAGGCGTTGTTCCAACTGGTCGGGCCATCAAGCGATGCGCGGGGCGATTCGGGTCACCCACGGTCCTGCGCGTAGACCAACCGCGTCGGCCAGGGACTGCCAAAGGGCGGTTGGCTGACTGAGAAAGGAGCCCACCATGCATCGTCTCGTCCTGGGGGTTATCGCCCTCTTCTTCACCCTGGGATCGGGTGCACCCACCGTCGCTTCTCAGGACATGACCCCGGTCGGGAGCCCCGTCGCCGCGACCTGTCAGTCCCCACCGCTGACGACTGACACGTCGTCGACCACCCACGGCACGCCAGGCGTTGAGGCAACCGGGCCCACCACGGATGCGTTTGACAGTGAAGCGCCGCTCCCGCAGCGAACCCCTCCCCCTGGCACCCCCGCGGGCACGGCCGTGCTGGATCGGATCCGTGCTGCGGAGGAGAACCTGTCCCGCTGCTTCAATGCCGGCGATTCCCTCGCCTTCCACGCACTGTTTACGCCCAAGGCCTTGCTCTCCGAACTCGGAATGAGCGGCCCGCAGGCCACGCCGGCACACTCGGTCAGCGTCTTGATCCTGCGCGAGCAGATCGTCTCCGTCAGCGACGCCCAGACGCACGCCGACGGTCGCGTCAGTGCGGATGTCGTCTTTGCGTATGAGGGTCAGCGCATGCGCACGCGCGACATCTTCGTGGAGTCGGACGGCTGGTTGCTGGTTGACGAGATGATTGGGCTGGGGCTTGAGCCGGCAAGGAATGAGACCCCGGTACCCCTGGATCCGACGATGCTCCAGGCCCTGGCCATCATCGGCTTCGCGCCGGACTCCGCGCTGGGCATCGTTTCTGTCGACGCCTTAGGCGACGCGATCGACATGCAGCCGGGGGATACGACGCGGTTGGTGCTCGGGGTGTTCGACTACGAAGTCTGTGGCACCGGCTTTCGATGCTTCGTCCCGGTGGCGGCCGACGCCACCTGGTCCATCACACCGGCCGATGGTGCTCGCATCGACCCGTTCACGGGCATCCTGAGCATCGATGCCAGTACGCCGAGCGGGAGCGTCTTCATGGCGCGCGCCGAGATCGAGGGTGGTCTCCACGTCGTTGAGACCCGTGTCAAAACATTCACGCCAGAGACCAATCCGCTCATCGGGTACTGGGGCGAAGTGGCACAACTGGCCTGCGAGGGCGGGGCGGAGGTCGCCCCGGCGAAGGCCATCGCGGAGTTGGTCTTCGACCCGGACGGCGCTTTTTCGGTGACCTGGGTGCCCTTTGAATCCTACAAAGACTACTGGGGCACCTACACCTTCGACTTGGCACAGGGCACGCTGGAGCTGAGCGTCACGGGCGGCAATACCATTCCGTCCGACGTGGACGGGCATGGCGAGTTCGCGATCGACGCCAGCGGTCGCCTGATCCTGACCGACCTGTGGCTGGGTACCCCGAGTCTCGAGCGCGGCCCGCCAAACTGCGGCCACCGCTTTGGTTGAGGGCAGCGGCGGCGGAAAACGATTCCCCGGTCATAGGAACTCCTCTAGACTATCGGCGTTCAACCCATGCATGCAGCACTCCGTGGGCCGCTCACCTGGCAAGGATCGACATGTTCGAAACACTCACCGATCGTTTGAACGAGACCTTCGCCCGCCTCGGGCGCAAAGGCCGGCTCACCGAGCAGGACGTCGAGGACGCCATGCGCGAGGTGCGCCGCGCGCTGCTCGAGGCCGACGTCAACTTCAAAGTCGCCAAGGACTTCGTCGCCGCCGTGCGCGAGCGCGCCATCGGACAGGATGTCCTCCACTCGCTCACTCCGGCGCAGACCGTCATCGGGATCGCCAACGAGGAGCTGATCCGCGTCCTCGGCGAAGATGGGCAGGGATTGCTGCCGCCGGAGCGGCCTCCCCAGATTTTGATGCTCGTCGGTCTCCAGGGAAGCGGCAAGACGACCCACGCCGCCAAGCTTGCCGTCCATCTGCGCAAGCAGGGACGCACCCCGGTTCTCGTCGCCGCCGACGTCTACCGCCCCGCCGCCGTCAATCAGTTGCAGGCGCTGGGCAAACAGATCGGCATCCCCGTCTACGAGGAAGGGACCGGCCACGACCCGGTTGATATCGCCGCCAATGCCCTCCAGTTTGCCCGCGAACGCGGGTACAACCCGGTCATTATCGACACTGCTGGCCGTCTCCAGATCGACGACCGCCTCATGCAGGAGCTGGTCAACATCCGCGACCGGGTGCACCCCACTGAAATCCTGCTCGTCGCCGACGCCATGACTGGGCAGGAAGCGGTGAGCGTTGCCCAGACTTTCAACGAGCGTGTCGGGGCCAGTGGTTTGATTTTGACCAAGATGGACGGGGATGCCCGCGGCGGCGCGGCGCTCTCGATCCGCGCCGTGACCGGAGTGCCGATCAAGTTCATCGGTACGGGTGAAAAACTCGACGCGTTGGAGCCGTTCCATGCCGACCGTCTGGCCGGGCGCATTCTGGGCATGGGCGACATCCTCTCCCTGATCGAACGGGCGCAGGAGACCACCACCGAAGAAGACGCGGTCGAGATGCAGGAGCGGCTGTTCAAGGGGCAGTTCAATCTGGAGGATTTTCTGGAGCAGTTGCAGAAAATCAAGCAGATGGGCCCCCTCACCCAGCTCCTGGAGATGATCCCCGGTCTCGGCGCGCAGATGCGGCAGGCCAAGGCGGAAATCTCCGACGACGACTATAAGCGGGTCGAGGCGATCATCTACTCCATGACCTACGACGAGCGGCGCAATCCCGACGTCATCGGGCGGCGGCGCACGGCGCGCATCGCCAAAGGCAGCGGTACCTCCATTCAGGAGGTGAAACAGCTCCTCAAACAGTTCGAAGAGATGAAGCGGATGATGTCGCAGATGGGGCGCATGGCGAAGAAGGGCAAGATGCCGCGCGGTCTACCGTTCAAGATGGGGTAGAGAGCTATTGGCTATCGGCTATTGGCTATTGGCTCCACCAGATCGGTGAAGAGGTCATCTAGCGCGGCTTTCAGATCGTACGCGAGCCCCGCGTGGACTGGACCCGGCTGCACGACGGTGCTAGCAGGCGCGGAAATCCAGCCAAAGCGTTCGGTTGGCGGGAGGAGGGCAATGGCGCCGCCTGACGAATCACCAGCGGCTACGAGTCTGATCACCTGGAGTTGGCGTTCGACCGCAGCGATGTCCAGATCCGGCCAGAGCGCGCGCAACCGGTCCGCGTCGAGGTGCATCCGCACACCAAGATAGTGGCGCGGCCGGGAGAAGATCACTACCCCGACATTGACGAACTCTTCGCGCTCGACGCGCGGCACAACCCGGATTGCGGCGTAGGCGAACGGCGCGCGCGCGGTGGTCTCCTCAGATGACGGCACGACGCGCCTCCTCCGCCTCGTCCACCCAAGCCCGCGGTGCGGCCAGGCGGCCGGCGAGGTGCGTCAGGTAGGCCGCGCGGTGCCGCGCTGGGGACGCAAACGGGGGCAATCCATCGAGAAAATTGTCGGGGATCGCGGCGACGATCTCCTCAATACGTGCCGGGTTGAGCCGGGGCGCGAGCCGGGCATCCGCCTCGTGAATCGAGCCGGCGATGGGCAGTAAAACGTGGTCACGGATTCTTGGGAACCGCGCGCCGGCATTGACGGCAATCGCCGCCAGATCGTCGTTCCAACTGTGTTGGGTATAGAGCGCCGCGCCGTGATCGATCAACCACAATTGGCGATGCCAGAGCAACAGGTTCGGATTGCGTGGGGTGCGATCGACATTGGAGAGCAAGGCATCGAACCAGACTACCCCGGCGGCCAGCGCCGGCGAGACACCCGAGCCTCCGGGCATCCCCAGCGGCAGCGATCCCGGCAGGTAATCGAGTCCGATGTTGAGTCCGGCGCTCCGCTCCAGCAAGTCCTGGATCTCCGGGTCCGGTTCGGCCATGCCGAGTGCCGGATCGAGCTCGACCAGCACCGTTTCCGGCACCGGCAGCGCCAGCGCGTGTCCGATGCCGGCGGCGATGAGTTCCGCGATGAGCGCCTTCATCCCCTGTCCCGCGCCGCGAAACTTCACCACGTACATGCCATCGTCGTCCGCCTCGACAATCGCCGGCAGCGAGCCTCCCTCCCGCAACGGCGTGACGTAGCGGAGGCAGCGCACGATTCTGAGTGCGGCACCGAGTTCGTGCGCCATGAGGTTCCTCTACAACCGGCGCGCGGCCGATACCGCGTCTTCCAGGAGCGATCGCGCCTCCCGCCGCAGGTTAGTAGATATCTGGGGCAATCCGACATGACCGACGAGGATCGATGCCGACACGGCGCCCTGGCAACCGGCGCGGCGAGCATCGCGTGTTTCGGTCCAGCCAACGCACAATCCGCCGCCGTAGGCATTGCCGGCGCCGGTCGGATCCACGACGTTCACCGGTACGGCGGGGATGTGCCACGCCTCATCGCGCTCCCGGCTCCAGACGTAGGAGCCACGCGCGCCGTGACGCACGGCGACCGCCTGCGAACCCAGCGTGGACCAGTGGCGCATGACCTGTTTCGGATCGTCGCTACTGGCGATCGTGCTCGCCGTCGGCCAGTCGGGGGCGACGATGTCGACCTGGTGCAGCAAATGCAGCATCCCGGTCCAATCGCGACCCACGGCGTCACGGGCGAGCGGTTCGAGTGAAAAGAGTGCTCCTTGCTCGCGCATCTCGAGCGCGCCGGCGACCATTGGCTCGTCCGGAAACTCGGTGATCAGGTGAATGGCTTTTGGCCGCGCATAGGCGAGGGGCACGGTTACTGGTTCTGCCAGCAAGCGGTCCCAATCCTCGCGGCTGGTGATGAGCCCGCCCCCAATCAGGTATTCGTCCGCGTCGTATTGCATCCGGTTATGCGGGGTGGGAATGTCCGGGAATTGAGTCCAGCCACTGAGATCGGCATCCAGCTCGCGCAGCGCGGCGACGTGGTTCGCTTCGAGGTCGGTCCCCGAGCGGGTCAGGAACCCGACCGCATCGCTCCAGAGCCGCGCCCCGAAGACCGCCTGCGGTCCGCCACCTCCCAGCACGCGATGGACCTGACCACCGCCACGCAGCCGGATGTCGTCGATGATGATCTTGCCGTAGATGACGTAATCGACCATCGCTGGGCGTGTCCTCGTCCTCGTTCATGATGTTCGCTGGCACATGCCTTTTGCGTGGCATGGAACGCGTGTCATTCTGACGAAGGAAGAATCTCGTCGAAACCCCGTCAACGCTGGTGGCGGACGAGATTCTTCGCCTCTGGGCTCAGAATGACACGATTGCCCAGAATGACACGATTCCTGACGTGCCTCTCTCTAAAGCCGCGCCACGATGTCGACGTACTCGCGTACGGCCTCGGTCTGCACCGCCCCGCCGCGGCCGCCTTTCTCGAAGGCGGTGCCGACGATAGCGCCGTCGGCTTCGGCCAGGAGCCGGGCGACATTGCCGTGGTCGGTGTAGCCACCGATGACGACCGGCAATCCAGGCGCGGCGACCTTGACCTCACGGATCAACCGAAGCGTCACATTTTCGTCTGGATCGCACAAGCTCACGACGTCCGTCCCCGCCGAGCGCGCGGCGCGGGCGATATTGCCCACCGGCCGCCCACCCATCCACTCGAAGTGCATCGAGTGGATCTCGGCGATCAGTTTCACTCCTTGCGCGCCAATCCGCGAACGATACGACTGGAAGTCATAGGGGTTACCCTGCATCAGACCCGAGGCGGAGATGGTTGCCCCGACCAGCGCTCCGCAGCGCAGAAACGAGCCGCCGCAGACATGCGCGATCGCCAGCGCGCCTTTGAGATCGTTGCGCAAAATCTGCACCCCGATCTGGAACGCGGGTCCGGTCGCTTCCCTGACGGCGCGCACGATATCGGTCATGGCGACGACGATCGTGGCATCGGCATCGTCGATGGCGAAAACCCGGTCGCCGGCGTTCTGCACCACGCAACCGTTGGCGCCGCCAGCCTCCAGGGCGCGGGCGTCGTTCACCGCCTTGTCGCGCACAGCCGCGTATGTTCCCTCCGCAAAGAAGGGTGTCCCCGGCAGCGCCCCCAGGTGCACCATGCCGAGGACGAGTTTTTTCGTACCGAGATTCTCAAAGATGGCCATGGCACTCCTTGTTGAGTCGACTCACGACTTACCGACTCCGTCCGATGCTAGCATCCCGGCCATGACTGCGAACGGAGGCGCCAAGTGGTGATTGCGACAGAGAACCTCACGATGCGGTATGGGGAACGCCTGGTCGTAGATGGGCTCAATCTCTCCGTGCGGCCGGCGGAGATTTATGGGTTCCTCGGTCCCAATGGCGCCGGCAAGACGACCACCATTCACATTCTGCTCAATCTGCTCCGGCCCACGAGCGGCGGGGTGTCTCTTTTCGGCGAGCCCGTTACGCCAGGCTCGTTCGCATTCCGGCGGTTAATCGGCGTCGCCGCCGAGGAACCGGCTGAGCTATCAAGGCTGACGGGTTGGGAGCTGGTGCGATACTTCGCCCGCCTGTGCGCGGTTGGAGCGCCGGAGCGGCGCATGGAGGGGCTGTTCCGGACACTGGAGTTGTGGGACGTCCGGCACGCGGCGGCGCGTGATTACTCGCGCGGGATGCGCCAGAAACTAAGTCTGATCCGGGCCCTCGTGCACCAGCCAAAACTGCTGATTCTCGACGAACCGGTGAGCGGACTCGATCCATACGGTATCCGTCAGGTGCGGGAGACGATCGACGCCTACCGGAACGATGGCGGCACGGTGTTCATTTCCAGCCACATCCTCTCCGAGATCGAGCG
>JACCXM010000143.1 GCA_013697005.1 Chloroflexia bacterium | reverse complement strand
GTTATGCTGCAACCCAGACATCCGGCCAGCGCGCCAGTTGCGACACGCCGCTTTTCGTTCCCGGACACGAGAGGAGCGCTCCATGCGATGCCGGTTTCTCGTCTTCCTGGCCGCGCTGTTGGCGCTGCCTCCGCTCGGGATGGATCCCGCGTTGGCCCAGGATCAGGCCCAAGGCGACGCCGCCAATTACCGGATCGGTCAGCAACACGACGACTGGGCCGGGGTCAGCCGCCCCGCGACGCTGCCCGGCGCCTTGCCCACCGATGGCGGCGTGCTGCAACCCTATGAGATCTATTTCAGCGAGGACTACGCGGCGATTCCGGAGATTCCCGACACGGAGTTCATGGTCGTCCGGGTGATGGCAGGCGATTTCGTGCTCGCCACGGGCAAGCAAGGCACATTTGTCGTCCATCCCGAAGGTGGGCAACCGATCCAGTACATGGACGAGATTCCCTACGAGCCCTACTTCGTGGTGCGGGACGCCTACGTGCAAGATACGGCCGGGCAGGTGTGCATCAGTGTCTGCGGTATCCCGCTCGATTCGGCGGTGCAGCTCAAACCCGGCGATGTCGCCGTGCTCCAGGCCGATAGCATCTGTCTCTGGTGCGTCCTCAACGAACGGGCAGAAGTCGCCGACACCGGTCTGCTCATCGCTTCGGTGTTGCTCGAGCAGGGGATGATGCCGGACGAGTTCTCCTGGGTCGAGAGCTGGGAAGCGACGCAGGGCGAAGGAGTTGTCAGCTCTGAGGACCAAGCCACCCCCGTCGCCATGGCCTGGGCATTCAATCCGCAGGCGCGCTGCCGGGGCAAATGACGATCATGATGCGGTCAGGGTCTGTCCCAGCGGAAACGCTTCGGCCGCGGCCGCTTCCAGCGAAAGCGCACCGCCGGCGGCGGTGATCTCCGGCGCGGCGGGGCCGGCGGTGCGTACGGCGTGCGCGAGTTTTGCTTCCAGCACATCTGCATCGCTGGCCGCCGGTGGTGGCAGAGACAGGGCGCGCCGGGCCGCTGCCGCGGCGCCGAAGAGACGCAAGGCGCCTTGTGCTTCGCCCAGATCGGCCGCGGTGGCCGCCAGCCATTCCAGCGATTCCACCTCGCCGAGGCTTGCCCCGACGTCCATGAAATGGCGCAGGGCCGTCACGTAGCGTTCGGCCGCCAGCGCGGGTTCGTTTGCCTGACGCGCGAGATGCCCGCGCTCGATCGCGGTTACGGCCAGACCGTAATGATCTCCGAGCTGCTCGTCGAGAACCTGACTCTCCTCCAGTAGTGCCGCCGCCTCCCGATCGTCGCCGGCCATGCGCAGAGTGATGCCCAGCGCCTGCAAGGTCGCCGCGGTCCACCCCGGTTCTCCTCGCTCCCGCCACAAGGCAAGCGATTCCGCGTAGTGTTCGCGCGCCGGCGCGAGATCGCCCTGCTCCCGGGCCACCATCCCGAGATAGTAGTGCGACACCGCCGCACCGTAGAGGTCGCCGCTTTCCTGGAACAACCGCAACGCGCGCGCGCTCAGTTCCCGCGACTCGTCATAGGCATAGCGGTTGACGGCGACCAGGGCCAGCCCACCGAGCGCCGCGGCGATCGCTCCCTGGTCCGCGATCTGTTCGCTGAGGTCGCGGCTGACCGCGAAGTGCCGCTCCGCCGCGGCGATGTCAGCCAGCTCGAGCGAAACGTGGCCCAGCCCATATTCCGCCGCGGCGCGCCCGGTCAGGTCGGTGGCTCCAGCCGCGGCAAGTGTTCGTTCCAGCCATGACCGCGCCTCACCGGGATAGCCGCGCAGGCGCCAGAAGCGGCAGAGACGCGGCGCCAGGCGCAGCGCGGTGGCGCCGTCATCGCGCTCCAGAATACGGCCGAGCGCCACCCGCAGGTTATCGTGATCGGCCGCCAGCCGTTCCAGCCAGAGCGGCTGCTCGGGCCCTTTCAGCCCTTCCTCGGCGGCTTCCGCGCGCGCGATGAGGAACGCTTCAAAGGCCCGCTCGACCGGGATCATCTCGCCGCTGGCCACCAACTGCTCGGTGGCGAAGTCGCGGATGGTCTCCAGCAGTCCATAACGCGGTTCAGCTGACAACGCCTCCGATGTTGGCCGCTCGTCGACCAGACTCTGATCGACCAACCCCGCCAACGCCTGCAAGCCATCAACCGCCACACCGGCATCGACCGCGGCGAGCGCCTCCGCTCCTTCCAGCGACCAGCCGCCGACGAAGACGCTGAGCCTGCGGAACAAGATTTTCTCCGGGGCATCGAGCAGGTCGTGACTCCAGGCGATCGTGTTGCGCAGCGTCTGTTGCCGCGCTGGGAGATCGCGTGCGCCGCCGGTCAGGGTGGGCAGCCGGCGGTCGAGGCGGTCGCGCAGCGCCGCCGGCGAGAGCAGCTTCACCCGCGCCGCGGCCAGCTCGATGGCCAGGGGCAGACCGTCCACCCGGCAAACGATCTCGGCCACCGCCGCGGCGTTCTCCGCCGTCACCGCAAACCCCGGCCGCAACGCCCGCGCGCGCGTGGTGAAGAGCTCGATCGCGTCGTATCGCGCCAACTCGGCCAGCGGCGGCAATGTTTCCGGGTCGGGAATCGGCAGTGGTTCGACGCGGTACTCATGCTCGGCTTGCAATCCGAGCCGGGCGCGGCTGGTGGCCAGCACCTGCAATCCGGTCGCTTCGGCGAGGAGGTCGGCGATCAGCGTCGCGGCGCTCAGCACGTGCTCGAAATTGTCGAACAGGAGCAGCAGGCGCCGTTCGCGCAGGTAGCCGGCCAGGGACCGCGTCAAGGTCTCACCGGGTTGCTCGCGCAGACCGAGCGCGGTGGCGGTCGCCGAGGGGACCAGACCGGGATCGGTCTGGCGGGCGAGATCGACCATGAACGCGCCGTCGGGGAACGACTCCAGCGCTTCCGCGGCAACCCGCAAGCCAAGCCGGGTCTTGCCGACCCCACCGGGGCCGGTCAACGTCACCAGGCGCACCCCAGGCTGTAGAAGGAGCGCGCCGATCTCATCGACCTCGCGCTCCCGGCCCAGAAATGGCGTCGGATGGGTGGGCAGATTGTGGGGCAGCGAACCGGGGGTGTTGAGCGGCGGGAACTCACCGCGCAGCGCGGGGTGGCAGAGCTGGAAGACCTCCTCCGGTTGCAGAATGTCGCGCAAGCGGAACTCGCCCAGGGCCTGCAGCGTCACCGCCTCCGGCAGGTCCTCGCGCGCCAGCCCGGCCACCGTGCTGCTGAGCAGGATTTGCTCGCCGTGGGCGGAATCGAGGAGACGCGCCAGGCGGTTCAGGCACGCGGCGAGATAGTCCCCATCGCGCGGTTCGGCCGTTCCGGCGTGCAGGGCCATGCGCACCCGCGGCCGGACCTCCGCGCGCGGCCAGTCCTCGTCGCGCAGCGCGCGCTGTGCGTCCAACGCCGCGGCCACACCATGTGGCGCGGTGGCGAAAGCCGATTGCGTGGCATCGCCGACCGTTTTGAAGTGGACGCCGTCGTGGCGCGCAACGCTCTCCCCGATGAGCGCGAGGTGCCGCTCGACCACGACGCGCGCCGCGGCGGGGTCACGCTCCCATCCTTGCGTGCTTTTCTCGATATCGGTAAAGAGAAAGGTGACCGTGCCAACCGGGAAGTGGGACATCCCTCATCTCCGGCCCAGGAGCGGTCTTACCCGCGCGAGCCCGTTCCGCCCGGCGTGTCGTAATCGTCCTCGTCCCGGTGCAGACCCTGCATGCCGTGCGCGGCGACCCCGCCCAGCACCGCCCGCCCGAGCGGGCTCTCCAACAGCGCCCGGAAGTCGCCCTCGGTGGGCTGCTGACCGGCGGCCGCAGATGAAGCGCGCACCCCGCCTTTTTGCAAATCGTCGAGCAGCGCGCCGAGATCGACACCCGCGGCGGCGCCCGCGCCGCCCCCCATGAGCCCGCTCAGCACGCCGCCGAACGGATCACCGCTGGCGGCTGGCGCGTTGGGTTCCGGAGCAGACGCGCCAGTGGCGGTCACGGGTTGTCCCGCCTTGTATTGGCGCATGATGGCGATGAAGTCGTCGCGCTGGTTTTCGGGCAGGCGCTCCAGGGTTTTTTGCATGGCGGCGCGGAACTCCGCCGGGCTCATCTCCTCGCGCATCTCGCGCAGATGGGCGATCGCCTCCTGGGTGGTGAAACCCTCGGCGGGATCGCCGGTGGTGTAACGCGCGACGAACTCCTCGCGCGTGCGGCGCTGATCGGGATCGTTCTTGCGCCGCTGCCGTGTCTCACGGCGTGCTTCCCGCTCGGGGTCGGCGTTGGCGGAGGGTGGCGTCGCGCTGGCGGTGGCCGCGGTGCTGGCCGGTTCGTCATTGCTCCCGAAGAGCTCTTTGAGAATCCTGTCCATGGTCTCGTCCTCTCACGTATGGCGTAGGTGGACCGGGCGGAACATGCCGCGCTTCACCCTATCACACCAGGATGAGGGTGGTACGACAGCGACCCCGGAGCGATCTGACGCGATCCGCGTATACCCTGGTATACTCGGGTTTCGTTCCGGATACGGCTCTGCCTGTGGGAGACGTGTCGTGGCTCTCGATCGCCGCACCTCGACGCCGCTCTACGTCCAACTGAAGGATGCCGTCGTCAGCGAAATCCGCGCAGGCGATCTGCAACCCGGCGATCGCGTGGGTTCAGAGTCGGAGCTGGAGCGCCGTCATGGCGTCAGTCGTATCACCGTGCGCCAGGCGTTGAAAACGCTCGTCCAGGAGGGGGCGCTCTACCGCGTACCTGGGAAGGGCACCTATGTCGCCTCTCCCAAAGTCGCCCCGCTTGCCGCGTTCACCAGTTTCTCCGAGAACATGCGGTCCCAGGGACTGACCCCCTCCTACCGCCTTCTTAGCGCCCGGCTCATTTCTCCACCGGCGGTGGTGCGGCAGGAGCTGCGCTTGGGCGAGCACGACCGTGCCTGGCGCATCGAGCGGCTATTGCTTGCCAATGGTGAGCCGATGGGACTCCAGGACGGGTTCTATCCCGCGCGTCTTTTCGGCGGCGAGCACGGCCAAATCGATCCGGAATCGCTTGCTACAGGATCGCTGTACGCCCAGATGGAGCGGACTCTCGATTTTCCACTCGGGAATGCCGAAGAAACGCTCGAACCGGCCATCGCGAACAGAAAGGAGGTGGAGCTTCTCCGTATGCCGGACGGCGCTCCCGTGCTCGTCGTGCGGCGATTGTCATACCTGGTGGGCGGAGAACCAATCGAGCGAGTGAAACTGGTCTTTCGCGGTGATATGTATCGCTATCGCGTCGACCTGAATCGGGGTCAGCGCTCCGATGAGTGAACGGCGATACCCTTGCCGTAACGCGGGCGTAGAGTGCCCGGGGAGAAGTGCAATGTCTCAGGATCAGCGGGAACGACAGATCGACAGGTTGCTCGGCGACTATTTCCGGGGCCGCCTCTCGCGCCGTCAACTGGCGCGGCGCGCGACGAAACTGGGCGGACTTTCGCTGGTGCTGACCACGTTGGCGCCCGAGTTGCGGCCGGCGCTGGCGGCGCCCACGCCGCGGTCGGGGCGAGGCATCCGCTCATCGGCCATGCAGGGCACGCAACCGGTCTCGAACATGACTACCGAAGAATTGCTCGAATTCTACGATCAGGTGCTCCCATTTACCGACATCCTGCCCCTGGAAGCGAGTGAAATTGGCGGCGATCCCATCGTCATCGGTTTTTCCCAGACCGGGTTCAACCATCCCTGGCGAGTCGAGATGATCAAATCGGCGCAAGCCGAAGTGGCGCGCCATCCGAACGTGTCGATGGTCATCACCGATGGCAACGTCGACATCAGCAAACAGAACAACGACGTCGATGATCTGCTGGCGCAGGATGTCGCCGCCGTCGTCATGAGTCCGGTGGAATCCGCGGGGCTGGCGCCTGCAGCGCTGAAGGTCATGGCCGCCGGCAAGCCGCTGATCCTGCTCGACCGCGACGTCGCGGTCGAGAAGACCGTGTTCATCGGGCAGAGCAATGTCACCATGGCCAAGGGTGTCGCCGACGTGATGGTGGAGATGCTTGATGGCGAGGGCAGTATCGTTGAGCTGACCGGACTCATCGGATCCTCGCCGGCCATCGATCGCCAGAAGGGGATGTACGAAGCGTTGGCGGAGGCGGCCGCAATCACGGTGGTGGCGGCCGGCGATGCCGAATGGATCCGCGATCCGGCCGTCGCGCTGATGGACGACTTTCTGGTCGCCAATCCGCAGATCAACGCCGTGTTCAGCCACGCCGAAGAGTCGTCGTGGGGGGCGCAGTTTTCCATTGCCCGCGCCGGGCGCTGCGCCGACAACATCCTCCAATTCACCCATGACGCCTCGAACGCGGGCTTCCAGTCGGTGAAGGATGGTCTCTTCGCGGCCGACGGCAACTACAGCCCGTTCATCGGCGACGTCGGGGTGCGCGCCGCCCTCATGGCATTGCAGGGAATGGAAATTCCCGACCTCCAGGATTACGAGTTCGAGGGCAAGCTCTACCGGCTACCCGATTTGCCGGTGGTCACCGCCGAGAACGTCGATGAGTGGCTCGGCAAGGGGTGGGGCGATTTCGCACCGCCCGAAGATCCCTGCACCGAGTAGATGCGCGGGGAGCGCGGCGGCCAAACGCGCTCCCGCGCCAGCCGGAGCTCGCGCCATGAACCGCAACTCACCGCTGCTGGAGGTGGTGGGTATTACTCGCCGCTTTCCTGGGGTGACCGCCGTGGACGGGGTCGATTTCTCGCTGCGCGCGGGCGAGGTCCACGCGCTCCTGGGCGAAAATGGCGCGGGCAAATCGACCCTGATCAAGATCCTGGGTGGAGCCCTGGGGAAGGACCGGGGGACGATACTGCTCAATGGCGCCTCGGTCGATTTTCACTCGCCGGCGGACGCGCTCGCGGCGGGGATCGCCGTCATCTACCAGGAGCTCGTTCTCTGCCCCCACTTGTCGGTCGCGGAGAACGTGCTGATGGGGCATCTGCCGCGCGCGGCAGGTCTTGGGATCGACTGGCCCGCGGCCAACCGGCGCGTGGCCGGGGTATTGGCGCAACTCGGCGTCACGCTTGCCCCCACCACCCTTGTGGGGCGGCTCAGCACCGCCCAGCAACAGCTCGTCGAGATCGCCAAAGCGCTTTCCCGCGACTCGCGCATCCTGGTGCTTGATGAACCCTCGGCCGCGCTCGGACAGCGCGACCTGGAGCACCTGTTTGGCGTCATGCGCCTGTTGCGCGAGCAAGGTGTCGCTCTGGTCTATATCTCCCACCGACTGGAAGAAGTATTCGCGATCGCCGACCGGGTGAGCGTGCTCAAAGATGGCCGGCTCGTTGGGCATTGGCCGATCGGCGAAGTCACGATGCAGGGTCTGGTGCGCGCCATGACCGGGCGCGATCTGGGGGTGATCGGCGGTGCGGAAACGGATATCGCCGCGCCGGTGCGGCTCGAGGTGCGTGGTCTTGGCCGCAAGGACGCATTTCAGGATATCTCGCTATCACTGCGGGCCGGCGAAATCGTCGGTATCGCCGGGATCGTTGGTTCGGGACGAACCGAGCTGTTGCGGGCCATCTTTGGAGCCGATCAGCCGGAGACGGGCGAGATCGAGGTCGATGGTGTGCCCGTTCGCTTGCGCTCCCCAGTGCAGGCGTTACGTCATGGTCTCGGTCTCTTACCGGAAGACCGTAAGCTGCAGGGCCTGCTTCTTGGCCGCGCCTTGCGCGAGAATGTCAGCCTTGCCAGTCTGCGCCGCTTTACCCGCTTCGGCATTCTGCGCCCGGCCCAGGAGGAGCGCGCAGTGCGCGCGCTGATGGGGGAGTTGCAGATCGTCGCCCGTGGTTCGGGTCAGTCTGTGGAGACCCTCAGCGGCGGCAATCAGCAGAAGGTCGTGCTCGCCCGCTGGCTGGCGCGCCAGTGCGGCATCCTGCTTTTCGACGAACCGACGCGGGGGGTCGACGTCGGCGCCAAGGAGGAGATTTACCGACTGATCCATGCCCTCGCCGCGAGCGGGGCGGCGGTGCTGATCGTCTCCTCCGAGCTGAAGGAGCTGTTCGCCATTTGCCCGCGCATCCTGGTCATGCGCGAAGGTCGCCTTGCCGGCGAGTTTGCGGGATCGCATCTTCGTGAGGAGGAGGTAGTCGACGCCATGCTGATGGGAGGACGGAGCGATGGGACTGCAGCAGTCGCTACCGGTTGAGCGCGCGGCCGGCGGGGATCGGCAGCGCCTGGACGTCCGCGAGATGCTGACCCGCTACGGGACCTTCATCGCCCTGATTGTGCTCATCGTCGTCGCGGCGCTGCTCTCTCCTCGTTTCCTTAGCCCGGTCAATCTCATGAACGTGCTGCGCCAGACAGCGATCGTCGGGGTTCTCGGCATCGGTATGACCTTCGTCATACTCACCGCCGGGATCGATCTCTCGGTAGGCGCCACACTCGCCCTCAGCGCCGTCATGCTCGCCGGCACGCTGGAAAGTACTGGCAATATCGCGCTCGCCATGCTGGCCGCCGTGCTCGCCGGCATGGCGGTCGGTCTGGGCAATGGTCTCGGCGTGACGCTGGGGCGCGTGCAGCCGTTCGTAATGACCCTCGGCATGTTGGGGATCGCGCGCAGTCTCGCCTTCCTCTACACCGGTGGCGAGCCCATACCCGTGCTCGACCGAACCTTTTTGACGCTCGGTATTGGCTATCTGTGGAAGGTTCCCATTCCCTCCATCATCTTCATCGCCATCCTGATCGTGGCGGCGCTCGTTCTGCGCTACACCCCGTTCGGCCGCGCCGTCTACGCCATTGGCAGCAACGAAGAGGCGGCTCGCCTCAGCGGTATCGAGGTGGGTCGGGTCAAAACATCGGTTTACGTCATCTCCGGATTCACGGCGGGGATCGGCGCCATCATGTATTGCTCGCAGTTCGCCTCGGCGCCACCGATCGCCGGCGAAGGGTACGAGTTGGACGCCATTGCCGCCGTCGTGGTGGGTGGCACCTCGCTCTTTGGCGGGCAGGGCGGGGTGATCGGCACCTTTTTCGGGGCGTTGATCATCGGTATCTTGAGCAACGTCCTCAATCTCATGGGGGTCAGCCCCTTTGCTCAACCACTGGCGAAAGGAGCGCTCATTATTCTCGCCGTGCTCATCGTGGGCCGCGGGCGCCGCGGTTAGCCAAGGGCGCCATGGTCGATCTCGTCACCACCGGGTACCTCACCCTCGACGATCTGGTGCTCGCAGACGGCCGGGTTGTGCGCGACACGCTCGGCGGGGGAGCGCTCTATGCCGCCGTTGGTGCGCTCGTCTGGGGGTCTGCCGTGGGTCTCCACGCCTGCGCGGGAGGAGACTACCCGGTGCACTTGTTGCAGCAGATCGCGGCGGCGGGCATCGACCTCAGGGGTGTCACTGACGGTCCCCCGCACAGTCTCCGGCTGTGGCTGCTCGAAGAAGCGGAGCGGCGCAAGCAGCAGCTTCCCAAGCTGGCATCGCCCAGTGTCGCGGCGCTGGACGCCGATCGTGGTCCGCTTCCAGAAGCGTACGCCGCGGCGGCCGGCTTCCACGTGGCGCCGTCGCTGCCGGAGACGCAGCGCGGCATCGCCGCAGAAATCCGGCGGCGGGCGCCGGGGGCGGTGATCACGGTGGACATCTGGACCGAGTCCTTTTTCGACCCCACACCCTATAGCGACCCCTCGTTCCTGGCGGATATCGACGCCTTCCTGCCCAGTGACAAGGAGGTCGAAGCCCTGTGGGGTCTGGACGATCTCGCGGCAACGCTGCGCCGGTTGGCGGCCGCGGGACCGCATGTCGTGGCGGTCAAGCGGGGCGGTCTCGGCTCGCTGATCTACGACCGCGGGCGCGATGTTTTCTGGGAGATACCGGCGGTTCCCGTGAGGCCAATCGACACGATCGGTGCCGGTGATGCCTACTGCGGCGGGTTTCTGACCGGGATGGTCGAGACCGGCGACGCGCTGGAGGCGGGGCTGCGCGGCACAATCTCCGCCTCTTTCGCGATTCAGGACTACGGCGCCCTGGCCGGGATAGACCCCGATCCGGCCGAGGTGACGCGACGCCTCACGGCACTGCGCGGGCGTGTACGATGCGGAGATCCAGACTCATGAACGCGATCGACCATACGATCGTTGCCGAGATTGGGCAGATGGTTGATGCCCAGCCAGGTCTGGCCGACCGGTTGACCGATTGGATCACCCTCGACCGCGCCGGACACTACCTTTCGACGATCGAGTCCATCCTGGCGCCATCGCAGACCGCACGGTGGACCCGGGCGCCCGTCATCGCGCGTCTGTTGCGGGACGATGGATTACTCGGCACATCGCGGCTGATCTGGGACAGCAACTACGAAGGCAGTGGTAACGCCGCGCTGCTCCTCGGCCGCGAGCCGAAACGCAAGCGAGTCTGGCTGCTGGCCCACCTCGATCAAATTTCCTACCTCGTCGATCCGGGCGATGGGGATCGCTACCCGCTAATGCCACTCTGTTATCACATGCAGCACGACGGTTGCCGTCCGGCCGTCGCGCTCATTCACGACCTGCGCGCGGGTGCGCTGGTGGTACAGGCGCGGGGCGCGATCGAGGTCGACGGAGAATCGGTCACCTTCGTCGTGGAGAACGGCGGTCCGCTCGGCGCCGGAACGCGCGTTGTCTACGACTCACACCTCGTCTGGGACCGAGAGACGAACGGTCTGCGCGGTTATCTCGACGATAGCCTGGCCTGCACCGCAATGCTATTGGCCGCGGGAGTGCTTCACCATGAGCCAGTGGAGGTACTTTTTGGGTTTACCGACGAGGAGGAGGGCCCGGCGGGGAACGCCAATCAGTCGTTCGGGCGCGGCGGACGACGGCTCATCGACAGCTTCCCACCACCAGACCTGGTGATCGCCTCCGATGTGCATGAGGCGGAGGCGACCAATCATGGACCGGGACCACGACATTTGCACCCTGGGGACGGGGCAGTTTTCGCCGAGCGTTCGAGCAATGGCCGTGGTGGCGTCACCCCGCCGCACCTCTATGCCTTGCAAGCGCATCTTGCGGCGGCGTTGCGCCCGCGGGGGACGAGACTCCATGAAAACTGGGGCGGCTACGTCGCGCGCGGGGAAGACATCAACGCCGTGGCTGTGACCCCCAATGTCGCCCTGCTCGGGATTCTGTGCAGCAACCGCCACTACGCCATGGACCAGCCCGCGGCGAATCTGGCGGATGTCCTGGACCTGGCGCGGGCGTTCGTCGCCTACACCTTGCTGGTCCACTCCGATCTCTGGCCGCGGCTGACCAGCGCCGCTGAGATCGAGCCGGGAGCGGGGAGAACGAGCGCTGGGGCACGACCGCTGCCAAAGATCGTGTTGCCCGCGACGGTTTAGCCGATGGCCGCGGCGAACGCGGGGAGCGCTTGCTGGCACATCTCGTCGGTCGCGGTGAGGGAGATGCGGAAGAACCCGGGGGTCTCGAACACCGCCCCCGGTACGACGAGCACATTGCGCCCGGCAAGCGACCGCGCAAACGCCGCGTCGTCGGGGAGCGGTGAGCGCGGGAAGAGATAGAACGTCCCCTGCGGGCGATGCACCTGATAACCCATTCCGGTGAGGGCATCGACCATCATGTCGCGCCGCCGCTCCAGCCGCGCGATGTCGATCGATTGCGTTTCCAGCTCCGGCAGCGCGTGCTGCATCACCGCATTGGGGAAGGCAAAACCGACCGCGAACTGCAGAATCTGCACCGCTTCACGCAGCGCCTCCCGCTCGGGCAAGGCGGGCGGCAGCGCCAGGTACCCGATGCGCTGTCCCGGCGCGAGCAGCGTCTTGCCATAGCTATAGGCAATCAGGGTGTGCGCATAGAACTCGGCCGGGGTGCAAAACCGCTCGCCACTGAAAACGATCCGGTTGTACGGCTCGTCGGAGAGAATGAAGATGCGCCGCCCGTTGCGTGTCGACGCCTCCTCCAGCACGGCGGCGAGACGCATCAGCAGCTCCGGTTCGTAGATGCGGCCGGTGGGATTGTTGGGCGAATTGACGATCACGATCCGGGTGCGCGGCGTGATGGCCGCGGCGATGGCCTCGATATCGAGCCCCAGCGTTTCGGGGTCGATGCGCACCTTGACCGGAACCAGTCCGGCCTCGATGGCGATGGGCTCATAACAAAACCAGGGAGGCAGGCTGAAAAGCACCTCATCACCGGGCTCGGCGACGACCTTCATCCCCAGCGACAGCGCGGCAAAGCCGCCGGTGGTCAGCAGCATGTCCTCCGGGGCGAAGGGAAGACCGGTCAGCCGCCGCAACCCCGCGGCCGCGGCTGCCTGCGCCTCTGGTTCGTAGAGGGTGTAGGCGAACCAGCTTTCGTTGCGGGGCACGATCGCGTCGTGCAGCGCGGCGACGTACGGCGCGGGCGACATCTCGCGGGGATCGCCGAAGGTGAAATCGAGCAGCTCGGATTCACCGCGGCGGCCGACGTAGTCGATCTCCTGGAGAAATGCCCAGAAGAGGCGTAACGACTCCGTGGCCGCGATCGCGCCGGCGCGGTGCGAGACGGTGTGACCGGATCGTGGCATCGGCGCCCTCCGCGGAAACCCTCACCCCAACACCGCTCCCGTCGAGCCGGCAGAGGGGCTTTCTCGTTCGTCTACTCCTGAATCCAGACGTAGTTGAGATCGACGCCCCAGGAGCTGGGCTTGAAGTTCTGCAGGTCGTCGCGGTAGCCGATGTTGGCCTTGCTGAAGTGCATGACCGCCACCGGTAGCTCTTCGTTGACGATATTGGTCGCCTCGATGATCAAGTCCCTTCGCGCTTCTTCATCAAAGGTGCGGGTGGCTTCCTCGTTCAGCGCGTCGACATCTTCGTTGCAATACTTGACCATGTTGAAGCCGCCTTCGTATTGAGCGCAGGAGAACATGCGGTCCTGAATGAAGGTGGCGTCCCAATTGAAACCCAGCAGTGCCATATCGAAGGTGTGATCGCTGGTGAGCAGATCGACCAGAGCGGAGAACTCCAGTGAGCGCGGCGTGGCATCGACGCCGATATCGAGCCAGGCGTCCTGCAGGTAAGCGACGATCTGATCGCTGGTCGGTGAACCGGAGCCATAGATCAGCTCGAACGCAAACGGTTTGCCGTCCTTTTCGATGATGCCATCGCCGTCGGTATCGGTCCATCCGGCGTCGGCCAGCAGCGTCTTTGCCTTTTCCAGATCGAAGGTGTAGTTCGTCTCGATGCTGCTTGGGTCGTAGGCATACGAGATGACCGGCTGCGTGCCTTGCGCCACCTCGGCGTAGCCGAGCAGGATGTCGGTAACGATCGACTCGCGATCGATCCCATAGAAGAGCGCCTGCCGCACCCGCTGATCGACAAAGAACTCGGACTTTGCCGGGTCGAGATTGGTCATATAGAAGGAGAAACCCCGGGTCGGATAGGTGACGACCGTCAGCCCCTCGGTGGCCTTGACCGTCTCGACGTCCGCCGGGGGCAGACCGGTGGCGTCGATCTCACCATTGAGGAGGGCATTGGTGACAGCGGTCTGGTCCGGCCAGATGCGCAGCACGTAGGTATCGAGATAAGGCACCTTGTCGTAGTAGTCGTCATTGCGGATCAGCGTAATACTGTCGCCCTGCACCCACTCCTGGAATCTCCAGGCGGCGGAACCGACGACGCGCGCGGGATCGGTCCCGGTGGCGCCGCCGTCCGTCCGCCAGTCGGCGACGGGAACGTTCTCCCAGATGTGCTTGGGGATGATCCAGGTGACGAGATCGTAGAGAAACGTGTAGCGCGGCTCCGTGGCCACGACTTCGAAGGTGTGCTCGTCGATCACCCGCCACGATTCGGCGGCATCGATGAAGCTCTGACTGTAAGCCGAGCCGACTTCCAGGTTGGCCAAACTGTCGAAGGAAAACTGGACATCGTCGGCGGTGACATCGACCCCGTCGTGCCATTTCGCGTTCTGATTGAGATGGAAAGTATAGGTCCGCCCGTCCGGGGCGATCTCCCAATAATCGGCGAGTCCATTGGGGGCGGGTCCGCCGGTGCGGACGTCGCCGCCGACAAGCTGGTCGTAGAGGCGCCCGACGACGGAGAGGGACGCCGCATCTTCGGCGAGCAGGGGGTGGATGGTCTGGATGTCGTTGACATTGGAGTCGATGAAGCTGCCGCCAGGGGTGGCGGCATCAGAGTAGGCGAGCTCCTCTTCGACCTCGGCCCGGAACTCCTCCCGTGTTTGCGAGGTGATCGCCTCCGTCAGCGCGGCGGGCGTGGCCTGATCCGGCGCGGCGGGGGTCGCGTCCTGCGCGAACACGGAGCGAGGAACGACGAGTCCGGCGACGAGCGCGCCAGCCAACACGTCGCGCCGGGTCGGCCGCGGAGCGGTATCACGAAAATGCATGATCGTCTCCTCAGGCATACGCACCTGATAGCTCATGATTGCCACGGGCGGGCAGTTGGTTATTGTCGCACGCGCAGGTGGCAAACCGGTATGTCTCGGTGTTTCGAGCTACGTCGGGCGTCCGACGTCCGACCTCCGACCTCCGGCTTCTCGACTGTTCACCGGCACGAAACGCCGCCCAGGAATCGCCAGACGCATTCCCGTCACCAGCACCACGCCGGCGAGGATCGTGGCCATGCCCAGCACGGTGGCGGGCCCTACCGGCTCACCGAGCAGCAATGCTCCCCAGGCCGTACCGAAGAGCGGGATCAAGTAGGCCACCGTGGCCGTCCGCGTCGGTCCCACCGAGGAGATCAACCGGAAAAAGAGGAGATACGCCACGACCGTGCCCAGCAGCGCGAGCAACAGCAGCGAGGCGATCGCGGGGGTCGATGGCGCCTCCCGCGGGGGCACGGCGAGCGCGAACGGCACGAGCAGGACAAACGCCCCGAACTGCTGACCGATTGTCGATTCCACGGGGGACACACCGGCAAAGCGGCGAGCGGTGAAAATCCCACCCAGGGCGTAGAAAAACGCGGATGCCAGCAGCGCCGCGATCGAAGCGAGCACGGCCGGGGTCAGCGGGATCGGTCCCAGGCCGGTGAGGATCGCCACCCCGGCGAACCCCACGAGCAACCCCAGAATCTGGCGCGCGGTGGGCCAAACCCGCAGGCGAAGCGCCATGAGCACCGCCGTAAAGAACGGAATGGTGGCCATGACGATCGCCGCCAGCGAGGCCGGTACGGTGATCACGGCCCAGGCGGAGAGCGTAAAAGGCGCCGCCACATTGAGCGCGCTGAGGATCAGGTAGTCGCGCCAGCGCAGCCAGAAGGGCGGCACACCCCCGCGCGCGGCGGCCCACGCCAGCATCAGCACACCGGCGAGGAGCACCCGCAAATTGACCAGGGCGAAGGGGCCGAAATCGGGCACAGCAATCCGCACGAAGAGAAATCCGCCGCCCCACAGCGCCCCCAGCAAAAGCAGGGCAAGCCGGTCACCGGTCTGCATGGCGCTCGTGATTCATTCGTGGTGATACGCATGCGAGCGCGCCGCGGTGGCGCATCCCGCCAGTCGCGGATTTCACCAATTCCGTGGAGTCATCGGACGTGATCGTGGACCGCACCGCGGAATGGTAGACGCGGGGGACTGCTAGCGCGACGCCTCCTGGGGGCGAAGGGCGAGCGCGGCTTGCTTGGTGAATTCCATGGTGGAAAGACCCTGCGCCGGCGCAGAGCGCCAGAGCGCCATGTATTCCTGGCGGGTAAAGCGAATGGTGACACTCGGCTCATGGACGGTCACACCCTCGATGGGGTGCTCCCAGTCCCAATTGCCGGGGTTCATCAGTTCCCGCTCTTCATCGTCACGTGGTTCCTGGATCGACTCGTAGCGGATTTTCTCGTTCATGATGACTCTCCGTTACCGCAACTTGGCGGCTTCACTCGCTTTGCAATACCACGCCGTCACTGGCCGCCAAGTCCGTGGTTCATCGGCCGGCATTCTCGGAATCGCTAGACAGCGTCCTTATTCGTCACGACCGAGGGGAACGTATGGCGCGGCGCGCCCCCTGCGATTGTGGATGACTATTCGCGGATGATCGAGGACCGCGGAGACGTGCTCCGCATCAATGCCATGCGACCAAAACTTCGACGCGGCGGTTGGGGTTATCTCGAAGTCCGCGACGGTAATCCGTGGCATCTCGCGCTCCCATGCGTGCGGGAGGCTTCATTTTATGGCGGGAGACGTTGCCAAGTCAGCGTTTTTGACCAGAATCAGCGCCAACCCCTATACTCCGCGGGTTCCGAACCGGCGGTCTAGCGACGGCTGTCATGCCGGAACGCTTTTTCGCGTGCCTTCGTTATTCGTCCATGAATGGTCTGGGTATCACCGCGCCGGTCATGAGATCGGATAACGCCAAGGGGCCGGGCATCCCGGACACGGGCGACGCGGGCGTCGCCCCGACGCGTGGGCATTTGAGCAATCTTCACGAGCTGGAAAGGGTAATCGGCTGTGCCGAAGCGAACCTATCAACCAAAGCGCATCAAGCGCATTCGCAAATTCGGTTTTCTGGCCCGCATGGCCGATCGCGGTGGCCGCGCCGTACTCGCGCGGCGACGGCGCAAGGGTCGTCACGCCCTGACCGTCGCCGAAGAGAACAAGTTCACGCAGAACCGCTAGGGAATGTGGAACGACGACTCCGCCTGCGACGCGGTGGCGACGTGCGCAAGACCCGTTCGCGGGGGCGCGCCGTTGCCGACGGTCCCCTGGTGCTGCGCGTGCTCCCCAATGCCTCGCGGCCACCGGCCAACCGCTATGGTGTCATCGCCGGCCGCAAGAGTGGCGGCTCCGTGCAGCGCAACCGGCTGAAGCGCATCACGCGGGAAGCATTGCGTGGCTTGCACCCCGAGTTGCGCGCGGGGTACGACCTCGTCATCATCATCCGCGGCACGACCGACGAGCTCCCCGGATCAGCCGCGGCGCGGGAATTGCTGACCCGCATGCTGCACCGGGCCAATCTCCTGCACGTGCCCGAGCGGACCAACGCCACCGCCGCGGCGGCCATCGAGCGCACACCATGACTGCCTCGCGGCCACGCCACAACCATCCGGCGCCCAGTGGGACGGATTGGGGCGCGCCACCGCTCCTGCCCCGCACGGCGCCGAGCCCGGCCGCGTGGCTGGCGCTGCTGTTGATCGGGCTCTACCGGCAGGCGATCTCGCCACTCCTGCCGCCCTCCTGCCGGTTCGTTCCCAGTTGCTCGGAATATGGGTATGAGGCCGTGGCGCAGTACGGTATCCTTGCCGGCGGCCGGCTGGCCATCTGGCGTATTCTGCGTTGTAACCCATTCGGTGGCAGCGGGTACGACCCGGTTCCGGAGAAGATGCGTGGCGCCGCCTGACCGGCGCGTCCCGCACCGGCGAGACGGTCCGCGCCCGGCAGCGGCCACGCATTGTGCCACCCCGCCCCGCGCGGAGGAGAGTTAAATCGTTCGATGGATATCAATATTCCGATCTGGAATCAGTACGTCGATTTTCTCGTCTGGTCGTTGGATAGCCTGACCTCGCTCTTCTCCAACGCGGGGATCGGCATCATCGCCTTCACCATCATCGTCAAGACCCTGATGATGCCCTTGACGGTGAAGGCGCTGCGCTCCTCGAAGGCGATGCAGGAGCTGCAACCGAAGATCAAGGAGCTCCAGAAAAAGCACGGCAGTGACCGCCAGCGCTTATCCCAGGAGACGATGGCGCTCTATCAGCAATACCACGTCAATCCCGTGGCCGGCTGCTTGCCGATGCTGATCCAGCTTCCCATCTTCCTCGGGCTCTACAACGCGATCATGCGCCTCTCCACCTCTGGCGCCGGTCTCTGGGATCAAGGATTCTGGTGGTTGCCCAGTCTCTCCCAGCCCGATCCCTGGCATCTCCTGCCGATTCTGGCCGCGATCTTTCAGTTTGCGCAGACGCAGATGATGCGCCCCGCGAACCAACCGAAATCGTCCGATCCGCAGCAGGCGATGATGAACTCGGTCATGAACATCATGCCACTGACCGTCATCTTCTTCGGCTGGACCTTTGCCGCCGGTCCGGTGCTCTACTGGGCCACGCAGAGCGTCTACAGTGTCATCCAGCAGTGGTTCATCACCGGTTGGGGAAAACTCATCGAATGGGCTCCCTTCCTGCCGGAGCTGCCCGAGCATCGACGGCTGGGCTACCGCGCCCCGCGTGATCTGGATGAGGTCGTCGTCGTCAGTGGTGGCGAGCCGGTCCTGGCGCCAGGTCCCATGGGTTGGCTCCAGCGCAAGATGGATGAGGCCCAGAAACAGGCGATGGAACGCGCCGGAACGAAGCCCGCGAGCGCGGCCAACGCCGTCGTCGACACCACGGCGATCGAGGTCGAGACGGCGGCGGTCACCAGAACCACCGGCAACGGAACCCGGAACCGCTCCCGCAACGGCAAGACCAAGAAGTCGCGACGGTCTGTAGGGGCGACGCAGGCGTCGCCCGCCGCCACAGCGGCTTCATCTGGCCGCGAGAATGGCGGCGTGGCGACGAGTGTTCCGTCCGGCGCGGTGATCGTGCCGCGCAAGGCAAAACCAGCCTCACCCCCGGACGAGGAACGAAGCCGCTAGCGCGTAATCGAGGGTACCCGATGGATCAGCGGAGAATGACCAGCGTCGAGATTCAGGCCTACTCCGTGGAAGAGGCGGTGCGCCTGGCGCTCGAGCAATTGGCCCTCGCCGAGTCAGACGTCGATATCGAGATTCTCTCCGACGCCGGCCCGGAAGAAGGGGACGAGGCCCTGGTGCGCGTCACCGCCAAGGGGATGGCGTCGCAGCCCACTCCGCGCGCGGCCCGCGCCGGCCAGGTGAGCGGTCCCCGCGGCGGCATGGGCCACAGCCCAGCCGCGGGTCGCGAACGCCGGTCGCCAGGAACGCGCCGCGTGCCTGGC
>JACCXM010000132.1 GCA_013697005.1 Chloroflexia bacterium | reverse complement strand
GCCCAGTACTCATGGGCGCCGATGGCGAGTACTCATCGATCATCGTTCCTGGTGCAAGCAAGACGATGACGGTTGCGCGCCTGGCACTAGCTCACGCCGCCGTGCGTACCTGCGCGGTTGTGTTGCTTCAGTTCGAAATTGGCGTCGAATCTTCCGCCGCGGCCGCTCAACTTGCTTCCCAGTCAGGGGCGAGGGTCATACTGAATGCCTCCCCCGCGCCACTCTTGCGCGAAGCCATGACCGGGACAATTTGGCGACACGTGCATGCGGTCATCGTCAATCATCACGAGGCTCAAGTGCTAACTGGAGAACGGTCGGATCAGCCGGAGGATGGGATGCAACTCGCCATTCGCCTCAGGCGCCGGCTGGATGTTCCAGTCGTCATCGTGACCTTGGGCCGTGATGGAACGGTCTATGCCGGAGTTTCCGCCGGGTTACGCGTTCCCGGACACGTCGTTCCCGTCGTAGACACGATCGGGGCTGGAGATGCTTTCGCCGGCGCGATAGCGGCCGCCCTCGCGCGCGGCGACGAGATGGAACGCGCCGTGGTCATCGGGAATGCCGTGGGCGCGTTGGCGGTCGGCCGCCGTGGCGCCCACGACGCCTCACCGACGCTCGCTGAAACCCTGGCATTTCTTGGGGAGTGACCAACAGTGATGGATTGAAAGTCCTCGACCTCATGCCCTGGTGATGGACACTCGTTCAGCACCGGTCATCGAAACAATGTTCGATGGCAGCGGCGCCTCTTCTTCCAATTCCGGTTCGATTCCATCCGCATCAGCGCCGTACGCCAACATGTCGGCAACCTGATTCTCAAACCAGTTCGTAACGTCGTCGTTTTCGACCGAACGGCGCAGGCCCTCGGCCCGTCGCCGTCGTTCCGCGAGCGGCATGGTCAGAGCTTGATAGATCGCGTCCGCGGTTCCTTCGACATCCGTAGGTCCAATAATGATCGCATTCTCGCCTAGTTGACTCACCGCCCCGGCGCCTTCGGACAGGATGAGCACGCCGTTGCGCTCGTTGAGCAACGCCCCTTCTTTGGCGACCAGATTCATCCCGTCAATGATCGAATTCACCAGAAGTACGTCGTACCACTTCATCGCCGCCAATGCCCGCGGGTAGTTTTCGCCCATGATGAGATGGATCGGCTGCCATCCGGTCTCGACGTTCGCGTACTTCGCGTTGATCCGGCCCACGACCGCGCTGACATCGTCCAGGTAGTCCTGATACTCGACCACGTCCATCCGGGAGGGAACGGTAATCGCCACGAAGTTCACGCGGCCCTGAAAATCCTGGTGAGCCTCGAGAAAGCGGTCGAACGCGGCAAACCCGCGGACGATATTCTTGCTGGGCTCGGCCCGATCGACACGTAACACTGTGAACTCGTTCCAGTGGTTGGGAAGGTAACGGTCGTGCGACCGGGCGTCTTTGGAATACGCCATGCGCCGTACCGCCGTCGCATCTATGGAGATGGGATAGGCCCGGACCTGAATCCGCCGGCCTTGCCAGACAATCGATGAGGCCAGGTAATCGATATCGACATCCGGGACGTACGCCTGACAGGTGTACATAAAAGACCGGCCATGTTCGGGTGTCTGGAACCCCACGATGTCGTTGCCCAGCATCCCTTCACAAATGGAGCGCCGCATCTCGAGTGGCAATAACCGCCAATAGTCGGGGTCGGGCCAGGGGATGTGCACGAATTGCTGCAAGCGCGCGGTGGGATGACGTTCGCGGACAAATCCCGCGCACAGATACAGATGGTAGTCCTGCAGCATGATCAGCGGTTCGCCGCTCACGGCATCGATGGCGGCGATGATCTCGTCCGCAAACATCCGATTGACGGTGACGTAGCCACTTCTCCAGGCATCCCAGATGTCTTTGGTAATGTCGGGAGTGCGCGGGGTGTCCCACAGATAGTGTTGCAAGAACCAGAGCAATGGATTGCTGATGACGTTGTAATACTGGTGGTAACAGTCGGGCGATGGCACGACGAAGCGGAGCCGAAACTCCGCCGGATCGCCGAACTCGATCAAGTGTTGTCCCGATTTCTCGGCTTGCTCCGCGCGCAATCGGTCGCCATCGGTCATTGCCGCGGCAATCCAGATCGGCCGCCGATCCCGGGCAATCGCGCTGACTGCCGTCACCACCCCGCCACTCCCTTTACGCGCGTCAAAAGTCCCGTTGGCGCGACGGGAAAACGTAACCGGTCCTCGATTGGACGCGATGATGAGCGGACTAGAAATCTCGAGCCCGTCGTGATTCTGGAGAGGCGATCCATCTAAAGCTGAGGATGCCGTGGGAGCGCGATCGGACATGGTCCCTCCTTACCGCGCGAATCGTGCGACCGGGATCCGGCGCGACGGCAGCGTGCACTCCAGCCATGTTTATTATGCGCTCTTGAGTGCTGGGCTGCTTGCCAGACTGGAATCCGCGGCAGTGTCTCTGGAGCGGTTCGACCACCAACGCGCGGTGATTGGTACAATCATCGCGGGAGACGATCGGCATCCGGAGTTGGGCGTGGATGACAAGGAGCGGAACGACCTCACCGGCCGTTTGTGCCCGTGGTGCGATTCCCCTGAAGTACGGTTTGTCCAACGTGGTTACGTCGGTCCGACAGACGAGGTCGATCAATACGTCGTTTGCGCGGCCTGCAACAAGACAACGTACGAGATCGTGGCGAAAACCGCGCGGGAAATGCGTCTGGGACGATACAAACCAGGCGCGGTCTACCAGGACCGCAGCCAGAACACGCGCTATACCATCAACCGCGTGCTACGCGCGGGTCAGAACGAATTCCTGATTTATCTCAAACCGCTTCCGGAAAGGGCGGGCGCCGTACTCTAGCCCTGAACCTGAACGGCCGGGTGTCTCTGCTCGAGTTCTAGGATGGTTTCGCGGTCCCGACGGCGAGTCTGCCCGGATCTAGGTATTTCACGACGGCCTCCTGGACCTGCTCCCGCGTGATCTGTCCGATGATTTTCGGGTAGCGGGCGAGGAAGTCCAGGCCGAGCCCAAATTGCTCGATACTGAGCAGCGTCGATGCCACGCCGTCATGAGACTCCAGCGCCAGCGGAAGCGCACCGACCGAATACGCTTTTGCATCGTTCAACTCGTTTTCGGACACGAGCTCAGCACGCAATCGCTTGATCTCCCCGCCGAGCGCGGCGACCGCGCGCTCGATGTTGGCGGGGTCGACGCCGGCGCGGGCGATCCACAGCGATCCATCAACGCGTGGCTCTATTTGGCTGAAAGCGTAGTAGGCGAGACCCTGTCGATCCCGGATTTCTGATCCCAATCGACCCATCAGTCCCAGCCGGCCAAAAATCAGGTTCGCGATATCGAGCGCATAGTAGTCTGGGTGCCCTCGCGCTACCGTCGCGATCCCCGCCGCGATATCCGCTTGACTCTTTCCGGGAATAGTCTTGCTGTGATCCACAACTGTGTCGTTGACGAGCGAAAACCTGTTCGCAGTTCGCATCTTGCTCGTTTGGCTGCCCGCCCATGACCCGACTGCGTCGGCAATGACGCCAACGGCCCGATCGAAGCCGCCGAATCCGCCGACGACCGCTATGGAAACACCTGCCGCCGAAAACTCACGATCATGGTACGCCGCAACGCTGTTTCGATTGAAGTCTTTGACCGATGCGACGTCACCGAGTATGCGGCGACCTAGCGGATTTGGTGCGGGATAGACCGCACGCCGTAAAAGGCGCTCCGCGGTGGCGCGTGTGTCATTGTCGGACTCGGCAATGGCCCCGAGTTGTTCCGCCGCGACTTTTTCCACCTCTTCGCTGGGAAAATCAGGCTCGACCAATGTTTGCGCCAGAAGTCGCGCCATCTCCCCAAAGTCGTCCTGCAGACAGCGCACCCGCGTTTCTACAAATTCCCGGCCAGCGTCAATACTGATCGAGCTGCCCAGCTTGTCAGTGCGAATGCTGATTTCCTCAAAGGACTGACCGTGAGATCCGCGAAGCAAGGCGCGAGACGTGAGGTGAGCAAGACCGCCTTCGGTTGGCAGTTCTATCACGGCGCCGGCGGGAACTCTTACCCGCATTGTGATCGACCGGCTTCCTGGACGATCCTGGCCGAGCACGGGAATGCCGTTGGAGAGGACCGTTCGCTGAAATTCCCCGGCAGTGCCACCTCGTGATTCGTGCGGACCGTCGAGCCCCCAGGCAAAAATCCTGGGGAAGCCCGCAGATGTGATTCGGCTTCTTGAAGAAACACCCGCGCTTCCTTCTGACGAAGGCTCCAGCCAGCCGACCGTCCGCCGCTCTGAAGAGAAATAGCGGACCGCGACCCGCTGGACATCCTCCGCGCAGACGTCGCGGATTTCATTCGCAAGTGTCTCCGCCCGCCGCCAGTCATCGACGATGTCCCATTGTCCGCGCCAATACGCCTGGTTGGTGACACCCTCGGTTGAATAGACCAACTGGGCTTCTAGTTGACGGAGCGCCCTTGAAAGTTCGTCCGCCGAAACGGCTTCCGTTCGTAGCCGGTCGAGCTCGTGGTCGAGCACATCCTCGATCGCCGCAAGTTCCCCGCCGGGAAGTGCCGTTACTCCAATCTGAAACAAGTTCGGATCAATCGAAATGCTCATGTCGCTTTCCGCGGAGCGGGCAAGCCCAGACGCCACCAGCGATCGGTACAGACGCGACGACCGGCCCATCGCCCCGCCACCGCCAAATCCCATCGGCGATGCGCCCGACAGGACCGCTTCCACCACGAGCAGCGGTACGAAATCCAGATCATTGGCCGCCGGTGCGTGAAAGGCCATTCTGAGATGTGGCGCACCCGACGGTTTCCGCAGGAGAACACGCCGCTCCCCGAGTTGAGGTGGCTCGGTCACACCCAGAGCGCCAGCCACCACGTCTCCGCAAGGGATGTCCCCAAACGCATTCTCCAGTCGTTGCACGAGCCCATCCGTATCAAACGCGCCGACCGCCACGATGAATGCGTTATTTGGTTGGTAGAAGCGGCGATAGTGCGCATAGAGATCACCTCGGCTCATACTTTTGAGGTCCGCCTCGTACCCGATCACCATGTGCCGATACGGGTGGGCATGAAATGCGGCAGCGGTCACTTCTTCGTACAGGGCATACCCAGGGTTGTTTTCTGCGCCTTGTCGCTCTGACAAAATAACGGTGCGCTCAGATTCCACTTCCTCCGGGTCGAACATCGAGTTCTGCATCCGGTCGGATTCGATGGCGAGGGCAAGGTCGAGCTGATCGGCGGGCACCGTCTCGAAATACGCCGTCCAGTCTTGCGAGGTGAGGGCGTTGAGCGTGCCGCCAACGCGTGAGACGTCGCCAAAGATTTGGCCCTTGCCAAGGCGCGGCGTTCCCTTGAACTGCATGTGTTCGACCCAATGCGAGATTCCGGTCTTGCCCGGAATCTCGTTGCGGCTGCCGACGCGATACCAGACCCAGAACGTCGCAATCGGCGCGGTCCAATCCTCACGTAGCAGCACCTTCAAGCCGTTGGAAAGCCTGGCTTCGCTGGTGTCGCGTGAAACGTCCCGCTGCATGTGCGTTGCTCCTTGACGACGGAATCTCCCCGCCACTTCGTAAGGTCATCTCAGGATAGAATGTCGGAGGATGGTGCCGCGGCACGTAGCCGGCTCGTGTCGCCATCTCTTGTTGAGCGAGCGAGAGGTGCCGCATGGCGCAGATAAGACCGGAAAGGCCATACCACGATTGGCTCATGGACCGCGTCGTGGACTACCTGCAGACGAAAGATTCGCGCATTTTTCCATTCTCCGCGGCGTTCGACGAAGAGCAAACAACAGCGTTTATCCGGGACTTGCGCGAAGGGCTCAGTGAGATCACGGACAGCGGCAGCGCACGAAAGTCGGCAGCGACGGGGTTCACGACCAGTGACCTGATCCTGCGCAGGATCATTCAAGAATGGCAGGCCGCAAACGGCGGTTGGCCGGAAGGATCATATCCCCAAGACGCCGTAACGGCACTCGGCTCATCGTCTCCTGGCGACTCACCCCCGCCCGGCGTGTACGGGAAGCATGCCGAGGGCGAACCGTGACAGGCTAAGCCGGGGGATCGGCGCGGTTTTCGTATCCAGAATCAAATCTGCCAGATGCTCGCCGATGGCCGGAGCAAACTTGAATCCATGCCCGGAAAACCCCGCGCCGAATGCGATCCGCGGCGATCGTGGGTCTCGATCGACGATAAAGTCGGTATCAGGTGTCATCGCGTAGAGGCAGACCACACTCTGGACCACGGGCGCGGTCACCCCTGGCAGGAGCTGCCTGGCGAGCTGAAGAACGTCCCCGTTTTCTCCCGGTAACGTCCTGCGATCGACCGTATCGGGATCGACCGGCTCGCCTCCGGCGTGGTTGGCGATTTTAAGACCTGGCGTGCCGAAGGTCGGAAACCCGTATATTTCGCCCACCGCCGAATCAGAAATAAACACGGGGAATCGGTCGGGGAGATACGGCGTTGGATCGCTGAGTTGTTGCCACCAGAGTGTCTTTCGCCGGATTTCGATCGGGAGCCCCAGATCACCCAGCAAGCGCGCGCTCCACGCGCCCGCGGTGATGATTAGCGCGGCGGATTCGTATTGGTTTTCACCGCTCTGAACCCAGACATGATCGGTTTCCGCTCCCCACGCCGTCACTGGAGAATGTTCGAGAATCGTGGCCCCCGCACGGCTGGCCAACGTGGCCATTTCGTGCAGCGCCGGTTCGGTCAGTAGAAATCCACTATCCGGGCTGTGAAGCGCATCCCAGTCATCCGGAACCCGGAAACCAGGCCAGCGTGCGTTTGCCTCTTTCGCCGTCAGCCACTCATACGGGAGCCCATGCACGTCGGCACTGGCGCGCGCGGAGCGGGCGTGGTCAAAGCCGGGCGCGGCCAATTCGAGACCACCGCAGCGGACCAAAATCTGCTGGCCCGTCTCGGCTTCCAATTCCTGCCACAGGCGATCGGCGCGGAGCACCAGCGGCACGTACTCCGGCGATTCCGCATATGCGTGCCGGATGATTCGCGTTTCGCCACTGTGGCTGCCGAAGCCGTGAACGTGGCCGAACTGCTCGAGAACGAGGGATTTGATCCCCCGCCTGCTCAATGCCCAGGCGGCAGCTGTCCCCATCGTGCCGCCGCCGGCGATGATCACATCGAATTTGCGATTTGTCACGAACGACATCCCTTGATTGGAACGCCCGCGAGTGATCTCCGTGCGATCATCCCGCTGTCACCGGAGGCTGGTTGCCGAAAACACGGGCTGGGCCACAAGTCGGGGCCGCCCAATGCACGGCATTCGAGATGACCTTGCGCACATCGGCATTGAAGAACGTCGGATAGCTCTCGTGACCAGGGCGAAAATAAAAAATCTTGCCCGACCCACGGGTGTAGCAGCAGCCCGAGCGAAAGACTTCACCACCGGGGAACCAGGAGAGGAACACCAGTTCGTCCGGGGGCGGGACATCGAAAAACTCCCCATACATCTCCTCGCGCTCGATCTCGAAATAGCGGTCGAGACCCGCGGCGATCGGATGCGCTGGCGCGACTACCCAGAGTCGCTCCGTCTCATCCGCTACCCGCCAGATCAGATTGCAGGAGGTACCCATCAGGCGCTTGAAGATCTTTGAGAAGTGCCCAGAATGGAGGACAATCAACCCCATGCCGTGGAGCACGCGGCCATGGACCCGGTTGACCGTATCGTCACTCACCTCTTCGTGGGCCTTGTGGCCCCACCAAATCAGGACGTCGGTTTCCATTAGAACATCCTCAGGAAGACCATTTTCTGGCTCGTCAAGCGTTGCGGTTCGCACCCGATACGAACTCTCTTCACCGAGACCCTCCGCGATGGCGGCATGGATTCCGGCGGGATACACCGCTCGATAGCGTTCCTCTTCCCGCTCATGCCGAAATTCATTCCAGATGGTCACGCGAATGTCCATCATCTCCGAACTTCCTCTCCCGCCGCTGACTGAGTGCCGTGATCCAGTTCTCCGACCTCGACTTCTCTTCCCAGTTCCGCCGAGCGATAGATGGCCTCGATGAGACGAACGCGATCGAGTCCTTCTTCCCCCGAGGGAGACATCGGCGTACCATCGAGCACGCTTTCGATGAATTGCCGGAACACTTCGCCATGGCCGTGCCGCTCGAGCAACCGGGGCTCCGTGACCGTCGGCATGCCGTCGATTTCGCCAAAGAACCGCAGAGTTCCGGTCTGCGCGTAATCCTTGGCATGAATTTCGGCGCCTCCGTTATCTCCGAGCAGCGAAAGGCCGAAGTCGTCTCCGTGTCCGGTGTAGGCGGCCCACGCGGCATCGACCTGCAGTGTCAGGTCGCTGTCAAATCGAATGAACGCGGTCGCAAAATCTTCCACTTCATACACTTTTCCCGGTGCGATCGTGAAACGGCCCCCCTGCCACTGCCCGCGCCCTTTTGGCCCCAGCTTCGCATAGGTCGTCGCGCTGACACAACGCGCCGTTGGATTGCCAAGAACCCACAAGGCCATGTCGATCACATGGACGCCCAGGTCAATCAGCGGGCCGCCCCCGGCCATCTCTTTCGACGTGAACCAGGTCCCGAGACCGGGGATTCCGGAGCGTCGCATCCAGAATGCCCGCGCATGATAGATTTCGCCGAGATTCCCTCGCTCAACTTCGCGTTTGACGATCTGAACGTCGTGTCGGCCGCGCCGGTTGAAAACCACACCCAGAACGCGACTCGCGCGGTACGCGGCGTCGATGATTTTCTGACCCTCTTGGGAGGTCGGCGCCAATGGTTTTTCCACCATGACGTGCTTGCCGGCCTCCAGCGCGGCGAGCGCCACCGGAAAGTGGAGGATGTTCGGTACCGCGACCGTGACGGCTTCGACCGCCGGGTCGGCTATCAGCTCCTGATAGTCCCGATACACGTTCGGCACGCCAAACTGCTTAGCCAGTTCGTGGCAACGTTCTTCGTCCAGGCCGGCGATCGCCACGACTTCAGCGCGGGGATTTCCGGCAAATCCCTGTAAGTGGAGCATGCCCACCCCGCACCCAATGACACCAATTCGAAGTTGTCTCTGCTCGGTCAATGCAATCCCTCATTCCGCACCTGCCGACGCACGGAGCATCGCATTGGCACGTCCCACTGGCAAGCAATGAATTGCACGGATCAGAGCAACGTCACGAGCGTGACCTCGGGTGGACAGCGCAAGCGAACCGGCGGCCGGTAGATTCCCACTCCGCGGGAGGTGTAAACCGGCATACCCACCGCGGCATTCAGACCCGCGAAATAGCGCCGTCCGCCCGGGGGTGCGGCGATGTTTCCGATGAGCGGAATCCGAATCTGACCGCCATGACTGTGCCCGGAAAGTTGCAGCAGCGCCCCACGCGCGCCGGCCTCTTCTGCCCAATCCGGTTCATGCCAGAGAGCGACGACTGCCGCATTCTCAGGAATCTGCGCAAAGGTCCGGTTCGGATCTGGCGCCCCGAGAATGGCGTCGTCGATGCCGGCAATCCAGAGATCGCCGGCATCGGTCATGACCCGGGTTGATTCGTTGCGGAGAACGCGAATCCCGCGTCGCTCCAGTTCCGCCGCCACGCGGCAACCGTCGTTGGAGTAATCATGATTGCCGAGCACCGCGACGGCGCCGTACCTTACGGAGGAGGCAAAGTCGCCAAGCACCGCGGCCGCTTCGTTGATGAAGCGGGGCGAATCGCAGAGGTAATCGCCCCCAAGCAGGAGGATCTCCGGATTTGCAGGGTGCAAGAGTGACAAGGCCCGACCGACGTCCTGGGCGCTGATGATCGGACCGACGTGAGTATCGGCGACGAATCCCACCCGCAATCGACGCGGTCTTTGCGATGGCCATGCGAGAGGGATCTCGACGCGTTCCAGCGTTGGTTTGAATGGCGCGCTGTGGCGGGCGTAGCACGCAAATGCCGCCGTGATGGCAACGCCGGTAGCTGCAATACGCGCCGGTACGAACAACGGTGGGGCTAGACAGGCGTCAGTCGCAGCGACGGACGAGAGCTCTGGTACCGGTCGAATGGATCTTCGACGACGCCGCGCTGGCGCTCGTCGATCACGAGCCGGATTTCGTCCTTCAATGCGGTGAGCATGTCCGCCTCGGCAACCGTACGCACGATTTTCCCCTTGCGAAAAATGACGCCCTTGCTGTTCCCCGCGGCAAGTCCGACGTCGGCATCTCGGGATTCACCAGGTCCATTGACCACGCATCCCATCACCGCGACTCGAATCGGCTCCGTCACCGTCGCCAGGAACTCGTCGACCTGGTTGGCGAGCGAGAACAAATCGACCTCGACGCGGCCGCAGGTCGGGCAAGCAATCATGACCGCGCCCTTCTGGCGCAGCTCGAGACTCTTGAGTATCTCGTAGGCGACGAAGACTTCTTCGACCGGATCGGTGGTCAAGGAAACTCGGATCGTGTCTCCAATCCCAAGTGCCAGGAGCGTGCCTATTCCCGCCGCGGAGCGCACGCTGCCGGCGCGGGGGGTACCCGCCTCGGTCACGCCGAGATGCAGCGGATAGTCGTTGGAGAGCGCGGCAAAGCGGCGATAGGCCTCGAAGAGAACGGGAAGCTCGAATGCTTTGAGGCTGACCTTGGTCAGCCCGAAGTCGAGCCCCTCGAGAATACGTATGTGCCCAAGCGCGGACCGCACGAGCCATTCCGCGCGCAGCTCGATCTGCGACGCTTGTCGCTCCGCCATCTCATCAACGAATGATTCCGGCATCGGCGCCACCGAGCCGAAGTTCACCCCAATGCGAATAGGTACCTGCCGGTCTCTGGCAAGCATGACCACTTCGCGCACGTCTTCCGGTTTGCGAATATTGCCAGGATTCAAGCGAAGACCATGGATTCCGGCGGCGAGTGCTTTCAGCGCCAGGGTATGTTCGAAGTGGATATCGGCAATCAGCGGCACTGGCGAGTGGGGCACGATCTCGGGCAAGACGGCCGCGGCCTTCCGGTCCGGCACTGCGATGCGCACGATTTCGCAGCCAGCGTTGGCCAGTTCATGAATCTGGCGAAGCGTGGCGGCCGGGTCTCGGGTATCCGAAGTGGTCATGGACTGAACCACGATCGGATTGTCGCCACCCACCTTCACGTCGCCGACATGCAGAACCCGAGTCAGGCGACGGGGCGCTATGAGACTCATTCGGGCAAACTCCTCAATGCTCGCCAGCCGAGACGACGTCGCTCTGCCATTTGGGCAACAATGAGACGCCCGTCACGCGCGGAATCAATGCCCTCAACTCAGGGCAGGAACGAACGGCCCTGCAGCAATCGGCCGATGTCAAGAAATGCGACGACGAACATGAAACCAAGGAGCAAAACCAAACCGGCAAAGTGAACGATGCCTTCCCGTTCCGGCGCGAGCTTTTTCCCGCCGCGCAGAACTTCGATTACGACGAACAACAATCTCCCGCCGTCGAGCGCCGGGATTGGCAAGAGATTGAGCACGGCCAGGTTCAGCGATAGCAAAACCGCCAGTTGCGCGAGCGTGACCCAAAGGGGCAGCGGGCTCTCGGCGACGATTTCACTCGTGATCTGACCCATCCCGATCGGGCCGGCCAACTGACTAAACGGTGCTTGCCCGGTCACCAGATCGCGAATCCCAGCGAGCATCATCCCCGTCTGCTCCCAGGCCTGCGCGATGCCTACCGGAATGACGGAACCCAAAGGGACGCGCTGGAAAATCGGTGTTATGCGCACGTCGAGACCGACTTGTGTGAACATGTTGCCTTCTGGATCGAGTGCCGGCAGAGCGAGCGGGAGCGCCACCCGCTCATTGCCGCGCTGGACTTCGATCGACACCGTGGAATTCGCCGCGTGCAGCAGGCCGAATTGCAAGCCAAATGAGTCGTTGACCGGTGTACCATCAATGCTCACGATGCGGTCATCGGGCAGGAACCCCGCGACACCCGCCGGCGAGTCAGCAACAACGGTTTCCACTTTCGCGTCGGCAATCGCCGCATCGTTGATGCCGACCCCCGTAGCGCCTTCGCCGGGGGGTGGATCAATGCGGGGCGTCACCGACGTCTCGATGAAGGTCTTTTCACGCTCGATGACGACGCTCAATGGTCGTCCCGCGAATTCCCTGGTGCGAGCTCCAACGTCAGTTGAGGACTCGATCGCGACGCCCGCGACTTCGACGATGCGGTCACCCGCCTCCCAGCCAGCGGCCATTGCCGGAGAGTCAGCAGCGACGTCGGCGATGTAGACATTCGAGGTCGAGATACCCTGAACACCGACCACCAGAATCATCAACACGAACGCGAGCGCAAAATTCATGAACGACCCAGCGCCGAGGAACACCGCTCGTTGCGCTGGAGATTTGGAGTTGATCGACTCGGGATCGCCTGATCTGCTGTCTTCACCCAGAACTTTGACAAATCCGCCGAAGGGGATCCAGTTCAGTGACCAGAGCACGCCCTTGTGCCGCCATCCCTTGAGACGTGGCGGAATTCCAATGCCGAACTCTTCTACTTTAACGCCAATCATGCGCGCGGCCATGAAATGGCCGATTTCGTGGATGAGAATCAGCACCCCAAGGATGGGCACGATGTAGAGACCGTTGATCAAACTTTCCGACACGGGGGATTTGGCTCCAGTTCCGGGCTACCACAATTTCGCAATGGGCTCCGTCACCCGCGCGCGACGGTACCGAGTCTACAACGTTCGATCGGTAAAGAGTGATCCCGCGTTGACCGATGGATGGAGCGTATGAAGCGACACCCTTTATGAGAATCCGCGTATTATGTATGTTAGACTGCGCTCGCTCGCGTTCTTCCCGGGATTCAGACCATTGGGCTCGGATCGATTCGCGAGCCGAAATACCAACCCCGCAGAGGTTCAGGATTCGATGCTGGTCGGCGTGCCGAGAGAAGTCAAGGATCAGGAATTCCGCGTTGCCGCCACTCCGGCTGGGGTGCGTGAGTACGCGGCCAAGGGGCATGGCGTGCTGGTGGAGCAATCCGCGGGCGAGGGCAGCGGATTTCCCGACGTTGAATACCGCGCTGCCGGCGCCCAGATCGTGGAGCGGGCGGATGAAGTCTACGCCCGTGCCGATATGATCGTGAAAGTCAAAGAGCCAGTCTCAACCGAGTTCGATCTCCTTCGGCCCGGTCAAATCCTGTTCACCTATTTGCACCTTGCCGCCGACGCTCCGCTCACGGAGACCTTGATTCGTACAGGAGTCCCTGCCGTCGCCTATGAGACGGTTCAGATCGAGAACGGCATTCTGCCCCTCTTGACACCAATGAGTGAAGTTGCCGGTCGGATGTCCGTCCAGGTCGGCGCGCATCACCTCGAGAAAGCGCACGGTGGCAACGGCACGCTGCTGGCCGGCATCCCGGGGGTCGCTGGGGCCACCGTCGTCATCATCGGCGGGGGCGTGGTCGGCACGAACGCCGCGCAAATAGCGCTCGGCATGGGCGCCAACGTGACGGTTGTCGATCGCTCCCTGGATCGCTTGCGCCAGCTTGACACCATGCTCCATGGGCGCATGAACACGCTCGCCTCCAACACGGAAAGCGTGGCGGACGCCGTCCAGCGGGCAGACCTCGTTATCGGTGCGGTGCTGGTGCCCGGCGCGAAAGCGCCGCGCCTCGTATCGGAGGCGATGATCGCATCGATGCGACCAGGCTCGGTGGTCGTCGATGTGGCAATCGACCAGGGAGGGTGCATCGCCACGGCGCGCCCGACAACGCACAGCGACCCAACCTATGTTGTTCATTCCGTCGTCCATTATTGCGTCACCAACATGCCCGGCGCGGTGCCGCGGACCAGCACCATCGGACTTTCCAATGCAACGCTGCCCTACGGACTCATGCTTGCCGATCTCGGTCTGTACGGCGCAATCGCGCGCGATGCGGCACTTGCCAAAGGTGTCAACGTGCTGCATGGCAAAGTCACCAATGCTGGAGTCGCGGATGCATTCGGATTGGATTACACGCCGTTGCTGGATGCCATGCGGATCGAGGCCGCGGCCTAAAAATTTCGGGACTGGCCCAGCGCCATGTGGGAGGAATCGATGCAAAGAGATATTGAACGTTTCTTGCGGGTGCTTGAAACCGAGCGAGGATTCTCGGTCAACACCATTTTCGCGTATCGCAACGATTTGACTCAATTCCTTGCGTTCTTGCGCGGCGAAGAAATCGAAGTCAAAGCGGACGGCGCGGCATTCCCTCCGCCGCCCGATCGCATGGTTGCCGTTGAACGATGGAATCAACTCACTGATGACCATCTCACGAATTACCTGCTCTATCTGCGAGGCCGAAAGTACGCATCCTCCACCGTGGCGCGCAAGATGGCCGCGATCAAATCATTCTTCAATTTTCTCCTCGCCGAAGGCTCCATGCAGGGTGATCCGGCGGCCCGGATGACATCGCCAAAGGTAGATAAGTACACCCCCCGCTCGATTTCCCCGAGCGAGATCGAGCGCCTTTTGGAACAACCCGGCAAGGGTGCCGATGCGGGCACGCGACGCCCGGAGACGTTTCGTGACAGGGCCATGCTCGAAACGTTGTACTCGACTGGGATGCGTGTCAGTGAGCTCGTGGCGCTCGACTGCGTGGACGTCAATCTTCCCGAACGACACATGCGCTGTGCGGTGCGCACTGCCCGCGAACGTCACGTGCCGCTACGCGAAAGCGCGGTCGCGGCAATTGACCATTACCTGTCGCATGCCCGCCCGCTGCTCGTGTTGCGCGAAGAACACGCCTTGTTTCTCAATCACCGCGGGAACCGCCTCACGCGCCAGGGATTCTGGTTGATCCTGAAATCGTATGCCAACCAAGCCCAGATCGCGGATATCACACCGCACACGCTTCGCCCCACCTTCGCCACCCATGCCCTGCGCCGTGGCGTGGACCTCCGCGAAGTGCAGAAATTGCTCGGCCATGTCAGCATCTCCACGACTCAGGTCTATCGCCGCCTGGCCAATGCCCCAAATGGGGCTCAGACCGGTACCGCCGACGGCGGTCGCGAACGATATCTCGATTAGGCGGATGCGGGACCGGGCGACAGGAACCAGGAAGTGGAGTCGGCACGCGGCATGACCACAGTCGAGACAGCGCGCCTTGTCACGATGGATAAGATCGCCGCTCTATGTAAGCGCCGCGGTTTTGTCTTTCCGGGCTCCGATATCTATGGCGGTCTGGCCAATACCTGGGACTATGGTCCGCTGGGTGTCGAGCTCAAGCGGAATGTCAAAGAGCATTGGTGGCGGACGTTTGTGCATCGCCGGCGCGACATCGTCGGTCTCGATGCGGGAATCCTCATGCATCCGCGCGTCTGGGAGGCGTCAGGGCACGTTGCCGGCTTCAATGATCCACTTGTCGATTGTCGCACCTGCCGCAGCCGATTTCGCGCCGATCATCTCATCGAGGAACGGCTCGGTCTCCAGGTTGAAGGCAAAACGCCCACCGAGATGTCGCGCCTGCTCCAGGAAAACGGGGTGAAGTGCCCCGTCTGCGGCAACGCGACCCTGACCGACGCGCGGCAATTCAATATGATGTTCAGCACGACCATCGGACCACTGGCAGAGACCGGCGTCGAGGTCTACTTGAGACCAGAAACCGCGCAAGCGATGTTCGTCCAGTTCAAGAACATCGTGAGTACCGGCCGAGTCAAAGTGCCATTCGGTATCGCCCAGATCGGAAAGGTGTTTCGCAACGAAATTACCCCCGGAAACTTCATCTTTCGATTGCTCGAGTTCGAGCAGATGGAGATCGAGTTTTTCGTCAAACCGGATGAAGCGGCCGAAACATTCGAGGTGTGGTTATCTGCCATGTGGGAGTGGCTCCGCTCGATCGGGATTGGCGAGCAATTTCTTCGCGTCCGCGAGCATGATGCCGACGAGCTTTCCCACTACTCGAGCCGGACGATCGATTTCGAGTATTTGTTCCCTGGCTCTATGGGCTGGCGCGAACTGTACGGACTCGCCAATCGCACCGATTTCGATCTCGCCCAGCATCAAGCGTTCAGTGGCGAGGACTTGCACTATTTCGATCAGGGAGAGAACCGGAAATATCTACCGTACGTGATCGAGCCGACGTTCGGCGTCGATCGGACATGTCTGATTCTCCTTATCGATGCCTACGACGAGGAAGAGACCATCGATGTCAACGGAAAACCAGATATCAGAGTCGTGCTCCGCTTACATCCGCGCGTCGCCCCCTTCAAGGCGGCCGTGTTACCCCTGATGAAAAAACCCGAGCTGGCTGAACCAGCGCAGGAGCTCTATCAAACACTGAGTGATGAGACCGGCGTGCTCCTTGATTACGATGAAACTGGCAACATCGGCAAGCGTTACCGCCGGCAAGACGAGATCGGCACGCCATTCTGCATTACCGTCGATTTCGACACGATCGACGACCATTGCGTCACCGTCCGGCATCGTGACGATATGAGTCAGGAACGGATCGCGATAGCAGACGTTTCATCATGGTTGCGGGAACAGATCGTGTAAGTCGGCGACGCCGCCTTTAGGAACCCGCGGGCGTTCAACGAGCACGTCCGCGTGTGTATCGAATCACGGAAGCCGGACGCGCGTACCAGTTGACTTCAGATGCTCCCCGGCGTCATACGGTGGCGATTCTTCGGAGACAACCGCCAGACCATCGCGTTGCAGACCATCGACTAGATTGCGCAGCCAGGGAACGTCTTTGGCGGCAAAATCCTCGCGGACTTGGGGTCCCAATTGGGAAAGATCGACGCCGTTTACGTCGCACTCCGGAATCACTCGTAGCAATTCGACAATACGCCCCCGAAAGTACCGGCTACTGGTTTCGAAGGGCTCCGCCTTGGTCGCGTGTTTGCGGTTGCGGTTGGCGATGAGAACCGACTGAATCGCGGGGAAAGCCAAACAATCCGCACTCAATGGACAGACGATACATGCTGGGTTTCGCGCCGTGCACTGGAGTGCGCCAAACTCGATCAGTGCCTGATTCCACGCCCACCCTTCGCCAGGAGGATGGAGTTCTCTGGCGGTGTCGAGCACCGCCGATTCGGTTGCCGGCCCCGTGCCGAAGACGACGCGGCTGATGACGCGGCGCATGTTGGTATCGAGAAACGAGACATCCTGCTCGTAGGCAAAAGATGCTACGGCCCCGGCGGTATACGCCCCGATTCCCGGAAGCCTTTGCAGCTCGCTGGGGTCAGTTGGAAAAGTGCCGCCGTAGCCATCCATCACCGCTCTTGCCGCTCGTTGCAGATTCACCGCACGCCGGTTGTAACCGAGCCCTGACCAGATGCGAATGACCTCCGCCGTTGCCGATCGGGCCAGCGCTTCCACAGTTGGAAACAACTCTAGAAATCGCGAGTAGTAGGGCAGCACCCGGTCGACTTGCGTTTGCTGAAGCATCACCTCCGAAACGAGGATAGCGTAGGGATCGCGAGTGCGGCGCCAGGGAAGATCCCTGGCGTTCACCGCGAACCAGGTGAGCAGCCCGTCCTGAATGCGGGCGATGCGTTCCGCGGACATTTTTCCTGGGCGGGGCGCTTGCGATTCTATTGGGGTTTCCTCGGCCGCTTGATTTCACGAACATACGGCCGGTCCCGGACGACGTGAACAAAATCGTCCCAGACTCCCACCGCCTCGTCCGCCGTCGGTGCTGGCATGAGCTGCAAGTACGCTGACTGTCCGCCGGAAAAGATAAAGGTTGGCGTGCCGAAGACCGCTGCACCGTCGCGGCCGGTGGTGTAATCATCGCGAATCTCACGCAAGAGGTCACGGTCGGCAAGATCGTCCGCGAATTGGGCGGCATCGAGACCGGCCCGTGCCGCGGCTTCGTCGATCGTCTCGCGTTTTCCGTGATCTTGGTCTTCGTCATGCTTCAGCGCCAGCAAGGCCGCGTGGAACCGATCGAACGCCTCTGGCCCCTGACGGCGCGCGGCGGCCGCCGCGTGCAGGCTGTCGCGGCCGCTACTCCGGCGCTCGGCTGGCAGATCCCAGATCGGGGTTTCGGCATCCGGCGGTGCGTTTACTTCTTCCAACGGGAAAAACTTCCAGGTGACGCGTATCCGCTCCTCCCCGAGCTGCTGCTGGACCTCTCTCAGCCACGTCGCGGCGGTGTTCACATAGGGGCACGCAAAATCGAAATACACATCGATATCAACGCGATCGTTCACCTGACCTCCCTGAATTCTTCCGACTTCGTTCGCTCAATCAACTGGTCTAACGGAAATTTGCACGCGAGCTTCTCCCATGCAGCGCCGACAGCATGCTCGGTGGCAACGACTGGACCGGAGTTGTCGATGACGACGTCACCGGCCACGCGAGTGAGGCTGGAATCCGAGGCGGCCGCCATCCTCATCCTCGCCTCGGCATCTTCGATACCAGTTCGGCAAACCAGGCGCTGCAGCCGCGTCGCTGGATCGGCGGTGATGATCCAGAGCTGATCGATGTCTGCCCGCAAGCCCGCCTGGACGAGCTTGACCGCCTCGATCGCGACGACCGGCGCCGGGGTTTCTTTCAGTTGGCGCCGAATCTCCTTCACAATGACTGGGTGCGTCACATGTTCGAGGTCCATCAGCGCCTGCTGATCAGCAAAAACCAGCCTGCCCAGCGCGCCCCGGTCGATCTCCCCATCTGATCGAACGATCGCGGACCCGAATCGGGTCACGATGGGTTGCCACAATGGCCCGCCCGCCATCGCCAGTGACCGGTAGACCTGATCCGCGTCGATCACGACGACGCCACGTTCGCGAAGCATGGTCGCGACGGTCGACTTTCCCGAAGCGATCGGTCCGGTAAGTCCGACAACGATCTGGGATTTCTTCATTCGGGTGTTCGTAATCGACGGTTCGTTCTCCTTCATCCCGTTGACGTCGCCAGCGTGAGCGAATCCAACTGCGTGTTGAGCTCTTCCCACTGCGCGTACGCGCCCTCCAGTTGCGTTTCCGTTTCCGCATACTCCACGGCCAGTTGGGTAAGTGCCTCATGGTCACTGTCGACACCGGCGATTGCAATTGAGTCACTCAACTCATTGAGCCGTCCCTCGCAGCGGCCGATATCCCGCTCGACGGAGAACATCCGCTTCTGCAATCGCGATTCGTTCTCCACCCCGGTCCGAGAAGGTGTGGGATTTGCGTTGACGTTGGCGGTGGCCGTGACGTTCTTCGCCGGGACGGAGGCATCGCGAAGCGCAACCGATTGCAATCGACTTTTCTGGCGCATTGCATCGCTGTAGTTGCCGAGATGCTGCGCCAGCCGTCCGTCTTCGATTTCCCAGACCTTCGTGGAGACGCGGTCGATGAAATAGCGGTCGTGCGAGACGAGCAGCACCGTGCCGCTATAGGCTGCCAGCATCTGCTCGAGCGTTTCTCGCGCCTGGATATCGAGATGGTTTGTCGGTTCATCGAGCACCAGTAAGTTGGCGCCCTGAATGAGAAGACACGCCAGCGCCAGACGGGAACGTTCCCCTCCCGAAAGCGCGGCAATCGGCCGCGCGACTTCATCCCCGCGGAAGAGAAACCGGGCTAGGTAGGACCTGGCGGATTCATCATCCATTGGCTGGGTGGCGAGCATGATCGAGAGCGGCGTTCCATCGGTGGGGAGACCTTCGTGACCTTGCGCGTAGTAACCCATTGTCACGTTCGCCCCAAATCCGACGCGGCCCGTGAGCAGCGGCAACTCTCCCACAATTGATCTAAGGAGCGTGGATTTACCGCTCCCGTTCTTGCCGATCATGGCAATCCGGTCGCCGCGCTCGACGTGGAGCTCGGGCGTGGAAACCAGGATGCTCTCCATTCCTGACTCCGTGTAACCGACCTGCAAAGGCGTGGTTGTCACCACATCGCGTCCACTACGCGATGACGCGGCGCTTTGCAGTTTCAAGGCCGCGTGCTCTTGCGGCCGCGCGATCCGTTCCAACCGATCGAGACGCGTTTGCCGGCCTCTTGCTTCTCGTGACCGTTGCCCGGCTTTGTAGCGACGGATGTAGTCCTCGGTACGCGTGATATGCTCTTGCTGCTCGTCATATTCCTGGCGGCGGCGGGCCAGCCGCTCTTCACGTAGGACGAGAAATCGGGCGTACCCCGCCGGGTAGTCCTCGACCTGCCCAAATGACAGCTCGAGGGTGCGATCCGTGACCTTGTCCAGAAAATAGCGATCGTGAGAGACGACCAGAAACGATCCCCGCCAGGTCTTGAGAAACCCTTCCAACCATTCGAGCATTTCGAGGTCAAGATGGTTCGTCGGTTCGTCGAGCAGGAGCAGATCCGGATCGGTGAGGAGGGTCTTGGCCAGCGCAACACGCGTCTTCTGACCACCGCTTAGTGTGCGGACTGGCTCTTCAATTTGATCACCGTCGAAGCCGAGTCCACTGAGGACTTCCTCCGTGCGGTGCTCGACGGCGAATCCTCCGGAAATCTCAAAATGCACGCTCAAGCGTTCGTATTCCTGAAAGAGATCGTCGAGCGCTTCGCCGCTCGCGGACTGCATCCCATGCTCGAGCTCTCGCATCCTCGCCATCGCGGTAAGTGCCTCGCCAAATGCGAGATGGGCCTCCTGCCTCACCGTGCGATCGCTGTCGAAACGTGGTTCCTGAGCGAGAACCGCGACCCTTGCGCCGCGCGCCAAGGCGATCTCGCCCTGCGTTGGGTGTTCGAGTCCAGCGACGATACGGAGAAGGGTTGATTTTCCCGCGCCATTGACGCCAACAATGGCAACGTGCTCGCGGTCAGCGACCTGGAACGAGACATCGCGGAAGATTTCGTCAGGACCGAACGACTTGGCAAGGTCGATCGCGGTGAGGACTGTGCTGGCAGGCATTGCTCGGAATATGCTTCTTTCGCCCTTGGCGGAACCGAGGGATCGCGGTCGGTTCCTCGGGAAGACAGACTCGGAAGTATAGTCACCAGCCGTCGGGTTGAGGCGGAAACGATGTCCTGGCCAGAAACGACACAGCGCAACCGCGATGGCGTCCTCGAGATCGGCGGGGTGCCGCTTCCCGGCCTCGCGACCCAGTTTGGTACCCCGCTCTATATCTACGACGAACAAACCCTTCGCGGCAGCGCCAAGTCGATTCGCGCGGCATTCCTCAACGTCTATGAACGCACCCGGATCGTGTACGCGGGCAAGGCGTATCTCTCGCCAGCGATCGTGCGCATCCTGAACGAAGAATCTATCGGTATCGATGTCGTGTCAGGTGGAGAGATTTTCGCGGGCGTGCTGGCGGGTGTGGCCCCCGCGCACATGATCTTTCACGGGAACAACAAGAGCCGGGTCGAGCTCGCGGAAGGTGTTGCCGCGGGCGTCGGACTGATCGCCATCGACAATGACCTGGAGATCGAACTCCTCAATGAGGTGGCGCGTGAGCTGGACCGGGAGGTAAACGTCCTGATCCGCCTCAATCCCGGCGTCGATCCGCACACCCACAGCAAAATGCGCACCGGCGCGCTCGATTCCAAATTTGGGTTTCCGATCGCGGATGGCCAGGCGACTCGGGCAGTTGCGCGGGTTGTTACCTCATCCCGATTGCGCTTGCTTGGGTATCACGCCCATGTCGGCTCGCAGATCTTCGATCCCCGATTGGTAGAGCAGACCATCGCGGCGATGATGAGCTTTGCCGCTCAGGTTCGCGACGATCACGGCATCGATCCCTCGGTCGTTGTTCCCGGCGGTGGGTTCGGGGTCGCCGACGACGCGTCGGGGCAGGATGTGTCAATCGAGGTTTGGGCTAGAACCGCCGCGGATGCCATGCGCAGCGCGTGTCAGCGCTACGGGTTCTCCTTGCCGGAGATGATTGTCGAACCGGGACGGGCAATCGTGGGCCCGGCCGGAATTGCCCTTTACCAGGTTGGAGCGCGCAAGGTGATTTCCCGTGACCGCACCTACGTGTCAGTCGATGGCGGAATGTCCGACAACATTCGCCCAGCGCTGTATGGTGCGCGCTACACGGCATGCCTCGCCGATCGCGAGTCAACCGGACTGCCCATAGAAACGGTGACGATCGCCGGAAAGTATTGCGAATCCGGCGATATCTTGATCGAGCGGATTGACCTACCGGCGTTGCGGCCGGGCGATCTGC
>JACCXM010000121.1 GCA_013697005.1 Chloroflexia bacterium | reverse complement strand
CGGATACGCTGAGCGCCTACCGCATGGACGTCGCCTTTGATCCCGCGCTGGGTACGATCGGTGGCGAGATGATGCTGACCTGGCGCAACCCCGCCACGGTGGCGCTGGACGCAGTCTGGTTCCGGCTCTTTCCGAACGCCTTTTACTATGGAGCAGGCAATCTCGACGTGGTCGATCTTACGATCGACGGCGAGACGGTCATCCCGGAATTCACCCTCGGCGACACCGCGCTGCGGGTGCCGCTGCCGGAGGCGGTCGCGCCGGGGGCGAGTGCGGAGATCGCGCTGGCGTTCACCACAACCGTGCCCACCGACGCCACCGGCTCATACGGGATCTTCAGCCGCGACACGCGCAACGGTTCCTGGGTGCTGGCTGACTGGTACCCGATTCTGGCGGTCTATGAGGAGGGCGCCGGGTGGGCGCTGCCGGAGGTGACCTCCTTCGGCGATCCGACCTACGCCCCGAGCGCGTTCTACGACGTGCGTGTGACGTCGCCGGGCGATCTGACGGTGGTGGCGACGGGGGTTGTCACCGCCGAGGATGACGATGATGGGACGATCACCCAGCAGTTCATCGCGGGACCGGCGCGCGATTTCGTGATCGTCGCCGACGACGATCACACCGCCCTGCGGAGGGATGTCGCGGGCACGCTGGTGACCCTCTGGACGGCGCCGAATCTCGATCCCGCGGTGAGCGAGCAGACCCTTGCCGTCGCCGTCGAGGCCCTGACCTACTACAACGACCACTTCGGTCCCTATCCGGCGCGGGAGATCGATCTGGTACAGACCGATCCTTCGGGCGCGCTCGGGATCGCCTGGGCGGGACTGCTGTTTCTCGACGGTCCGGCGCTGTTGGGCACGTATGGTGAGTACAACCCGGAGGGGCTTGCCACCGTCGTCGCGCACGAGCTAGCGCATCTGTGGTGGGGCATCCTGGTGGGGGGCGACTCGAACAAGCACGGCTACATCCAGGAAGGGTTGGCGACCGTCTCGTCGATTCTCTATCTGAACGACACCCTCGGGGCGGAGGTGGTCGGGGCGGAGCTCGACGCCTGGGTAACGGGTCCCGCGCTGGATCTGCTGCAGGCGGGGGATGCGATCGTCGACGTGCCGATCGCCGAAGGTGACGACGAAGCGCTGCGCTCGGCGGCGACCTATGGCAAGGGCTCCCTGGGGTTCCTCGCCATCCGCCAGGAGATCGGGGCGGCGGCGTTCACCGCCGCGTTGCGCGATATTGCGACGCGCTATGCCTGGGGCGAGATGACCCCGGAGCAGTTGCGGGAGGCGTTCGAGCGGGCCTCCGATCGGGATCTCGATGATCTGTGGCGTCACTGGTTCGATGAGGCGGTGATGACGCGGGACGAGATCGAGAAGATCGCCGGGGCGTTTGCTGGTTGACCTTGGGCGGTGCGCAGAGGATGCCGATGCGGCGCCGGTGCTAGGCTTTGCGATGCGGCAGCGCTCGGCGCCGTGGTCTTCGCTTCCACCCATACAACGTACGGAGCTCGTCCCATGACCACACCGCGTGGCCTCGCCAAGAAAGATCTTTCGCATGTCAACCTCGCCAATGATGATCTCGCTGGCGCCGATTTGCACGAGACGAACCTGCGTCACGCCAATCTGCAGGAGACCGACCTCAGCGGGGTGGATCTGGCCGGGGCGGATCTGACGGACGCCAACCTCGCTGGCGCTTCGATGCGCGATGTGAACGCCACGGACGCCAAGCTGGAGCGGGCCGATCTGCGGGGCGCCGATCTGACCGGGGCGGACTTGCATGGCGCGCGGCTGGCGGGCGCGAAGCTGCGAGATGCTGACCGGGCCGGGGCGGAGCGGGCGGGAGCGAAGGTCGATCCCGCGGCGCCAGACGGTATGGACGCGACGCCCTGAACGACGGTGCCGATCGGCCCGACTGTGCTGACGCCGGTCATCGTGATGGCGGTGGCGCGGTCGATGCGCTGGCTTGGGGATGGGCAGTCAGTGCGTTTATGGTCCGAAGGAGCGAGCGGCGTGCGTGGTGATTCGGTGCAGACACGACGTTCGGTGCTCCTCGGCGCGGGGACAGCCGCGGTTGGTCTGGCCGGTGGACCGCGGTCCGCGTCGGCCCAGGACGCGACACCCCAGGCGTCACCCATCTCGCGGGCGCCGTTGTGGCAGACGGCGTGGGAAAACGGCATCGTCTATGGCACGTCGGCGGCGACCTGGCAGTTGGATGACGCGGATTATTCCGCGCTCGTCGACCATGAAGCGGCGATCGTCTTTACCGAGGACGATTTGCTCTGGTACAAGCTCAAGCCGACACCCGATGCCGCGCTCGACTTTACGTTCGGCGACCAGTTCATCGACCTCGCCGAGCGGCGGGGACAGCTCGTGTTTGGGGCGCATCTGGTCTGGGACGAGGGTTTCGGCGAGGAGTGGAGCGAAGACGACCTGTGGGGGATGGACGAGGAGATCGCGCGCGACGTGATCATGGACACCATCGCGACCGTGGCCGGGCGCTATCGTGGCCGGGTGGCGGGCTGGATCGTGGTCAATGAGGCGATCGATGCCCACGAAGACGATGGACTGCGCCGCGATTTTCCCTGGTACGAAACGATCGGGCCGTCCTACATCGGAGAGTCGTTTCGGGCCGCTCACGCCGCCGATCCCGACGCGCTATTAGTGCTCAACGAGTTTGGTTTCGAGACCGACGACGAGTTCGATACCGCCGCCGACAAGCGGGCCAAGGCGCTGCTGGTGCTCGATAGCTTGCTTGCGGAGGATGTCCCAGTGCACGCCTTTGGGGTGCAGGCGCACCTGACGGCGGATGGTTTTGCCAAGAAGTTCGACGCCGCGGGGTACCAGACGTTCCTTGCCGCGATCGCGGAGCGGGGGCTGACCATCCTGATCACGGAGCTGGATGTCCTCGACGACGATCTGCCCGCGGATGTCGCCGCGCGGGACCGCGCGGTGGCCGTTGCCTACCGGCTCTATCTCGATGCGGCGCTCGCCGAACCGGCCGTCGCCGCGGTGATGACCTTCGGACTCTCCGACCGCTACACCTGGTTGCAGGAGGATTATCCGCGCGAGGATGGCGCGCCTCGCCGTCCGCTGCCCTTCGATGAGGAACTGCGCCCGAAGCCCGCCTACGACGCGTTGGCGATTGCGTTGGAAAATGCCCCGGTACGCGATCCGTTGTGGACCCCGCCACGAGCGGGATGAGTGGCTATCCGGTCAGGTGGAAGCCCTCGTAGTTCCTGGCCGCGACTTCGTTGCATTTCTTCCTGTAGGCGCCGACGCCGCCGACGTAGGGCATGAAGATGCGCGGCTTGCCGGGGATGTTCGCTCCGGTGTACCAGGACTTGGCCAGGGGATAGAGCGTGGCGTTCGCCACCTCGTTGACGTGTGCCACCCATGTCTCCTCCGCGTTTGCCGTCGCCTCGATGGCGTCGAGATTCCTTGCCCGTAGATGCGCGAGGCACGCGACGATCCAGTCGACGTGCTGCTCAATGGAAACGATCATGTTGCTGAGCACCGACGGACTGCCAGGCCCAGTGATGGTGAAGAGGTTGGGAAAGCCCGCGATGGCGATCCCAAGGTAGGTGCGAGGCCCGTCTGCCCACGACTGGCGCAGCGTGCGGCCTGCCCGGCCGCGGATGTCGATCGTGAGTAAGGCGCCGGTCATGGCATCGAAGCCGGTGGCGAAGACGATGCTGTCGCATGCGTACTCAATGGCCTGGGTCCGCACACCCCGCGCGGTGATTGCCGCGATGGGATCGTTGCGGACGTCCACCAGGGTCACGTTGTCACGGTTGAACGTGTCGTAGTAGCCGGTGTCAACGCAGATCCGTTTGGTGCCGAGTGGGTAGTCCGTGGGCACGAGCGCCTCGGCCACGGCGGCATCGCGGACCGTGGCGCGGATTTTGGTCCGGAAGAACTCGGCGGCGGTGGCATTGGCCTTCGCGTGGGTAAGCAGGTCCGAGAACGCCGCGGCGAAGCCGAGGCCGCCGCGTTGCCAGCGGCTCTCGTACGCGCGGCGCCGCTCCTCTGGGGGCACCGCCAGGGCCGACTGCTCGTTGGCGGGAACGACGAAACCGACGCGCGACTCGCGAGCCTGCCGGCGGAACTCCGCGTAGCTGGCCTTCACCCGCCGTTCGTATGCCGGGTCCAGCGGTCTGTTCCGCGCGGGCACGCTGAAGTTCGGGGTCCGCTGGAACACCACCAGGGAGGCGGCTTGGCGGGCGATGATCGGGATGGACTGGATCGCGGAGGAACCGGTGCCGATGACCGCGACGTGCTGGCCGGTGAAATCCACGTCCGTGTGCGGCCAGCGGCCGGTCTGGTACCACGAGCCCGTGAATTCCTCCAGACCAGGGAAAACGGGAACCCGCGGGGTCGAGAGGCACCCCGTGGCCATGACGCAGAAGCGGGCCGACACGCGCCCGCCGCGGTTCGTCATGATGTTCCACTGGTTCACTGCCTCGTCGAAGTGCGCCGCGGTCACGCGCGTCTCAAGCGTAACGTCGCGGTGGAGATCGAAGCGGTCGGCGACATGCTCGATGTAGCGCAGAATCTCGGGCTGGGCAGCATACCGCTCGGTCCAATGCCACTCCTGTTGCAGCTCGTCGGAGAAGGAGTAGGAGTAGTCCATGCTCTCGACATCGCAGCGAGCCCCGGGATAGCGGTTCCAGTACCAGGTGCCGCCGATGCCGCCGCCCGCTTCGAACACCCGCACAGACATGCCGAGACCGCGCAGGCGGTACAGCATGTACAAGCCGGCGAACCCGGCGCCGACGATGACGGCGTCGAAGTCGCTGGTCTGCCTTGGGGCGGTCGTAGGCGGTGGCTGGCGAGCCGCCATGGTCCCTGTCCTCCTTCGCCACTGCCTCGGACTGGCCATGCCAAGCCAGCGATCCGCGTGCGTCTGGCGGAATCCGAGAAGCAGACACGTGCGATCTTGGGAGCATACACTCGCCAGAGTTCAGCTCAGCTCATCTCGCATCGCTCCGCCCCGCGCAGCGACCGGCTTCGGACTCGTGAAAAGTTCCGCTAACGTCTGGTTCAATGAATGAGACAATCGACGATGAGGTGCGGAATCAGGTCCACAGGCCGGCCACGCGGCGGCGGCGGCGGCCATAGCAAGTAGGGGGAATTTAATCATGGGAGCCATTCAGTGCGGCTGCGACGAGTTCCGATGGCGGCGGTTGGTGACGCGGCGTCACCTGCTCCAGGGAGGAGCCGGTCTTGCCGCGCTCGGACTCCATCTGCCCGCATCTCGCTTCGTTGCCCTGGCCCAGGAGGCAACACCGGGGATGGCCGAGGGACGGGCACTCATCAACGGGCAGGAGATCTCGCCGATCATCAATGGTTCCTACATCAGCCCGCTGGTCGAGCTCTACGGTGAGATTGAGATTGGCCAACGCTCCTTTGTCGCGGGGAACACGATCCTTTTCGCCGCCGAGGGCGTTCGCGTCAGCCTCGGCGATGAGAACAACTGCCAGGACAATGCCTACCTGTTGGCGCGCGAGACCAGCCTCGGATTCGGCGATATGGTCTCGATCGCCCACCAGGCGGTGATCGAGAACTCAACCGTCGGTGACTTCACCTTCTTCGGCTTCCGTTCACGCACCCGCAATTGTGAGGTGGGTGAGGGCGCCATGATCATGCACAACACCACCATCGAGAACGTCGTCATTCCACCGAACCGGATCACGCCGCTCGGCGCCCGCATCACGACCCAGGAGGAGGCGGACGCGCTGCCGGAGGTGACCGAAGCCAACGACGAGTTCAAGCACGAGGTACAGGAGGTCAATATCGCCTTTGCCGAGGGGTACATCGCGCTCTTCGAGCAGCTCGGGCGAACCGCGGTGGAGGGGGTCGGCCCGAACCCGGTCACCGAGTTCAACCCGGTCTCCGTCGAGCCCCAGATCGGTCCGGGCACGGTCCTTGCCGAGCTGGTCCGGATCGTCGGTGATGTCCGCCTCGGCGAGGGGAGCACCGTTGGGCAGCGTTCGGCGATCCGGGCTGACGAGGGAACGCCAATCGTGATCGGTCGTCGCGCGCGCATTCAGAGCCGCGTCACCTTCCACGCCCTGAAGGGCACGAGCGTCGCCGTCGGCGCCAATGCCCAGATCGGTGACGGCAACGTCGTCCACGGTCCGGTCAGCATCGGGGACAATTTTGTTTCCGAGGACGACTGTGTCGTGTTTCAGGCGACGGTCGAGGACAACGTCACCGTCCGCTCTGGCGCCACCGTTGCCGGGGACTTCGTGCTGCGCGAGGGGACGATCGTCCCGGAGGGTGCGGTCGTCACGACCCAAGAGGCGGCCGATCTCCTGCCCATCCGCTGACGTCCGGCGGCGTCCCCACACCACCTCATCCATTGTGATCCTGGCAACCCGGGTGTAGTGTGGGCAACATCCGACAGAGATCTCGGGGTGCTCGTCGCTCGTCGTCGTGGCGCCTCGCGGCGACCCCGCGGGACACGTGATGAGGGGAGCCCTTGGGGAGGAGGCTGTGATGATGCTATTGGATCCCTTGACGGCACGCGGGCTGTGGTTGCGCTGGCTGCCGACGTTTCTCGGCTTTCCCGCGGGCGGTTTCATCGCCATGACCGTGCCTGGGCCAGTAACGAATGTCACCGCCGCCCTCGCCGGCGGAGCCGTGGCCGGCGCTGTGCTCGGCGCTGTGCAATGGCTGGCGTTACGTGGCCGGTTGGCGAATACCGAATGGTGGATCCCGGCCACGGCCGTTGGCCAGGCGGTCGGACTGGCCGCGGGCGCCGCGCTCGTGGGGTACCGCACCGGTCTCCAGGATCTGGCCATCCAGGGGGCCATCACCGGTCTCGGGGTGGGCATCCTGCAGGCACTCGTCCTGCGTCAGCACGTCGCCACCTGGTTCTGGTGGGCGGTCGCCATGCCGCTGCTGTGGGCCCTGGGCTGGATCGTCACGACGGCGGCTGGGGTGCGTGTCGACCAGCACTTCACGAACTTCGGCGCCTTTGGCGCCATCGTCGTCACGGCTTTGAGCGGTCTTCTCCTCGTGCAGTTGCTGCGCGCCTCCCGCTCGATTGGTGGGGTGGGCACGCCGGCTGCCGGGGGCGCCTGATAAGGAGTCGTGCCATGTCCAATCGCGTTCGTGTGCTGACGGCGACCCTCCTGATCGCGGTGCCGGTCCTGTTCATGCTCTTCTACGTGCTGCTGACGATGACCTTCGATTACCCGGGTATCCTGCGCGAACCGGCCGGGGAGGTGCTGCGTCGCTTCGCCGCTGGTGGCCCGTCCCTGATCGCGCTCTGGTACGGTTTCGCCCTGACCCCGGCGCTCTTTATCCCCGCCGCCGTGCTGCTGCGCCGGGTCTTCCCCGATGCCACACCGCTCCTCGACCTCGCGACACCGCTGGCGGTGCTGGCCGGGTTGGTCCAGGTGCTCGGGCTCGTCCGCTGGCCGTTCCTGGTCCCCGAACTGGCGCGGACGTTCCTCGACCCCGCGGCGAGTGAGGCCACCCAGGCGGCGACGCTGGCCGTCTTCAGTGCCTTCCATCAATACGCCGGGGTGGCCATCGGCGAGCACCTCGGGTACTTGTTCACCGGCGCGTGGACGCTCGTGATCGCCGGGGCGATGCTGACGTCGCTCCTGTTTCGGCCGTGGCTGGGATGGGTGGGAATCGTGGCTGCCATCGGCGTCCTCATCGGGATGCTCGAACCGGCCGGGGTTGCCATCGCCGGGACGATCAACGCGCTTGCCTATATCGTCTGGTCGCTCTGGCTCGTCGGCGTCGGGGTGTTCTTGCTCCGCGCTCGCCTCGATGAGGTTAGCGATCCCGCCGCGGCCAGCACTACGAGCGGCCCCGTGCGGGTGGGCGCACGGCTCTAATCGCAGCGACCGGTACTCAGACGATTCCATCCATGGTGAGGGCGCGGATGAGCGAGAACGGCGAGCTGCACGTGGTCTTCGGGGCGAGTGGAGGAGCGGGGGGCGCGATCGTGCGCGCGCTGGCCGCGCGCGGCAAACGGGTGCGTGCGGTGACGCGCAGCGGACGCGGCGCTCTCCCGCATGGTGTCGAGGCGGTGCGGGCCGACGCGGCGGACAAAGACGGGGCGCGGCGGGTCTGCGCGGGGGCGACGGTCGTCTACCACGCGGTCAATGTGCCCTATCCGGAGTGGACGAAGACGTTGCCGCCCGTCATGGACGGGCTGATCGCGGCCGCGGGGGCGGCGCGAGCAACGCTTGTCTATGCGGACAACCTGTATGCGTACGGGCCGGTCGATGGGCCGATGACCGAGGATTTGCCGCCGGCGGCAAGGACCCGCAAGGGACGGCTGCGCGCCCAGCTTGCCGAGACCCTGCTGGATGCCCATCGCGCCGGTACGGTGCGCGCGGTTATTGGCCGGGGCTCCGATTATTACGGTCCGGGGGTGCGCCAATCCGCCGCGGGGGAGCGGCTCTTTCCGGCGGTGCTCAGCGGCGACAAGGCGATGTGGGCGGGCAGTCTCGATCAGCCGCACTCGCTGACCTTCATCGACGACTTCGCGCGCGTTCTGGTCACGCTTGGCGAGCGCAACGAGGCGCTCGGCCAGGTCTGGCATGCGCCGCCCGCCGAACCGCTGACCGGCCGGCAGTTCATCGAGTTGGCGTTTGCGGAGGCGGGGCGTCCGCCGAAGGTCGGGACGATCTCGCCCCTGATGATCCGTCTCGTGGGGTTGGTCAATCCCATGGTGCGGGAACTGGGTGAGCTCGTCTATGAGTTTGAGGCCCCCTTTGTGCTCGATGGGAGCACGTACCTGCGCGCCTTTGGCGGGGCGCCGACGCCGCACCGCGAAGCGATACGCGCCACGCTCTCCTGGTTCGCCGCCAATCCGACGGCGTCTGGCACGCCGCGGCGCGCAACCCCTGGCGCTTGACCGGCTGTCGTACCGTTATCAGATCACCGGAACCCATCACCGAACGAAAGAGCGAGAAGCGAGAAGGAGCACGACGTGGCTGAGACGGGCGGGCTCTGGAGCGTGTATCAGGATTTGCGGGCGGGGCGGATTTCCCGCCGCGCCTTCGTGCAGCGTGCGGCAGCCCTGGGCGTGGCGACCCCCGTCGCCTTGGGATTGCTGCGCCTGACCGACGCCGCCGCGCAAGAGGCGACGCCGGCATCCGGCGCGACCAATGCCGCGCCCTCCGTGGGCACGGAGGGTCAGACGCGCGGCGCCGGTGGTGAGCTGAAGCTGCTGCAATGGCAGGCGCCGACAACATTGAACATGCACCTGGCCGGTAGCTTCAAAGATCAGCTTGCCGCCTGCCTGGTGACCGAGCCATTGATTCACTTCCTGCCCGATGCCACACCCATCCCGTGTCTGGTGACGGAGGTTCCGACACAGGAGAATGGGCGGGTCGCCGCCGATCTGACCACGGTCACCTACACCCTCCTGGAGGGGATCGTCTGGAGCGATGGCGAACCGCTCACCGCCGCGGACGTGGTTTTTACCTGGCAATGGATCGTCGATGCCGCGAACCAATCGTCCAACGCCGCGCTCTATGACGCGATTGCCTCCGTCGCGGCGGTCGACGATCTGACGGTGGAAATCACGTTCAAAGAGCCACAGCTCGGCTGGAACAGCTACTTCTCATCGGCCCAGAGTGGTGGCATTTTGCCCGAGCATATGCTTGCCGCGGGGAGCGATGCGGCCGCCGCCTTCGCGGTGAAACCGATCGGCACCGGACCGTATGTCGTCGATGCCTTCGCGCCGAATGACGCGGTCCAGTACTCGATCAATCCGAATTACCGCGAGCCGAACAAGCCGTTCTTCACGACGGTGAATCTCAAGGTGGCGGGGATGCGGCCTCCGCCGCGCGGGCCGTCCTCCAAACCGGCGACTGGGACTTCGCCTGGAACCTGCAGGTCGATCCCGAGATTCTCAATGGGCTGGCCGAGGGGGGCCAAGGTGACCTGGTGATCGTGCCGGGGACCGCGGTGGAGTTCATCGCCCTCAACTTCTCGGACCCGAACAAGGAGGTCGACGGGCAACGCTCGCAATGGCAGACACCCAATCCGGTGCTCGGCGACAAGGCCGTGCGC
>JACCXM010000117.1 GCA_013697005.1 Chloroflexia bacterium | reverse complement strand
TTACTGGGGTGGACTTTGAGATACGCCGCCGTCTCCTCATCAGTCGCGGCGGCATAGTCCCGAAGATAGGTACGGTTGGTTGTCCCGACCTCGATCAGCCGCGCCCCGGACTGGCGCAAGACGTCCGGTATCCGGAATCCGCCGCCGATTTCCACCGCTTCGCCGCGTGAGATCACGACCCCTTTTCCGGCCGCGGTAGCGGTCAGGGTGAGGAGGACGGCGGAGGCGCAATTGTTAACGACCAGCGTCTCTTCGGCCCCGGTGAGGGCGCGCATAAGACTGCCGATCTCACGCATCCGCCCGCCGCGTTCGTTGCTTTCGGGCTCAATCTCCAACGCAACGGCGTGGGCCGCGGCGGCCTGCATCGCCGCCGCGGTCTGCTCACTGACGGGAGCCCGGCCGAGATTGGTATGAATGATGACGCCGGTGGCGTTGATAATCGGCCGCAACCGGGGAGTGTCCAACGCCAGAACTGCCGCGACGACGCCGCGCTCGATCTCCTCTCGCGAGCGGCGCTCCCCGGCCAGCAACGCGGCGCGGACGTGCGCCAGCTCGCCACGAGCCGCGCCCTGCAACGCATCGTCCGTCAACGCGCTGCCCAAGCCGCGGGCCGCCGCGGCGATGCTGGTTACGGACGGAATCTGCCGCAATGCGCCCTCGGCATCGGAGGCGCGCCGATCAGTCGCCTCGGCGGCAACGGCCGAGGGAACGAGGTGGTCAGGAGATGCATCAGGGATGGTCATCGTGACACGCGTCCGCACAAAAAACGGGAGCGGTGCTGGGCCGCCCCCGGGTTCGGTCGGGGAGAGAGGATTTGAACCTCCGACCTCAGCGTCCCGAACGCTGCGCGCTAACCGGGCTGCGCTACTCCCCGCGAGACCGGAAGATACCATAGCGATCAAACACCGGCAATTGATGTTAGCATGTCGCGATGAGCGCTCTTTGCGTTTCGCGCCCGTGTAGCTCAGTGGATAGAGCGCCACCGTCCTAAGGTGGGCGTCGGGGGTTCGAGTCCCTCCGCGGGCACCATTTCCGCCAACATTGAACAGCCCTTCGCGGTTCCCGCAGTCGAGAAGGAGCACGGCGATGGAAATTCAGGTCCGTGGCCATGGCGTCGCCATCGACGAGGATCTTCGTACCTTCGTCAACACCCGTGCCGCCCGGCTCGATCATCTCGTGGGTCGTGTCTCCGACGCCAAACTCGAGTTGCGCGGCCTCCATAACCGGGCCGGGCCGGACACAACCGCAGCACAGATTACGATGCGCTCCGGCCGCGAGGTGCTGCGGGCCGAGGAGCGAGCGCAAGATGAAAAGCTCGCCATCGACCAGGCCTTCGATAAACTCGAGCGGCAAATTCGTCGCGTTCATGGCAAGCGCTCGCGGCGGCACGCGGCGGGACAGGTGACCATCCGGGACGGTCTCGGAACCATGGACGAGGTCTCCGATTTCGATATCCGGGACGGGGAAGAGGAAGGAGTCGGGGATCTCGTGCGGACCAAACGTTTCGGGTTGAAACCGATGGACGTCGAAGAAGCGATCGAGCAAATGGAACTGCTCGGTCACGACTTCTTCCTGTTTCACTACGTGGACGAGGACGTTCTCAGTGTCGTCTACCGCCGGCGGGACGGCGCTTATGGCTTGTTGATCCCGAAGTAGCACGAGCACCACCCAGGAACCCGCACGAGCGAACCTTCGTTGCCCAGATGCTGGTATCCTCGGTAGACGCGATCGTCGTGAACGGCGAGTTGAGAAAGGGTTCCGCGGTGATTGTCGCCCCGTATCGCGGTCCGTCGGTTTTCGGCTACGAAACCGACCTGCCGCTCACCCGCGCCGCGCAGATTTCGGTCCACACCTCCCCGCTGGCCACACTCGGTGGCAAAGACGCGGGTGGCATGAATGTCTACATTCGTGAATTAGCTTTTCACCTGGCCAAGCAGGGTCTTCCCGTCGATATTTTCACCCGCCGCGTCGATCTCGAGACACCCGAGGTCCGCGAGCTCATCCCTGGTGTCAACGTCATTGCCATCACCGCCGGCCCGCCGGAACCGATCGGCAAGAATGAGCTTTTTCCCTATCTTCCTGAATTCGCCGAGCAAATGGCGCTCTACTCGCTGCGTGAGGGGGTTCGCTACGACGTCGTGCACGCCCACTACTGGCTTTCAGGATGGGTAGCCGAGCTGGCGCGTCGTTACTGGAACACGCCGTTTGTGCAGATGTTCCACACCACCGCGCACATGAAGAACGCCGTCGCCGCACAGATCGACCGCGAAACCGATCTCCGGGTGCGGATCGAAAAACGATTGCTGTCTCTGGCCGACGGCATTGTCGCGGCCAACCCGGACGAGCGGGCCGATCTGATCTGGAGTATGGGGGTGGCGACCGAGAAGGTCTGCACGATTCCCCCCGGTGTCGATCTCGAGTTGTTTCATCCGATGCCGCGACAGGACGCGCGCGCCGCACTTGGTATTGCCGCCGCGGAACGGGTCGTCCTCTTTGTAGGGCGGATCGACCCTGTCAAGGGAATCGACACCCTCATCGACGCCGCCGAGATCATTGCCGCGCGAGATGTACTCGTTCCGCCGCCAACGTTTCTCATCGTCGGCGGCGACCTCGACGAGCGCGGCGACCCGGTGGGACCGTTGGCGAATGTGGCCGAAGCGATTGCCACGAAGGGGATCGCGCATTCTTTCAGACTGACCGGTTCGCAACCCCAGGATCAACTCCCGCTCTTCTATGCCGCTGCCGATGTCGTTGCAGTCCCCTCACGCTACGAATCATTCGGGCTGGTCGCGGTCGAAGCACTGGCGTGCGGCGTCCCGGTGGTCGCATCTCGTGCGGGCGGACTGCGGTTCACGATCGAAGAAGGCGCAACGGGACTCCTGGTCAAACCACGGTCCGCCGACGCGTTGACACGCGGGATCGAAACCATTCTGGGCGACGACGTCCTGCGCGCAGCGATGTCGGCCGCGGCGCGGCCATCGGTCGCGCGCTATGACTGGGCGACGATCGCCAGCCAGGTGATTCACGTCTATCAGCGGCTCGCCAGCGGCCACCGCGCTCACCTCTGTGCCGGCGGCGAAATTTTCGACATGACTGGCAGCGACTGAATCAGATTCAGTCCGCGGCGGCGTTTCCTGGTGACACACGGTTGGCCCGGGCTTTGACCGCCGCGGTGCTCTCCTGTTTGCTGACTCTGCCCTGGGGCGTGATGACGCCGTCGGCGGCGTAGCGATCGGCGACCATCAGATCGAAGCCATGGACGCTGCTTTCCATGGAGGAGTAGCGGCCGGCGGTGTAGGCGCGTGACTTCGTTCCTTGCTGTTGCAGCTCGCAGACATGCCAGTCCTGGCGGTTGGTGAGATCCCAGAACTCGATCGCGTCATCGGGGTTGAAATCTGGTTTCGCCATCTCGTGCGGATCGAAATACCACTCACAGCGAACCGCGGTGCGGCCCGGCTCCAGGGGAGTCACCCAATGCAGCATCAGATAGTCGGGATGCAGGCTGAAAAGTTGATTCGGCCAAATGACGGAGTAGTAGATGCGCCCGTGGTCGTCGTCAGTCATCCCCGCCATCGGGGCACGGCCATCGGCGGCGCCGCTCATCGAGAGCGTCTCGAACTGGGGCAGGACTTCCATAAAGCTGTTCATCGCCGCTCCCGCGGACGGGAGATAGCTCCCCGAGTTGTAGGGCGTGATGCGGTTCAGCTGGGGATGGACGCCGGGACAGTGGTAGCACTCCTGAAAGTTCTCGACGATGGCCTTCCAATTGGCTTTGACGTCGTAGTCGATGCGCTTTACCCGGCGCAGCGCTCCGAGATCGAAGCGCGTGAACTCGGTGGTGATATCGCCCAGAAACAGGTCGAGCGGTTCCGCGGCGCCGGAGAGATCGACGTAGACGATCCCTTGCCAGGTAGCGATCCGCACTGGAACGAGACCCCATGCGGCAGGGTCGAAATCTTCCAGCAGCTCGGTATGGCGAGGTTGCTTCAGCTTGCCGTCGAGATCGTACACCCAGGCGTGGTAGGGACACTGGAAGCGGGGCAGCGTTCCCGCTGTTTCTTCGACGACCGTCGCCCCCCGGTGCCGGCAAACGTTGTAAAAGCCGCGAAGCTGGCCGTCATTGCCGCGGACGACGATCAGATTTTCGCCCGCGAGCGGGGCGAGAAAATACTGCCCTGGATGCCGCGCGTCTTCTTCGCGGCCGACGCTGGCCCAGGCGCCCGCAAACCAGGCTTCCTGCTCGTAGTCGAAGACGTTTTGGTCGTGAAACGTGCGCGGCGGCAGGACGGAGGCGTGCAGGGTCGGGCGGCGGACTAACGCGACCTCTTGCGGTTCGAGTGGTGACGTGGGAACCAGGCGCTGCCGGGGCTTGGCGGGCGCGTCAACCATCTACCGACCCTCCTGGGACGATCACCTTACTCAACACGTGCCAAAACGATAGCACAGGGGTTTGACCGATCCGTCAGTCGGCCGCGGCGCCTTGCTCTTCCAGACCAGCCTCCCGCAAGCGGTCCGCTTCGTCAGCGTTGCGCAGTTCGATCACCAGCGGATCGATCTGGCCATCGAGGACACCGGGGATATTGCTCAGATTCATATTGACGCGATGATCGGTGATGCGGTCCTGCGGGAAGTTATAGGTGCGGATCTTCTCGGAGCGGTCGCCGCTGCCGATCTGGGAGCGGCGCTCGTCACCGCGCTCCTGTGAAAGACGCTGTTGCTCCATCTCGTAAAGACGCGAGCGCAGCACGGTCATGGCTTTGGTCTTGTTCTTGAGTTGCGATTTCTCATCCTGACACGTGACGACGATGCCAGATGGCAAATGTGTGATGCGGACCGCCGAGTCGGTAGTGTTGACACTTTGCCCGCCATGGCCGGTGGAGCGGTAAACGTCGATGCGCAGATCGTTGTCGTTGACCTGAATATCGACTTCTTCCGCTTCCGGCAGTACCGCGACACTGGCGGTGGAGGTGTGAATGCGGCCCTGGCGCTCTGTCACCGGGACCCGTTGCACCCGGTGGACGCCGCTCTCATAGCGGAGATGGCTGTAGGCGCCTTTGCCGCGCACCTCGAAGATGACCTCGCGGAAGCCGCCGCCGTCGGTCTCGGTGGCGGACATGATCTCGGTCTTCCAACGATGACGCTCCGCATAGCGGGTGTACATGCGGAAGAGATCTGCGGCAAAGAGGGCGGCCTCGTCGCCACCAGTGCCGGCACGGACTTCGACGATGACATCTTTTTCGTCGTTTGGATCTTTCGGAATCAGCAACCCGCGCACCTGTGCCAAGAGTCGCGCGCGCTGTTCCTGCAACGCCCGGAGTTCCTCACCGGCGAGCTCGGTCATTTCGGGGTCTGAAATCATCGCCTCGGTATCTGCGATCGCGGTCTCGGTATCGCGAAGCTGGCGGTAGGCGCTGACCACACCATCCAGATCGGCGCGCTCGCGGCCAATTTCCTGCAAACGCAGATGATCGCCCGTGACCGTGGGATCAGCCAACAGTTGATCGAGTTCATCAAAACGGCGCTCGATATCGGCGAGCGTATCGAGAAACGTGCTCATGCGATGGAATCCTCGGACCCAGTTTGGTCAGCAAGAAGTAATGATAGCTGACGAAATCCACTCATCCCCAGTTGCGACCGAATTCGCTATGGCCTCGTCAGGGTTTAGCGCACTCCGGTGTCAAGCGGGAGGCGGGCGCAGCTCTCCCATCCCGCGACGTGCCAGACGATGCGTAGAGGAGAGGTGGGCACCGCACCGAGCCGGGACCGCCGGAACCCCCCGGCGCCCAACGCCCTGGCCCGGGAGCCCGCCTCGGTCAGCAGTGGCCACGGGAGGTACGGCCGTACCTCCTTCCGGTTGCTGCGCGCACC
>JACCXM010000095.1 GCA_013697005.1 Chloroflexia bacterium | reverse complement strand
GTCATTCAGGGGTCGTATGGCCGGGAGTTCGGCATGTCCGAGCGGACGAGCCGGTTACTCGACGATCTCTGGGAGTTCCTGGGCTTTTTCGCCAACGCCATCCTGTTTCTGCTCGTGGGACTCAGCGTCAACCTGGCCGATCTCGCCGGAAATGCCAAAGCGGTCGCGGTGGCGATCGTGGCGGTGATCGTGGCGCGCATCCTGGTTGTTGAAGCCGTTGGGGCGCTCATCGCCCGCGGACCGCTGGCCACGCCCCCTCGCGAACGCCTGGTGCTGATCTGGTCCGGGTTGCGCGGTGCATTGACGATCGCATTGGCGTTGGGGTTGCCCCAGGACACTCCGTCTCGCCAGTTGCTCATCAATATGGCGTTCGGCGTGGTGTTGTTCACGCTGATTGCACAAGGGCTGACGCTGTCGCTTCTGATCAAGATGCTCGGCCTCCAGCGCCCCACCCCGGCCTCGCTATGAGCTGATGACCCGGTGCGGCGTCAGTGGACGAGAGACGGCGCGGGCCGCACGAGCGCATCAGCTCCCCGAGCCATGCCATACCCCCGGGCCGGTCTTCACGTTTCGCCGTCAGGGCATCAATGGCACGTGCGCGTCCTCGCAATCCGCGGAGGCAGCCGGCGCCCCGATCCACGCGCCGGCGCGCTCGACTTTCTCCCGATCCTCGGGCAGCAGCACCTGGGCGCGCATCGACTTCAGAACGAGATTGGCCTGGGACGCGATGGGCGCGCGGTGGGCGATGGGTATCAACCTGGCGATACGGCCAAGCGTGGACACCAGATGCTCGGCGATCGTCGGATCGCCCGCGCCATAGTGCCGGATCGGATCGAAGGCGATCCCCACCAGGCGGGCAAAATTCGGACCCGGCAGCACCACCCGAACGCTGTCGTCTTCTCCACTCCGGACCTCATTCGGTTTGCCGCGATTGGCCAACGTGACCAGTCCTTCGCTGAGCCGGTCGATACAGATGGCGGCCGTCGTCGGGTCATTGATGCCAGGCGAAAGCGCTTTGACGGCGATATCGCTCAATTGCTGGAACCCAAACGCCACATCGGCTTGCTGGGTCCGCTCCGGACCGAGCACCAGCGCGGTGCGGATAGCCTGCCCGACCTCTTCGTCGCGGGCGGTCTCCGGCCAGACGGAGGCCACCTCGGCGCCAGGGAGGATGAAATCGCCGATCGCCGGTTCGAGACGAATCGTCAGCGCGTGGCGTTCAGCAAGGGCAAAGAGCGCGTCGGCATTGATCGATTGCAGATACCCGCTGCTATCGGTGCAAACCATCGCGGCGGGCACGGTCGCCAGCCATGCCGGAGACTCGGGCTCCACGCCTTCACCTACATTCTCAGGGTAGCGATGGGCGATCAGTTCAAGCGCCACGGAGGCAGCCCGGTCGATGACCACGGACGCCCGCATCGCGTTCGCCGCGTGGTGGACGAAGTAGATAAGCAGCGCCACGCTGAAGAGCGCCAGGACGATGGCGACCGTCACCGAGAGGGAGGGGACAAAGGCTCCCGCATCCTCCAGCGGCGAGCGCACCACGCGCAACACCAGGAGCGAGTAGGTGAAGGTGCTGATGAAGAATCCCAGCGCCATCTGGTTGGCGCGATCGGCCATGAACGCGCGCAGCACGCGCGGGGTGAGCTGACTGGCGGCAAGCTGCAAGGCGACGACCGTAATGGAGAAGACGAGCGCGGTGACGGTGATCATCGTGCCGGCGATGGCCTGCAGAACTCCGCGCGCCCCGTCGGTTCCGCCGCTAAAAAGCCAATGCACCCCGGCCCGCCGGTTGAGAAGCAGGGTCTGATCGATCTGCACCGTGAGGACGGAGAGGAGCATCGCCGCGGCGGTCAAGACCGCTGGCAGGAACCAGAGGCTGTTCTTGACCTCGTACCACCACAATTTGAGCCGGGCGCGCATCGGGCAATACTCCTCGTCTGGTGACGATAGAATCGTGATCCAGGCCCAGCCCACGGAGGGAACCGGGCTCCTCCTCGCCAACAGGGACTTCCACGATGGACAGTAGCATCTTCTTCCAGAGCTGGATCGGTCTCGTCCGGGTCGTGGTCGTCGGCACGGTGGCCTACATGGCGCTCGTCGTGCTGCTCCGTATCTCGGGCAAGCGCACGCTCTCCAAAATGAACGCCTTTGATTTGGTGGTCACCGTCGCGCTTGGGTCCACGTTGGCCACGATCATCCTCTCGAAGGACGTGGCGCTGGCCGAGGGAGTCGCCGCATTTGCGCTCCTCATCGGCCTCCAGTACATCATCACCTGGCTTTCGGTACGATCTCCGGCCGTGAGCCGCCTGATCAAAGGCGAGCCGACCCTGCTGCTCTATCGTGGGCGCTATTTGCCCGGCCAGATGCGCAGGATGCGGGTCGTGGAAGCGGAAGTCCGCGCCGCCATTCGCGAGCAGGGCGTCGCCGCCCTGCGGGATGTTGAAGCGGTCGTACTCGAGACGGACGGGACATTCACCGTCGTGACGCCCGGAACGGGTGCCGCCACCGCCCTCGGCGATCTCCCGCCGGCCGCCGAAACGGCTGTGCATCCTGACCAGAACGGCAACTGAGCCGGCCGGGGGCCATCCGGCGCGATCGGCGTTATGGCGGCCGCGTGGATGCGAGTGGAGCTTGCGCGGCGCCAAGCCCGGTATCGGGGTCCAGTTGCAGCGTCTGGATTGGATAGGGGAAGCTGATCCCCGCCGCGATCAGCGCTTCGTACATCCGTTCGGTGACGAGCGATCGGGTCGTCAGTTCCGCGAAGCGGGTCGGCGGCGCCGTCCAGTAGTGAACATGGAGGATGTTGGCGAAGTCGCCGATCTCGGCGAAGAGCACCGCGGGTGGCGGATCGGGGAGGACGCCGTCGACCTCCGGAATCGCTTCCAGGATCACCTCGCGTGCTTCGGCGACAGAGGAATCCTGATCGATCCCCAGCACGACGAGGCTGCGCCGGGTGTCATTGGCGGTCAGGTTCTCCACGGGCTCGGTGAAGACCTTGCCGTTGGGAATGAAGACTTTGATCCCGTCGTAGGTGCGCAAGACGGTCGAGCGAAAGTTGATCTCGGCGACATTCCCTTCAAAGGCGCCGGAGCGGATCTGGTCGCCGACCCGAAACGGACGCCGCCAGAGAATGAGAATACCGGCCACGAAGTTTTCGATAATGTCGCGCAGCGCGAAACCGAGAACGATCCCGGAAACGCCGAGGCTGGTGAAAATCTGCGCGAACTCAACGGTCGGAATCGCGATCCAGAGCGCCACGAACACGCCCAACACGACGACCGCCACGTGAACGAGCTGGGACACCATCCCGACGATGGCGACATCCTGGCGACGTAGGGTGCGCCGCACCAGACGCCGCAGCAGCCGCGCTGCTACCAGGAAAGCAACGAAGACAGCGGTGGCCACCGCAATGTATGGCAGCTGCGCAACGAAGCCGCGCGCTAGACCGCGAACGTTTTCGGCCAGCAGGTCGAGCACGGAATTCATGACCATCGTCAAGCGCATGAATTGGGCCAGAAGGAGATGAGGAGATCATCGTTGGCGGGGCCGCGTCGCTGGATTGATGCGGTGAGCCTCTTGTGCCGAGTGGCGTGGCATGAGTCCAGCGGAAGTCACGATGCCGGGTTGTTTGAAACCTTGTGCGTTGCCGCCTGCACGTTGCGCATCCCCATCGGAGGGAGACCCGAATGACCCGTATTCACCAACTGAGAGCGGCACAGCTTTGGGGCGCTGTCTTCCTTGCGCTGGCGCTCGTTCTCGTCGCAATTCCACGCTCACAACAATCCGTGCTGGCCCAAGTTCCTGTAGCGGAGGCCGACGCAACGCTCGGATTCGTGCATGGCGCTCCGGGGGCGCCCGCCATTGATATCCTGGTCGATGGGCTACCGATCATGGAGGGGCTCTCGTTCGGCGCCGTGACCGACTATGTCACCGTGACACCAGGCGAGCATCGGTTCCAGATCGTGTCCGAGGATCAGCCGCCTGCCGCCGCGCTCGTCAACGAAGTCCTTGATGTGGCGCCCGGCGCCGCCTACATCCTGGCGCCGTATGGCCGGCTCAATGATATTGGCGGCACGATCTTCCCGGTGGATCTCTCCGAGATCGAACCGGGTGAATCACGGGTTCGCCTGATCAATCTCTCGACCGATATCGACAATCTGGACCTGTTGGAGACCGGCGGCGACGAGTGGTTCGGAGACGTGGGGTTGGGACAGGCATCCGCTTACCGCATACTGCCGCGCGGCGCCTACACAATGGATGTGCGGGGTGATAACGACCGGGTGCTGCAAACCCTCACCGATCTCACGTTTCAGGACACGCGCGTCTACGACGTAGTCGTTCTGGGTCAGATCTTTGACGACTCGCTGACGCTGAAGGCGTTCGTCACGCGAGTCAGCCCGCCCTGTGCGCGGGTGCTTGGCATTCCGGGCAGCAACTCCGATGTCTGTCTCCGGCTGGTGCATGCCTCGCCGGACGCGCCACCCATTGATGCCTACCTGAATGATGCGCGCATCAGTGAGGGTCTGGATTTCGGGACCGTCACCACCTACGTCGCGGCGCCCAGCGGCGAAGGCCGGGGTCTGCGCGTGGTCGCCACCGGCTCGCCCGTTGAGCAGGCCGCGATCGATACCCAACTCGGCCTGGAACCTGGCCAGGCCTACGAACTGATCGTTACTGGTTCCGGCGACGCCCTCGACCTAACCATCACTGGAACCGGCTTGCGGCCCGTGCCAGCCGGTCAGGCTCGCCTGTGCGTCGTACATGCCTCACCCGACTTGGGCAGCATCGATATCGGCATCCCGCCATTGAGCACCATTTTCGGAGGGGTGAACTTCCGTGAGGCAACCAACTACGTCGTCATCGATGCCGGCGCCCACCCCATCGAGGTTCGCCCCGCTGGCGACGATCTCACGGTCCGGCTGCGCACCAACGCCATGATCGAAGAAGCGGTGAGTTACGATCTCATCGTTCTCGGCCGGCCTTCGAACCGCTCTCTACGGTTTCTCGCCCTGCGCGCGCCGCTCGCCGTCCGCGAGGGGAGTGTTGCCACGCCGGTCGTGGTAACGGATGACGCTGCCGCGGCCGAGACGGTCGTGCCCCGCGGGATTGGGACCGAGCCCGCCACACCCCTGTCAGGCTGATCCGCGCCATCCGCCGCGCATAGGCGGCGGCCGCGACGATCGGGGCGAGAATGCAGAACGGGACTGGACCTCGAGCAACGATCAAGGAAAGCGCGAGAACACCAGCAGAAGCAGTGCGTACAGCGCCACAATCGCCCCAATGCCGAGCAGGGTCTGCTTTCGTGTCTCGCTCCCCGCCGGTTGCAGCCACCACCCGAAGCGATGGCTGACCCACGGCGCCACCCAGTTGAGAATCACCACCCCGGAGAGGTTCCCGGCGAACAAGGCCAGGAAGAACGGCCAACCGAGCTGCCTTTGCAGGATGGGCGTCTGCACGAAATAGCCGAACAGGAAAACGACCGGATAGAGCGCCAGCAGGGTGAGCATGTTCAGCTTCCAGACC
>JACCXM010000005.1 GCA_013697005.1 Chloroflexia bacterium | reverse complement strand
GCGGCGCGATGCTGTTACCATGCCCTCGACTCCCGAACTGGAGCATCAACGGGATTTTGGCGCAACCGTCGTGCGAAGGAGAGTGTTTCCCATGGCGTTCCGGATTGCATCATCGCGGATGACGCGTCGTCCGCTGTTGGCGGCGATGGCGATCGCCCCGTTCGCGGGCGCTCTGGCGCGGGCGCCGATCGCCTCCGCGCAAGACCCGATTGTGGTGACGATGGTCACCGATACCGCGGGGCTCGGCGACCAGAACTTCAATGACCTGGCCAAACGGGGACTCGACCAGGCGGTCGACGAACTTGGGGTCCAGGGTGAAGTCATCGAGAGCCGCGATGCCTCGTCCTACATCCCGAACCTGACGCAAGCGGCCGAACAAAGCGATCTCGCCGTCGGCGTCGGATTCTTGCTGACCGAGGCCATCACCGAGGTCGCCAATCAGTATCCCGACAAGAGCTTTCTCCTCATCGACTCCCTCTCGGAAGCGCCAAATGTGCAGGGCGTTCTCTTCCGGGAGCAGGAGGGGGCGTTCCTGAGCGGCGTCCTCGCCGGCTTGATGACCGAGAGCAATCAGCTCGGCGTTGTCGCCGGGCAAAAGATTCCGCCAGTCGTTCGCTACGCTGTTGGATTCGAGGCCGGCGCCAAATCGATCAATCCCGATGTCGAGGTCGTCGTCGCCTATGCCGACACCTTTGGCGATCCGGCGCTCGGCAAGGAATTGACGCTGGCCCAATACAACCAGGGCGTCGATATTGTCTTCCCGGTGGCCGGTGCGACCGGGATCGGATCATTCGAAGCCGCCAAGGAGCTAGGCGAGGGCTATTGGGTCATTGCCGCCGACGCGGATCAGAGCCAGCTCGGCGCCGAGCATCAGCTTGCCGTGTCGGAAAAAGGAGTCAACACCGCGCTCTTCCTCGCCGCCCAGCAGGTTGTCGACGGCGCCTTCGCCGGCGGCGAAGTCTCGCTCGGTCTGGCGGAAGAGGGCGTCGGTCTTGGCTTCCCTCATGAATCGGTACCGCAAGAGGTGCTCGACGTGGTTGCCGCCTACGAGCAGGCCATCATCGATGGAACGATCACGGTTCCGGCCGATGAAGAGGAGTTGGCCGCGTTCGAGCCGGTGGCGCCCGATGCGATTGGCGCCGCGGTCGCCTCGCCTGTGGCGTAGACGAGTGCCAACCCTCACCCCCCTGCCCCCCTCTCCCGTCGGGCCGGGAGAGGGGGGAACTCGGCGTAAATGGGCATGATTGTGCGGGACGGCGATGTCGAACCTGCCGTCGAGATGCGGGGGATTGTCAAGCGGTTCCCTGGCGTCGTCGCCAACAACGGCATCGAGCTCGCCGTGCGCAAAGGCGAGATTCACGCCTTGCTCGGCGAAAATGGCGCGGGTAAGACGACCCTGATGAACATCCTCTTCGGGTTATATCACCCGGACGAGGGAGAGATTCGCGTCAATGGCCAGCCCGTGCGCTTCGAGAACGCGCGCGATGCCGTGTTGGGCGGCCTGGCGATGGTCCATCAGCATTTCATGCTCATTCCCCGGTTCACCGTCACCGAGAACGTCATCCTCGGTTCCGAGGGATCGGGCATTCCGCTCGACCGGGCCGCGGCCAGCCATCGCGTCGCCGAGCTGGGCGCGCGTTACGGACTAAACGTCGATCCCGGCGCGATCGTGGGTGACTTGCCGGTCGGCATGCAGCAGCGGGTCGAGATATTGCGCGCCCTTTATCAAGGGGGTAAGACACTCATTCTGGATGAGCCGACGGCGCTGCTGACGCCCCAGGAAGTCGAGGAGCTCTATCTCGTCCTGAACCGGCTGCGCGAGAGCGGCGATACCATCATCTTTATCACCCACAAACTGCGCGAAGTCGCGGCGATCAGTGACCGGGTAACGGTGATTCACCGCGGGCGCACAATTGGCACCCGCGCCACCGCGGAAACGACGGCGGCGCAGTTGGCGGAGATGATGGTCGGCCGCGCGGTATCGCTGCACGTCGCCCGCCCGCCCGCGCATCCCGGCGAGCCGGTGCTCGTCGCGCGCGATCTCCACCTCAAGGGGAGCCAGGGGCACGAGGCGCTGGCCGGGGTGGATCTGCAGCTACGGCGGGGTGAGATCCTCGGCATCTGCGGCGTCGAGGGGAACGGCCAAACCGAGTTGATCGAGGTGCTCTCCGGACTGCGCCGGCCGGATCGCGGTCAGGTGATGCTCAAGGACCGCGACGTGACCGCGAGCGGACCTAACCCGCGCCGCCGTATGGGTCTGTCGTACATCCCGGAGGATCGTCATGGGCGCGGCTTGGTCCTGCCGTTCTCGTTGACCGAAAACGTGCTGCTGGGAAACGTGGAGCAGCCACCCTTCAGCCAGGGCGGACGCATCGATTACCCTGGCTGCCATACGCTGACGCAACGGCTGATGCAGATCTTTGACGTTCGCGCCCCGACCCCCGACACACCCGCGGGCGCCCTATCGGGAGGAAATCAGCAGAAGCTGATCATTGCCCGCGAGCTGCACCGGGAGCCGGACGCGTTGCTGGCGGTGCAGCCGACGCGTGGGCTCGACGTCGGCGCCATCGAGTTCGTCCACACGCAGCTCGTCGCCGAGCGGGATAAAGGCCGCGGCGTATTGCTGATCTCTTTCGATCTGGACGAGGTCATGGATCTCAGTGACCGGATTCTGGTGATCTTCCAGGGCCGCATCGCTGGCGAATTTCTGAGCGGCGCCGTGACGCGGAACGAGCTCGGTCTGGTGATGGGAGGGCGGTCGCTGGATGAACGCGCTGCCGCAGCCGGCTGAGCAAGTGCCTCCATCCCTGTTGGGCCGGATCACCGGCGCCTTACCGACTGTCCTTTCGTCGCTGCTCGCCGTCACCATCGCGCTCGTCGCCGGCGGAGTCGTCATTGCCCTCTCCGGGGAAAACCCGGTTCCCGCGTTTCAGGCGCTCTTCGAAGGAGCATTCGGCGGACAACGCGCCCTCGCCGAGACGTTCGTCATGGCCACACCGCTGATTCTCGGAGGTCTGGCCTTTGCCGTCGCGGCGCGCGCCGGGCTCTTCAACATCGGCATCGAAGGGCAAATGGTGCTCGGCGGTCTGGCCTCCGGTCTCGCCGCCGCCTGGAATCCTGGCTGGCCGATCTTCATCCATTTGCCGCTGGCGATGCTGGCGGGCGTGACGGCCGGCGGACTCTGGGGCTTTATCGCGGGTTTCCTCAAGGCGAAGACCGGCGCCCATGAAGTCATCACCACCATCATGCTGAACTACCTGGCCTATCGCATCAGCACGGTCGTCATCGGCCAAGCGACTCAAACACTGGTGAGTCCGGCCTTGCAGGCAACGCAACCCGCCGCCGACAGCGCCAGCCTACCCATCCTCGTCGCGGGCACCCGGCTCCACGCCGGTCTGCTGATTGCTCTTGCCGCCGCGGTGATCGTCTGGTTCGTGCTGTACCGGACCGTTTTTGGCTACACAATTCGCACCGTCGGTCTCAGCCGCGGCGCGGCGGCCTATGCCGGTTTCTCCTGGGGACGGACTATCGCCCTGGCGATGCTGCTCAGCGGGTTGCTGGCCGGGCTCGGCGGCGCGATCGACGCCTTGGGCCTCCAGGGGCGGTACTATAATGTCTCGCTGGGTCTGGGATTTACCTCGATCGCGGTTGGCTTGGTCGGCCGCAATAACCCATTCGGCGTCGTCCTCGCTGGATTGCTCTTTGGCGCTCTCGCCTCGGGCGCAACGAAGATGCAGAACACGGCCGGCATCTCGCGCGACATCGTCTATGTTCTCCTCGCGTTCGTCATTCTGTCGGTTTCCGCACTGGCGGTCCTGCAACAATTCCGGCAGGCGAGGATTCTGACCGCCCGGACCCGCGTGATGACGCGTGATCGGGCGGCGGACGACGCGGGCGATCCGCTGGTGGAGCCGCCCTCTCCACCGCGCACGGTCTGAAGAGCGATCGAGCCGGAGGCGCACCCTGGACGAACTGCTCTCGTTTTTCTCGGTTGCTCTGCTCACGGCGACGCTCCGCTCGGCCGCGCCGCTGGTCTTTGCGGCCATGGGTGGCCTGCTCTCCGAACGTTCCGGTGTGACCAATATTGCCCTCGAGGGGTTCAT
>JACCXM010000078.1 GCA_013697005.1 Chloroflexia bacterium | reverse complement strand
ATTGTCACGAACGCGGATGGCTCGTACGTCACCTCGACCACCGGGATCAATCCAACCGCTAACGGTGAGGGTGGCGCCATTATTTATGGTGACATCAATACCGGGCCTGGGGGCACGATCATTGGACCGCCGACGGTCATTCAGAATGGCACCTCGGCGGACCCGGTGGTGGTGAATTCCCCAGCACCAGCGCCGGCACCCGAGTCTGTCACGGAGAGCACGGCGCCAGAACCGGTTGTGGCAGATACCGCGGTCGCCACCGAGACCGATCTCGACGCCGACAACTATGCAGATGCCGGCGAGCCGGAGCTGGGTCTCGATCCCAACAACGCCGATACCGACGGTGACGATACCGCCGACGGCGACGAGCTGAACCTCTACGGTACCGAGCCAACCGTCTTCGATACCGACGGCGACGGGATCAGCGACGGCGAAGAGCTGTTCGGGATCTTGACGGATCCCTTGACCTGGAACGACTTCACCACAGAGAGCGGTGAAGCCGCGGTCCAGGAATCCGCGGTCGGTGCGGCAGAGTCCGCCCCAGCGGCGGAAGCGAGTGTCGCGCCGCAGGCGTTGGCCCAGGCACCGGAAACGGCAGCGAACGTGACCGCCACGGACGGCAACGCCGCCGCGATGGGACCAGGGAGCGCATCGGCGGCCCCGGGCTCGGTGACGCGAGGGGTCTCTTCTGGAATGGCGCTGCTCGGTCCAGACGGCACGTATAGCGTCACCGACGTGGCGCCGGCCAACGTCACGGTCGCTGGGGACACCGAGGTGCTCACGCCCGCCGCGGCTCCGGTGAGCACGAGCTCAGTCGCGGGTTGCGACAGCTACGGCAGTTGGTACGACGCGCAGGTTGCCTACGAAGCCGCCGGATTGACCGCTGGCGATCCTGCCATCGTCTCAGCGCTCGATCCCGACTTCGACGGTATTGCCTGTGAAGAGGTGATGTAATCCGCGCCGAAGGGTCTCGTCGATGCCCGATCGCCAGGAGGTGACGCCGGCTGAACGAATAAGATGTCAACCGGAGGGTTGGCACGCACCGATTATGGTGTATGATGCTGATGATCGCGTGGGGGAAGCACTGGTCGCCATGTGCGACAAAAAGTGCTCGGGTACGGGATCGGGGAGGCGCTCCGAGACGGGATCGGGCGCGGGATGTACGAAAGGAGCAGGTTTCCATGCGTGCTACGCAATTCGTTCGACGGGGGCTTATCGCTTTTGCGGCAGTCGCCACGTTGTCTTTGGGCTTCACGGGCATGGCCAGCGCACAGAGCGGCGGCTCGGCCGGTTTCACCCCGGACGGTGACCCGGTTGTTCTGAATTCTATTTTTGGCTATGACTTCGAGCTGATCACGACTGATGGTTTCGGCCAGACGGCGATCCTCGCCGTGGGACTGTTCCCGGGCTCTGAGACCGTCGTGGTGCAGTTCCGCCCCGACATCACCGGCGCGTCGATCATCGACCCGGTCGGGGGTGATGTGACGACGCCAGTGGGACCCGTCGAGCTTCCGTCGGGGTTTCCCTTCGAGTAGGTAAAGGCGACGGCGCCTAAGCGTCGAACGCCAAGCCCCGCGCCGGGTTCGGCGCGGGGCCTTTTTTGTCTGAAGGTTGGGAGATTGGTCGCCGTGAGTGAATCCGATCGTGGCTCGCGACCGCTGGCGGTTCCAACCAGGCAAGTAGAGAACGATCGGTTCATTGTGACCGAGTGGCGATTTGCTCCTGGGGCGCACACCGAATGGCATCGGCACGCGTACGACTACGTCGTGGTGCCCATGACTTCAGGCCGCTTGCTCCTCGAGACGGCTACGGGACCTGTCGCGGCGGACTTGATCGCCGGCCAAGCGTACACTCGGGAAGCCGGTATCGAACACGATGTCATCAACGACAATGCCGAGGAGTTTGTGTTCGTCGAGATCGAAGTGCGCGGTTGAGCGAGGGCGGTGCGCTCGCGCGAGATCAGGCGATCATCCCATCACTCTCATGCAGGGCAAACTCGAGAACGTCCGGCCGTTCCGTCAGTGGCTGTATCCGCCACCCATCCTCCCACGGTGAAAACTGACTGAGATGGAGGGGCGCGCGTACGCGGGCGTCCAGCCGCAGCAGACCACCGGCGAACTCCCGGGCCGATACCGCGACAACATGGGGCAAAGCGGCGATGACGCGTTGCAGTGAGAGCGCGGTGCGCGCCGAGGTCACGCCGTGGACCACGACGGCGACAGCGTGGTGCGGCTGCATGGTCCCGGGAACCCGCCAATCGTTTTCGCCAGGTGATTCACCCAGCGCCCGCGCGACACGGCGCACCAATGCGTCGACTGATTGGGCCACGTCACCTAGATCGCCGGCAATCGTTTGCAGCTCGGCGCGCAAGAACGCCTCCTCCCGGCCGGCGACGTGCCTAGCCCGCGCGGTGGCGGCCAAGGCCGTCTCGCGTTCCTGTGCGGCGCGCCGGAACAGCTCGTGGGCATGGGTGACGTTGTCCTGGATGAGGAGGTCGAATCCCTCGTAAAACGCAAGACGCTCCTGCAAGGCGCGTACCTGCTGTTCGAGGGTTTTGCGTTCGGACAGGAGCTCGCGGGGGATCGCTTCCTGGGCTGACATTGGAGGTTCTCCGGGCGCGGCGGGGTCAAGGCGGACTGGACGTTTTCTTTCGCCGGAGTCTAGTCGACGGACGGCGGGAGGCGGGGGGGAGGCGGGAAGCGGGAGGTTGTAACACATGGCGGACTGTCGCGACTATGCTAGTGGTGGTCGCGCTATTCCGATAAGGCGCACATGATGGAGGAATCAGCAATGATCGACGCCCTGCTGTTCGGTCGCAAGAAGATGACCATGACCACGCCAGAGGATGCGCTGCCGGGCCGGTCCGCGCCCTCGTTTCCGATTCCCGAACGCCATGAAGTGCTGGGCACTCCCATCCAGGGACCGTTCGCACCGAATCTCGAAACGGCGGTTTTTGGACTGGGATGCTTCTGGGGCGCGGAACGGCTCTTCTGGACGCTCCCAGGTGTCTCCAGTACCGCTGCCGGTTACGCCGGCGGCTTCACCCCGAATCCCACGTATGAAGAGGTCTGTTCGGGGAAAACCGGGCACACCGAAATCGTTCAGGTGGTTTATGACCCAGCGGAAATCAGCTATGACGATCTGCTGAAGGTGTTCTGGGAGTCACATGACCCAACGCAGGGGATGCGTCAGGGCAACGACACGGGAACGCAGTACCGTTCCGCAATCTACACCACAAGTGAGGAACAATTGGCGGCGGCGGAAAAAAGCCGCGATGCCTATGACGCCGCTCTCAAGAGCGCCGGATTCGGACCGGTCACGACCGAAATCGCCCCAGCGGGAGCAATTTACCTCGCCGAGGACTATCACCAGCAATACCTCCACAAGGTGCCGAACGGCTACTGCCACATGACGGCGACTGGTGTCGCGTGCCCGGCGTTCGGCGCGGGTCTGGTGCGGCAGGAGGCTTAACCGGCGGCGAATGGCGATATCGTCAATACTTGGCGGCAACGAGGTAGCACAGGAGGCCGATCATGACCGAACGCGAAACCACCACACCTCCTGCCAAAATGCCGGAGACGGAGCAGGCGCGGCCGCAGAAACCGGCCAAACCGCCGAAGCCGCGCAAAGTAGAGCGGCGGCGGAAAGGTCGTAAGGGGTAATCGAGTGCTCGCCAATCCGCAAGGCGTGACCCGCGAAATTCGCAATGTGCGCCAGGCCCGGCTGTACGAACCGAATCCTGTTCCAGAGGAGATCGTACACGAGCTGCTGGAGATCGCGCGCTGGACGGGGAGCTCGCGCAACACCCAGCCGTGGGAATTCATCGTCATCACCGACCCCGAGCAGTTGCGTCAGATAAGTCAGGTGCGAACGCCGATCAACTGGGTCGCCGGTGCGCCTTTGGCGATCGCAATTGTGCTCGACGGCGAGAATCCCTTGTCCGAAGCGTTCGATGAGGGGCGCGTCACGGAACGATTGCTGATTGGCGCGCGCATTCTCGGACTCGGCGGTGG
>JACCXM010000064.1 GCA_013697005.1 Chloroflexia bacterium | reverse complement strand
CCGCGGCAGCGCTCGTCGAGGGCGGCGTTGCCGACCTCCTGGTTGACGCACAACGCGTTCGTCACACCGGCCTCGCCCATGCGCTGTCCGGCGCCCAGCCCGGCCTCATATTCGGTCTGGCCGACGTGGGTCAGCAGACCAAACTCGGCGGCAACGTCGCTCCCGGAGTTCATCGAGATCACCGGGATACCCGCCGCTACGGCGGCCTGGATCGACTCGCCGAGAGCGTCGGCGTCGGGAATCGAGACGACCAGGCCATCCGGATCGGAGGCGACGGCGGCATCGATCAACTGCGACATGGCCACCATATCAAAGGTATCCGGCGCCTGGTATTCGACCTGGACGCCCATATCCTCGGCGGCCTGGTTGACGCCGTTCTGGACGACCGACCAGAAGGGATCGGACGCTTGACCGTGGCTGACAACGATGAAGCGCAGGTCGCCCCGGCCTCCATCGTCCTGGCCAAGCGCCGGGGCGCCGAAACCGGCCGTGGCGATCAGCGCGACGCTGAGCAGGGTTACGAACCGGACGATGCGGCTCATCAATGCCTCCATTTCCTTCGTTGGCGAGCGGTGGATCACCACTGACCCACCTCCAATCCACTCTTTCGACAACGATTCGGACAACGCGATATCGCCCGGACCGGGCCGCGATCATAGCGCAGCCGGGCGATTCCCGCTATAGCAACGAAGCCAGATTCATGCGGCGCGCGTCGCTCAGACGTCTTCCACCGCTGCGAGCCGCACCGGACCGCCGGTTTCCACCGACCGGATCGCCGCCAGGGCGATCGCTAAGGCCGCGCGAGCGTCTTCGCCGGTGCTCCGCGGGGTCGCTCCGGTGCGCACGCAAGCGACGAAGTCGGCTATCTCGGCGACGTAGGCATCGTGGAAGAGATCGAGGTTGCTTTGCGATCCCCGGCTCACCACCCCTTCGGCGCCGGAGTAGGTCATGCTCGACTCGCGGATGTCGCCGACGGTCGCCATCCCGGCGGAGCCGAAGACTTCGGCGCGCACGTCGTAACCATAAACAGCGCGGAAGCTGGCTTCGGCGGTGGCGATCGCGCCGTTGTCGAACCGCACCAGAACTACGGCGGTATCGAGCAGACCGCGCTCCTTCCAATCGGGACGCACCAGAGCGTCGGCGACGGCGTAGACCTCGACCGCCTCGGCCCATGGGTTCAACCAGCGCAGCGCGTCGAAATCGTGGATCAACGTCTCGAAGAAAACGGTCCACGCCGGGATTTTCGCCGGTTCGACTTCCAGATCGGGGTCGCGGGTGAGCGAGCGCAACAATTGCGGCTCGCCGACGCCGCCGCTGAGGACCTGGTCGCGTGCCGCCCGAAACCCGCGGTCGAACCGGCGCTGGAACCCGATCTGCAACGGCACGCCCGCCGCATCCGCCGCGGCGATGGCGCGGTCGGCATCGGCGAGCGCGATCGCCATCGGTTTTTCACAGAAGACCGCCTTGCCGGCGTGGGCAGCAGCTTCGACGAGACCGGCGTGGGCACGAGCCGGCGCCGCGATCACGACTGCGTCGATCTCCGGGTCCGCCAGAACCTGGCTGGGATCGGTTGTGGCGAACGGACAGTCGAGCGAGGCCGCCAGGCGGTCCGCTACTCCAGGCGCGGGATCGGCGACGGCCGCCAGCCGCGCCCCGAAGATGCGCCGGGCGAGGCTTTCGCCGTGAAAGGCGCCCATCGCCCCGGCGCCGATGAGACCGACCGCCGTCACTGCATCTCCTTCCGTCGTTCACCCGAGCGCCGCCGCTCGAACCTGGGTCGCGATCATAGCGGAACCCGGCATCTCATGCCGGATCGTCGCACCGTTTTCGCCGGCTGGCGTCCGCGCCCGCGCTGGGCGAGCGGGTTGCCATGTTCTGGTTTTGACACGCTCCCTGTTGCCGGTTTGGCTGTTCCACGCTGCTCCTCCTGCTGCAATGGAGGCAGCCCCAGAAGTCCTGGGGCGGCGCGATGAAGCAGGTCGCCAGTGGCGGCAGGAGACAGTGGGCATGGACACGACGCGGTTCGATGCGGTGGCCCGGCTCTTCGGCAATGGGATGACCCGACGTGAAGCGCTACGTGGACTGTTGGCCGGCGCGGCCACGGTCACTGCCGGTGGCAGTCTCCTGGCGGTGGATGATGCCGCCGCCAGCAAGAGGAAGAGACGCCGGAAGAAGCGCAAGAAGACTACGCTCACGCCTCCAGTCAACCCATGCGTGGGAAAGAACTGGTGCCTGGACCGGTCGCAGACGTGTGGCCCGGCCGGGGGGTTCGGCAAGTGCCTCGTGGATTCGTCAAATGGCAACGTCTGCGGCGAGCTTCTCTTTCAGGCCGCTTCCTGTACGGAATGTGCGGCACCCAATTGCGCCAACTGCCGCTGCGTACCGGCGGCGGGGAGCGCCGATAAGTGCAACAACGGCCCGAACGGCCAGGACTACGTCTGCGTCCGCGCCCTCTAGAGCGCGTCGAATTCAACGCGAATGTTTCCTCTTGCGACGCGCTAGCCCGGTGAGAAAGCGGCCGCCTCAGCCGCCTGCCTCTTCAGCGAGGATCGCTTCGATGTCGGGTTTGAGCTTCGGAAGTGCATCCTGAGTCACGTCCCAGACGACATCGAGGTCGACACCCATGTAGTCGTGCACGAGTCGATCCCGCGAGCCCGTCATGCCGCGCCAAACAACGTCCGGGTGTCAAGCGCGCAGATCGGGGGACAGTCATTTCGTTGCTTCGCCGATGATCTCCAGTTGCCTGATCACAGCGTCCTGGTACATGGTCTCGGCAAGGAATCGCTCCTGCCCGACGGCGACGTACCGTTCGATTTTGTCGATCGCATCAAGGATGTGCTGGAGGTAAAGCAAGTCCCGGTTCACAGAGGGCTCGCCTCGCGAATGATCTCATCTCGGATGTAGGGACTGATCGCCCCTTCGGTCACCACGTGAACTGGCCGGCCGAGGAAATCTTCCAGATCTTGCCCCATCGCCACGATGTCAAACAAATGACGACTCGGCTCGAGGTCGACGAGGAGGTCGACATCACTGTCCGGCCCCGCGGTTCCGTGCGCAAACGAACCGAAGATGCGGACGCGCGTCGCCCCGTTAGCTTTGGCGATGCGGAGAATTTCCAGCCGGTTATCGTGGATCAACGTCGTGCTGCTCATACCGAGGCTCCCGCCAAAACTGGTCTCCGCATAAGGGAAATCTCGAACATGGGGTAGAATAGCGTGTTCGCTTGTGACGGAGGTTTCCCCAGATGGCCGCGCTTTCATCGTTCGACGTCGTTTCCGATTACGACCAGCAGGAACTGAAAAACGCCCTCGATCAGGCGCAGCGCGAGATTCTGCAGCGCTACGATCTGAAAGACACCAAGACGGCAATTGAGATGGCCGATGGTCAGCTCACGATCAATTCCGACTCCGAGTACACCCTCGGCGCCGTGCGCGATCTGATCGAATCGAAGTTCGTGCGGCGCGGCCTCTCGCTGAAGATCCTCGATTACGGCGAAGAGGAACCGGCCTCGGGCGGACGCGTGCGGCAGGCCGTGAAACTCCGCAAAGGCATCCCCGAGGAGCTTGCCAAGCAGATCAGCAAGCGCATCCGCGACGACTTCAAGAAGGTCACTCCCCAAATCCAGGGGAACGCGGTCCGCGTCCAGGCCAAGAACAAGGACGAGCTGCAAGCTGTCATCCAGGCGCTCAAAGCCGAGGACTACCCGGTCGCGTTGCAGTTCACGAATTACCGGTGACGAGGGTGATGGGGTGTTGGGTTGATAGGGTGCTCACTCGTGGTTGATGCCCCCGCGTTTCACATTCTTACGCTTGGTTGCTCGAAGAACCGCGTCGATTCGGATGGGATGGATCATCTCCTGCGCGCGCGGGGGATGACTGCCGCCGAGCGGCCCGAGGATGCGCGCGTCGTTATCGTCAATACCTGCGGTTTTCTTGGAGCGGCGCGGGACGAGTCGGTTGCGGCCATCTCCGATCTGCTCGACCGGCGTCAGGACGACCAGCTCGTGATCGCCGCCGGCTGCATGCCGGCGCTCGGCAACTACCGCGACGACATCCCCTCCGGGGTCGATCGGGTGCTGACCACCCGCGAATGGCACCAGATTGGCAACGTGGTTGGCGGGCTGCTGGGCGAGGCGCCGCGGCCGGAAATTGCCGGCTGCGAGGGGATGCTGACTACCTTCAGCCCAGCCCAGGCTGGCCCCTCCGCCTATGTGAAAATCGCCGACGGTTGCGACCACGCCTGCGCGTTCTGCACCATCCCCAGCATCAAAGGCAAGCAGATGAGCAAACGGCCGCTGCATGTCTTGCAGGAAATCGTCGATCTCGTTAGCCGCGGCACCAGGGAGATCGTGCTCGTCGCCCAGGACACCATCCGCTACGGTGCCGACCTTGGCATCAAGCACGGTCTGCCCAGTCTGCTCGACCAGATCGTGCAGGGTGTGCCCGATCTCCCCTGGCTGCGCCTGCTCTACATCTATCCCAGCCCGTTGACGCTGCGCATGGTGGATGTCATGGCTGAGCACGACGCGTTGCTGCCCTACCTCGATATGCCGATCCAGCACGCCGACCCGACGGTGCTACGGAATATGAACCGCCCCAGCGACATCGCCATGACCCGCCGCCTCATCGACCACGCCCGATCCAAAATGCCGGACATCGTCATGCGCACCACGCTCATCGTCGGCTACCCCGGGGAAACCGACGGCCAGTTCCGGACTTTGCTCGATTTCGTGCAGGAGCAGGAGTTCGACCACGTCGGGGTGTTCACGTACTCGCCCGAGCCCGGCACCAAGGCGGTGACGCTCGATCTCCCCGCGG
>JACCXM010000040.1 GCA_013697005.1 Chloroflexia bacterium | reverse complement strand
GACGGAGCGTGGTATAGGAGTCATGGGCGTACTCGGTCTTGCCTGCGTTACCTGATCTGTTGGAAGATCACCTATGGCCGTACCTTCCGCATCGCCCCTGCTCGGCGCTCTTCCCATCTCCCGTACCCGCCTCATTGGCCGGGAGAGCGAACGATCCGCGGCGCGGGTCTACCTGCTCGACGAGGCCGTTCCCCTGCTGACCCTGACCGGTCCCGGTGGGGTCGGCAAGACGCGCCTGGCGCTGGCTATCGCCGGCGACGTGGCGGCGCACTTCGCGGACGCAGTGATGTGGGTCGATTTGGCGCCGCTGGCCGATCCCGCCCTGGTTCCCGCCGCGGTCGCCGCGGCCCTCGGACTCAGACCCGCCTCGGAGACCCCCATCGGCGACGTCCTGATCCACGCCCTCCACCCGCGCCAGACATTGCTCCTGCTCGACAACTGCGAGCACCTGGTGGACGCAACGGCCGATCTCGTCGCGTCACTGCTCGCCCGTTGTCCCGCGCTCCAGGTGCTGGCCACCAGCCGCGCCCCGCTCCATCTCCATGCCGAGCAGCTCCTTCTGGTCGATCCTTTGCCCCTGCCAGACGATGGCGCCTCGCTCTCCGCCGTAGCGCAGAACGAGGCGGTCCAACTCTTCTCCGAGCGCACCCGGGCCGTCCGGCCGGCATTCGCCCTGACCGAGACGAACGGCGCGACCGTGGCCGCGCTCTGTCGACGGTTGGATGGGTTGCCGCTAGCCATTGAGTTGGCCGCCGCGCGCGGCGCCGTCCTCTCCCCCGAGGCGATGCTGGCCCAGATGAGCGATCGGTTGCAGCTGCTCACCCACGGGGCGCGCGATCTGCCGGCACGCCAGCGGACCATTGCCGCTGCCATTGCCTGGAGCTATGACCTGCTCGACCCTGGCGCCCAGGCGCTCTTCCGGCGCCTGGCGGTCTTCGCCGGCGGATTCACCCTGGAGGCCGCCGCGGCGGTGGCCGGGGCCACGGGCAATGCGCGACGCCACACCGTCACCACGCTGGAGGCGTTAGTCGAGCAGGGTCTGGTGCGTCGACTCGACGGCGAGCCCGAGCCGCGCTTCACCATGCTGGAGACGATCCGTGCGTATGCCCTGGACCAACCGGACGCGACCGGAGAGCGGGAACCTGCCCAGGACGCGCACGCGGCCTATTTCATCGCGTTCGCCGAGCGTTCTGACCGGCAACGCAACGAGGGGGTCGAGCGAGTTAACCGCTTGCTGCAGCGCATCGAGGTCGAGCAGGCCAACATCCATGCCGCCCTGACCCGGCTCGCCGCCGCCGGTGATGCGGACGGCGCCCTCCGCCTGGCCAGCGCCATCGCCATCGCCTGGCACTTTCACATGAACCTGCGGGAGGGCCGGCAGTGGCTCGAATGGGCGCTGGCCCACGCTCCGGAGACCGCGACCGTCGCCCGCGGTCGGGCGCTGACCGGACTTGCCGTGATTCTCTGGGTCCAGGGCCACTACGAGCAATCGCGGCAGCGGGCCGAGGCCAGCCTGGCCATCGCCGAATACCTCAACGATAAGGAGGTCGCCGCGTACGCGCACCACATCCTTGGCCACCCCGCTTTGAGCCAAGGCCACCTGGAGCGGGCAAGATTTCACCTAAAGAAGGGTCTTGGCTTCTGGCGTGACCACGGCCAGCGCGCCTTTGAGGCCTTCGCGCTCTTCCTGCTGGGCAGGGTCGACAAGGGGGTCGGCGACGACGAGTCCTCTGCGCGCCATGTCTCAGAGGCGCTGGCGATCTTTCGCGAGATCGGGCATCCGACCGGAGCGGCCACCTCACTGATCTTCCTGGGGTACTTGGCGCGCGACAGGCAAGACGACCGCGGCGCGGCATCGGCGTTTCTCGAAGCGCTCGAGCATTGCGAGGGCGTGGGCGATCGCTTTGCCCTCCTACAGGCGTTCGATGGTCTGGCCGATCTCACCATTCGGCACGCTCAGGCCGATGTGGCGGGGGTGCTCATCGGCGTTCTCGACACGCTCACTCAGGAGACGGGTCTCACGCAATTCCCGGGGATAGGTAGCGACTACGACCGTGCCACCCCAGCCGTGCTCGCCGTGCTCGGGGCGGCGCGATTCGCCGAGCTGCGTGAGGCTGGCCGGCGCCTGCGACGGGAGCAAGCGATCGAGCTCGCGCGGACGGCCATGGTGCTTGTGACAGCCACTGGCGAGGAGGATGCGCCCTGGGCGGCGTCGAGCACCGGCATGCCGACCGCACACGAGCCGGAAGCGCTCAGGTCCGCGATCGAGGGACACGCCGCACCCATGGCCAGGATCATCGAACTCCTCCCGGTTCCCGCGGAAACCATTGGGTTGACGTTTCGCGAACAAGAGGTGCTCGCCCTCCTCTGTCAACGCCTGACGGATGCGGAGATTGCCGATCGCCTCTTTCTCAGTCGGCGCACCGTCAATCACCACGTCGCCAATGTGCTCGGCAAACTGGGCGTGGCCAACCGCCGCGAAGCCGCAGCCCTAGCCGCGCGCCGTGGCCTGATCTGAGCGTTTGCCCTCGATCAATCGCTCGTCCGTCATCCATCCGCCCCCACAAATAGGTAGGTTCTAGGCAATTTCTGCCCATGCCCTGGTCCCCGGTCGGGCACATGCTGGGGGCGTGCCCAAGAGAAGCAGGGCGAGCAGCGAAAGCAGTCATGCACTGATGAGCGTTCGCGGCTTCCAGAGTGGCAGCCGCTTAGGAACCACGGGAGGTGTGCGATGCGTCGGTTGTCTTTCCTCGTCTCGGTTGTTGTCGTCGTGCTCGCCGGCGCGCTGGTCTTCGGCCGCGTCGCTCCCGACACCATCGCCCAGGACGCTACCCCCGCCAGCACCGACCCCAGCGCTGGGGAACGGGCCCACCTCGACCTGGCGGTCCACTTCCCCTGGGACCCGGACGCGATCGCCCACCACTTCTG
>JACCXM010000025.1 GCA_013697005.1 Chloroflexia bacterium | reverse complement strand
TGGTACTGGCGGGCCTTCTTCGGGAACAAGCTGACCGTCGTCGCCTGCATCTTCCTCATCATATTGGCCATCTCGGCGGTCTTCGCACCATGGGTAACACCCTTCGACCCCGATGACCAGAGTCTGTTCATGCGCAACATGCCACCCATGACGATGCCGGAGGCTGGCGGGTCCATCCCCCATATCCTCGGCACGGACCAGCTTGGCCGCGACGAGCTCAGCCGCCTCATCTTCGGCGGCCGCATCTCGCTCGCCGTGGGCCTGGTCAGCGTGCTCGTCTCCGGCACCGCCGGCACCATCCTGGGGTTGCTGGCCGGCTATTACCGCGGGGTGGTCGACGACGTCATCATGCGTCTGGTCGACGTTCAGATGGGGTTCCCTTCCTTGTTGCTGGCGCTTTTTGTCCTCTATGTGGTCGGCGGCGGGGTGGTCAATGTGATCTTCATCCTGGCGGTCACGCGCTGGATGGTCTACGCCCGTGTCACCCGGAGCTTGGTGCTGACCTACCGCGAGAATGTCTTCATCGAGGCGGCGCGGGCGACTGGCGCCACCGACCGGCGGATCATCCTCCGCCATCTGCTGCCCAATCTGCTCTCGCCGATCGTGGTGTTGGCAACGCTCGAGGTCGCCTACATGATTCTCACCGAAGCGGCCTTGAGCTTCCTTGGGCTTGGTATCCAGCCACCTCAGTCCTCATGGGGACTGATGCTCTCCCAGGGCCGGCAGTACATCACCACTGCCTGGTGGCTCGTCACCTTCCCTGGGCTGGCCATCCTGCTCACCGCCCTTTCGCTGAATCTGCTGGCGACCTGGGCGCGCTCCGTCACCGATCCCGCGCAACGCTGGCGCTATTTTCAGGGGCGGGAGGCCGGAGGCGGGAGGCGGGCGTGACGCGGCGCGCACAACCGGGCAACATCGCCAGCGTCTCCTGGCCGGACCATCTGGTTTTCGGTGAGGGGGATGGCCGGCTGACGACGGTCGATGCCCTGGCGCGCCGGATGGATTGCTGGCGGGAAGCTCTGGGGGCGACGACGCTGCATTGGCGTGAAGTGCGAACCCGCCACACCCAGGCCCGCACCTACGCCGCGCGCGGCAATCCCCGCACCCACCAGCGCATCATCGAGACGATCGATTGGGACGATTTCGCGGTCGTGCCCAGGCTGGCGCACGAGCGGGGAATGCGGGCCGAGCTCTACGTCTCCGTGCTCGACGAGGGGCGGCCGCTCCTCTCTCAACGGGAGCGGGTGCGCAGTTTTCACAACGCCATGCACGGTCAGCACGTCACCTGGCAGACGACGTTCAGCCGCGCTCATTCCGAGTACGCCGTCGTCGACCGCGCTGGCGAGACCCGGCAGTGGGGCGTGCTCAGCTTCGGCTATCCCGAGGTGCGCGAACATTTCCGGAACCGCATCCGGCAGTACACGACCGGCCACACGTGGGACGGCGTGTTTCTCTGCCTGCGCACTCAGGCGCGGCCGGCGGTCTTCGCCGATCAGTTCGGATTCAACGCCCCGGTGCGGGAGGCGATGCGGGAGCGTCACGGCGTCGATATCCTCGCCGAGGATTTCGACCTGAACGCCTGGCGCGACGTGCAGGGAATGTTTTTCACGACCTTCCTGCGCGAGCTCCGTGCCGACTTGAGCGCGTCAGGAGTTGGACTCTCGGTGGGTGTGCCGCGCGGTGACATCATCGGTCCGCCGGTCGGCAATTGGCCGATCGAGTGGCGAACCTGGGCCGCAGAGCGGCTCATCGATGCCCTCGTCATCGACCAGAACTCCTCGCAATGCCCCTCGATGTGGCATCAGCTCTGGCCGATGCACCGTGGCTACGGCTACCTCCAGAATCCGATCGACGAGCTCAATTTGCCGAAGCTGGAGACGATGCTGCGCGCGGATTACGGTCCGGTGGCAGATGGCGCCGGCATCGACCTCTTCGTCGCCCGGCAATGGCACGAGCGGTGTTCCGAGCGGGAAGCCGGCTTGCGCTCCGCGCCGGGGGTGACCGGTCTGGCGTTCAGCACCTTCCGCCACGACAATCCGGGCTCGCTGGCGCGGGGTGACTTCCGCGCCTGACCCGGCGCTCAGCGGTGTCATTCCGAGGAACGAGGAATCTCGGCCGTAGGCCGCGTCCGTTCGCGCAAACGAGATTTTTTGACTGCGGGTTCAGGGTGACACAATGGGGTGTCGGAGCGTTTGAACTGCCACATAATATGCACGTGTCTCCCGGAAATCAGGAGTACCCATGAAAATCCTCGACATCCGCCAGACAAGCGTACCGATTTCCTCGCCAATGAAGAATGCCTATATCGATTTCAGCAAGATGGACGTCTCCGTCGTCGCGGTCGTCACCGATGTGCAGCGGGACGGTCGGCAGGTGATCGGATACGGGTTCAACTCCAATGGCCGCTACGCCCCGACCGGTCTGCTTCGGGAGCGTTTCATCCCCCGGCTGCTGCACGCCGATCCCCGTTCCCTGCTGAGTGACGAGAAGGACAATCTCGATCCGCACCGCATCTGGACGACCCTGATGACCGGCGAGAAACCGGGCGGACACGGCGAGCGCTCGGTCGCCGTGGGCGTGCTCGATATGGCGGTCTGGGACGCGGTCGCCAAAATCGCAGGCAAACCGCTCTGGCGGCTGCTGGCCGACCGCTACCGCAACGGCGAGGCGGACACGCGGGTATGGGTCTACGCCGCGGGCGGCTATTACGAACCGGGCAAAGACCTGCGCGCCCTGCAAGACGAGATGCGCGGCTACCTCGCCATGGGCTACACGACGGTCAAGATGAAGATCGGTGGCGAACCGCTGGCCGAGGACATCAAACGGATCGAAGCGGTGCTGGAAGTCGTGGACGGCGATGGCTCGCGTCTGGCAGTCGATGCCAATGGCCGTTTCGATCTGGACACCGCTCTCGCCTACGCCGAGGCGCTGGCGCCATACGGTCTGCACTGGTATGAGGAAGCGGGCGACCCCCTCGACTACGATCTGCAGGCGCGGCTGGGCGAGGTTTACCCCAATACGCTGGCGACGGGTGAGAATCTTTTTTCGATGCAGGATGCGCGCAACCTGATCCGCTACGGTGGCATGCGCTCCGACCGTGACGTACTCCAGTTCGACTGCGCGCTCTCTTACGGACTGGTCGAGTATTTGCGCACGCTGGAAATGATGGAGGAGCATGGCTGGTCGCGGCGGATGGTCGTACCCCATGGCGGACACCAGCTCTCGCTCAACATGGCCGCCGGGCTCGGTCTCGGCGGGAACGAGTCCTACCCGGGTGTCTTCCAGCCCTTCGGGGGCTTCGCCGACACCATCCCGGTCGTTGATGGCTACGTGGCGTTGCCGGATACGCCGGGAATTGGGTTCGAGGAGAAGGCGAATCTGTGGGCGGTGATGCGGGAGCTCGCCGAGCAGTGGGGAGGCGATCGTAACAATTCTCCGGATGATGCTA
>JACCXM010000012.1 GCA_013697005.1 Chloroflexia bacterium | reverse complement strand
GCTGGCGAGCTCGCCAGCCGGTCACCACCGGGGGGATTTCAACGAATCCGGCACGCCGTGCCGAGCGGCGGTTGGCTGGTTCTCCAGCCGCCGCGCGGCAGGGTGTGCTAGCTGACGAAGGCGAGGTTGTAGTCGCCGCCAGAAGCATCGGCGATCGACGTCCCGCCATTGGAGGTGATACCCAGATCGGTCAGGTTGGAGATGAGTCCACCATCGACACCGACCGAGCCTCCCGAAGTGTCGCCGACACCAATCGCGTTGCCGGCATTGCCGCCGCTGTTGATGTCGCCAACGCCAACGGCGCCGCCGTCGGAGCTGGCCGTCGCCACCCCGCCGTTACCAGCGGACGCGATGTCTTCGCCGCCGCCATCATCACCACCACCGAAAAAACGGTCGCGGAGACTCTGCGCGGATGCGCTGGTGACCCCGGCAACACCCAGGGCGGCTCCCGCCGCCACAGCCTGTGCTTGTACGTTTCGCTTCACGGTCCTCTCCTCTTCCTTGCGCCGCGTCGACGCCGTCACCCAACAGCGCCCACAAGCGCGCCCGCGGTAACGGCCGAGCGATCGACCCGGACGGCCTGGCAACCCCAGTGGCGTGCCGTCGTCCGCGTCTCACCCTGACGCGACCGCATCCATCAACAAACCGGGCACGCACCCGATCTGGAAATAGAAACGCACGAAACGAACCTTCCGTGCCGGAAATGCGGAGATTTGTCGCGTTGCCATGACGATTAGGTGAACGGACACTCCCCTATCACCCCATCACCCTATGACCCTATCTCCCTTCGAGCGCTCCCGGCGCCAGAAGGCGATCAACGCGCTCGACTCCAGGATTTCGACGAACCCGATGCCCAGGGAGAGCACCAGCAGCCATTGTGCCTGCCAGAAGATGGCGGCGCCGATTCCGATCAGCACCAGACCGAAGACGGTCAGGCGGAACCCCTCGATCCGGTTCACCATCGCGATGCGCGGCCGGAGCAGCGCCCGCGATCCGTCGCGGCCGCCACGCAGACCGCGCCAACCGAGCAGGATGCCGAGCACGACCAGCGCCAGCGCGAGCGCGTTGGCCCAGAACAGATCGAGAGAAGCGAAAATGGTCATAGTATTCATCTCGCTTCACCCCATCCACTTCGCTTCGCCGCGTCCGGCGCGACGCGTCGCAGCAGATCGGCCGTCGCCGTGTCGGCCGGGAAGAACGCCTCGATCGCCAGCTCGGAGAGCGTCACGTCGACCGGGGTGCCGAAGACCATGGTCGTACTGAGAAATGACAGCAGGCCGTGCTCGGTCTGGAGCCGCAGCGGCACCGCGACAGCGCCGGGGCCCGCATCCGATTGCCTGGCATTCGCGCTGCGCGGATCCTCGGCGCTGGGGTAGCCGCACAGTTCCGCCAGCAGCTCCGCCAACCGCGGATCGGCAGTGACATCGACTTGATGCGCCAGCCGCGCCAGCAAATGCGCCCGCCACTGGGGGAGGTTCGAGATCTGCGGCGCCAACCCATCGGGATGCAGACTCAGACGCAGCACGTTGATCGGAGGGTGCAACAGGTTCGACGCAACCCCGGTCAGCAGCGCCGGCACCACCCGATTGGCGGCGACCAGCATCCAGTAGCGATCGATGGTCAGCGCCGGAAACGGCTCGTGCCCGGCCAGCACCCGATCGATCGCCGCCCGCGCCACCCCGAGCGCCGGGTCGTCTAGATTCCGCGCGGGGTAGGCCGGGGCGAATCCCGCCGCGAGCAGCATCGTGTTGCGCTCACGGAGCGGTACCGCCAGCCGTTCCGCCAAGCGCAGCACCATCTCCCGGCTCGGCCGTGCCCGCCCCGTTTCCAGAAAACTCAGGTGCCGCGTCGAGACCTCGGCGTCGAGGGCCAGTGCGAGCTGGCTCAGCCGCCGCCGCTCCCGCCATTCCCGTAGCAGGTCCCCGATCGGCGGTCGTGCGGATTGCAGTGTCGCGGTGCTCATCGTCGTTGCCATGCCTCGACGATACGGCGGGCGACGCCCTGAAGCAATGACCTCTCAGGTAATGGGCACCCGGCCGTGCCGAGGCCGAATGACCCGGAATACGGAATCCAGGGAATGCGTGCACGCATCTGCCGATCCGTCTCGGGGTCCCCCTCCCTTGCAAGCGGCTTAGCGGGAGAGGGGGGCAGGGGGGTGAGAGCTTACGCCGCAATGGTCCCGGCCGGGGTACGCAGTGGCAGCCGTGCAAACTGGGAGACGTTGAGCAAGCGGAGAATTGGCTTGAAAATCCCGGGAATCGTCGCCGACCTGTCAAGACCGGTGTGAATGACCGGGCTTGCGATGTGATACGCATGTCCCCGGGAGACAACGATTCCGCCTCCCGCCGCTTGCAGATTCTTGAGCCAATCGACGTCCGGACCATAGGTAAGGGCGACGACGATGGTCTCGTTGCCACCCTCGAAGAATCCAAACACCGGGGTCCGGTAACGCTTGCCCGATACCCGGCCCACGTGTTCGATGAGGATGAACGGCGGCACCCTGGTGGCAAGCCGCCGTGCCAATGCGTTGGCGAGATAGCGATTGCTGCGGGCGATGGCACGTGGCGCCGGCATCGGTCACCTCGCCTCGCGCCTACCGCGCCACGATCGGCAACACCAACCGTGACGGCCGCTCGGCATCGTGAAAAATCGTCTGGATCGCCGGGCGCATCTCGGCGTCGGCGCCCAGCTCGTGACCGGTATTGAGATTGCGGTCGAAACGGGGGAAGTTGCTGCTGCTCACCTCCAGCGCGATGCGGTGCCCTTGGCGGAAGAGATTGCTCGTCGCCCACAGATCGATGTCGTACTCGTAGACCTCACCAGGGGTGATTGGGCGCGGCGTGTCGGTGCCCTGCCGGTAGCGGGCGCGGATGATGCCGTCGGTGAGATTGCGCGCGTACCCGTCCGGGTAGACGTCGACCAGTTTGGCGGTGAAATCGGTGTCCGCCGCCGAAGTCGCGGCCCAGAGATGGAGCCGCACCGGTCCGGTTACCTCCGTGTCCTCCGCCAACGGTGGCGTCGCATAGACGAGCACGTCGGGTCGCACCTCGACCGGACGCTGGTCGTACGCGCCGGGGGGCAGGGTGGATGGGTAGCAGCAGAGCTGCCCGCCGAACGTTGGCACGGGATGGAACGGATCGTAGAGAAAGACGTCCGGCCGCTCGTCGCCCGGCGCGTCGGGTGAGAGTGCGCCGTCCCCCGCGATCGAGTTGGCGTTGCCGCCGCTGCTGAGGAAATAGCCGGTCTCCACCGCGCGCGCCAGCGGCCACTCGTTCTCCGCGCGCCAGATGTCCTCGCCCATGACGAAGAGTTGGACGGGCGGCTCGTCGTCGTAGCCGTCGTCGATCCCCTTCAACCAGCGATCGAAAAAGCGCAGGGTGGCGCCGTCGATGTCCATGCTCAACGGCATCAGACTCTGCCCGGCCTTGGCCCCGAAATCGACCGCTCCTGATTGCGCCAGGGGCGGGGTGGTGTGCGTCCACGGTCCGAGCAGGAGGCGGCTGCCGTTACGCGCCTCATCCGTCGCTCCCAGCTCCTGGACTCCGGTAAAGTTGCGCAGTGAGCCGTCGAGAAAGATGTCGTACCACCCGGCGATGTTGAGCGCGGGTACCTGCACCTGATCGTGCCGTTCCTCGATACTCCGTTCCTGCCAGAAACTGTCGCGGCTGGGATGGGCCATCCACTCGTAAAAGTAGGGTGTCCAATCTCTATTGATAGGAATATCGGTCAAGGGTAGCGTCTTCGCCGTCTCCGGATTGGCGTCGAGGGCGGTGATGATCCGGTCGCGCCATGCGTCGAAATCAGCGATCCCCTCCCGTTCGTTGCGGCGCAGCAGATCGGCGGTGGTGAGGAAGGGGAGCACCCAGTTGCACATGAAGCCCCACTGGAACGCCCCGCCCTGGTAGGTCCACCCTTCGTAATAGTCGGAGGCGGTGAAGGCCGGCACGATGGCGCGCAGACTCGGCGGCGCGGCGATGGCGGCCAGCCACTGCGTGGCCCCGACATAGGAGGTGCCGTACATGCCGACGTTGCCATCCGACCACTCCCGCGCCCCGCACCACTCGACGGCGTCATAGCCATCGGCGATCTCCTGCAGGAAGGGGTTGAACTCGCCATCGGAGCGGTAGCGCCCCCGGCAATCCTGGATGACCACCGCGTAGCCGCGGCGTACCGCGCGAAAGGCATCGGTCTGGACGAGGGCCAATCCGACCAGTTCCTTGTTGTAGGGCGTCCGTTGCAGCAGCACGGGGTAGCGCCCTTCGCCGGCGGGCCGGTAGACATCGGTCATGAGCAGCGTGCCGTCCCGCATCGCGACCGGCACATCCTTCTCGACGGTGATGCTGATCGTCTCGCGCGCTTGCACGGGCACGAATCTCTATCCTCCTGCACCATCGCGGTTGTTGGTCCGCGGGTATGGCGCCGCTCGCATCGTCACAACAACCGTGTCATTCCGACGAAGGAGGAATCTCGTTGCTCCGCACGGTGACGTGGGGTGCCCGAGATTCCTCGCAAGCTCGGAATGACACCGTTACCTTGAGTAGGCACTCCAAGCTCTACCTGGTGATGTGCTAGGCAGATTCGCAGAGAATGCACCCGAGCGCAACCGGCGCGCGAGCGGAGCAGACGAGGATGCCGCGATCGAGTCGTCTCGATCGCGGCATCATGCGTACGCCAGAACTGGCTGGTTGCTGCTTGCTGTTACCGGGTGGCGCTAATCAGCGCCTTTCCTTTGGTGACTTCCGGTGGCCCCAGCGTGATATTCGGTAGGTGTTCCTTCACCCAGTTTGCTGCTCGCCCCATCGACTCCGTCGTGCCTGTCTCATCTTCGGTGATGGTGACCGTGGCCAGGCCGTCGTCGGTTTCGAGGAAGTAGTAGGCGACAAAGCCTGGTGTGCCGCGCATCGTCTGCTCCAATTCGGCAAGCTGCGGCCGCGCTTCGCCGAGGACGTCTGGAGACGCGGTGTACTTGCGGATCACGGCGTGCATGGTGATGGACCTCCCGAGGCGCAAGGCCTCAATGCACTCCATCGACCTGGCCGGCACGTGACACAATCCGGTCAGGCCAAAACGGCCCCAGCCGGGTTCGCCATTCGCTCCCCCCATCGTCGCGGCGATCCGGACATCTACGGTGGGGATCAACGTGCCTGAGGAGGTCTCACTATAGCACCGGGGAGTGCGGTGTCAAGTCGACAGTCGGAAGGTGGAAGGTGAACGCGGAGCGGAACAGAGCGACGTAAGATGATCGGGGTTAGCGCGGCACTTCTTGCCGCGCCGACGTACGCGAGCGAGACCGCGTTTCGAATCGGAGGGGAAACCGTGGCCACATCATGGGACTGGGAATTGCTGGCGGGTCCGGCGACGATCACCGAGGGACCGGTCTGGGATGGGGCCGGGCTCTTCTACACCAGCATCGAGGCAAACGAGATACGCCGCTTCGATCCGGCGACCGGCGACGTCACGACGCTTTACCGGGACAGCGGCGGGTCGAACGGTCTCGCCTTTGGTCCCGATGGCGCGCTCTACGCCTGCGAGGGCACGGGCCGGGCCGTGGTCCGCTACGACGCGAATGGGACGAAGACGACCCTCGCCGACCGCTTCGCGGGTCGGCGGCTGAACAGCCCCAATGATCTCGTGCTCGATAGCGATGGGCGCATCTGGTTCACCGATCCCCGCTACGGTGAGAACCACAGTGACCGCGAGCTCGACCACGATTCGGTCTACCGCATCACCCCGCCCGCGCAGGGCGTTGGTCCGTGGCCGATCGAACGCCTCACGGTCGACACGACGCGCCCCAATGGTCTGTTGCTGTCATGGGACGAGCGCACCCTTTACGTGGCCCAAAGTGACTACGACATGAAATCCGTGCGCCAGTTGCGGGCTTATCCGATCGCGGCCGATGGAACCCTGGGCGCATTCACCGTACTCCACGACTTCGGCGAAGCGCGAGGTATCGACGGTATGTGCTGGGACACGGAGGGCGCCATCGTCGCCACCTGCGGCTGGGAGCTGAGCGGACCGGGTTCGCGAATCGCTGTCTTCGCCACCGATGGAACCGTGCTCGAAGAGCAGCCGGTGCCCGCCGGCCGCCCCACCAATTGCGCCTTCGGCGGACCAAATCTCGACACCCTCTTCGTCACCACCATGGACGGCCGGCTCTACCGCATCCCGAACACCGGCCGCCGCGGCCAGTTACAACCGCCCCCGGCGCGGCCGTTTCTGCATCAATGACCCTCCGCCGTCTCAAGTGGCTCGCCATTCTCGCCCCGGTGCTCTTCCTGGGCGGGCTGGAGCTGATCCGGCAAAACGTCTTCCCCGAGCTGTTCCGGTCGTGGCCAGGGTATCTGCTCATCGGCGGGGTCATCGTGCTCGCCACGCTCTTCTTCGCCGAGGCGGTCTTCGCTGTCGTCAACCGCTTGCAGGCGCGTCTCACCCACCAGAATCACGAGCTGCTCGCGCTCCATGGCGCGGGGCTGGGCATCCTCGGCGAGCGCGATCTGGAGACCCTCCTGCAGCTCGTCGTCGATGGCGCCCGCGATCTCGTCGGCGCCCGCTATGGCGCGTTGTCGGTGATGCGTGCCGAGGGCGGTATCGAGGCCTTCCTCGTTTCAGGCATCACCGCGGAAGAACGCGCGCGCCTCGGCCCGCCCCCGGTCGGTCATGGTCTTCTCGGTGTCGTGTTGAGCGAAGGCGCGCCGCTGCGCCTCGAAGATCTCACACGCGACCCGCGCGCGGCCGGTTTCCCGCCCGGCCACCCTTCGATGCGCTCGCTGCTGGCGGTGCCGGTGGTGTCCCAAGGGGAGGTGCTGGGCAACCTCTATCTGACGGAGAAAGTGGGGGCGCCGGCTTTCGATCGGAATGACGAGGAAACGCTCGGCCGCTTTGCCACCCTGGCCGCCCTTGCCATTGCCAATGCGCGCCTGCAGCGGCGGATTCAGGCGCTGGCCGTCACCGAAGAGCGGGAGCGCATCGCGCGCGAGATGCACGACAGTCTGGCCCAGGTGCTGGGGTACGTGAACACCAAGGCCCAGGCCGCCGAAACATTGCTCAAGTCCGGTCAGGAGGAACGCGCCAGCGCTCAGCTTGCCCAGCTCGCCGCCGCCTCGCGCGCTGCCTACGCCGATGTGCGCGAGGGGATTCTCGGGCTGCGCACCTCGCTCGCGGAAACCCGGAGCTTTGTCGAAACGCTGCAGACCTACCTCGATCTGTGGCAGGAGCAGAGCGGTGTCGCGGTCGAGCTGGTGATCGATCCCACCGCGCCATTCGATCCTCGGCTTTCACCAAATGCGGAAGTGCAGCTCCTGCGCATCATCCAGGAATCCCTGACGAATGTGCGCAAGCACGCCGGCGCCACCCGCGCTCGCGTTTGCCTGACCCGTGAGCGGCATTGGCTCGCAGCGATCGTCGCGGACGATGGCGTGGGATTCGATCCGGACGCGCTCGGCCGCACCTCGCTGCCCCGGTTCGGACTGACCACGATGCGAGAGCGCGCCGAAGCCGTCGGTGGCACATTGAGCGTCAACGCGGCGCCGGGAGCGGGGACGCGTGTGACCGTCCGCGTCCCGGTCACGGCGGTCACGCCAAACGTGGAGGAGATCGCCGGTGCGCGTCCTGATCGCTGACGACCACGCGCTGTTCCGGGACGGTCTGCGCAGCCTGCTCGAAGCGCACGAGATCACGGTCGTCGCCGAGGCCCGTACCGGGCACGAAGCCGTGGCGCTGGCGCGCCTGCACCGCCCCGACGTGGTGTTGATGGACCTGGCCATGCCGGAGCTGGACGGTCTCGGCGCCACTCGCCTCCTCACCGCCGAGCTACCGGAGATCGCGGTCGTCGTGCTGACCGCGTCCGAAGACGACGAGGACCTCTTCGAGGCGATCAAGTCGGGCGCGCAGGGGTTTCTCCCCAAGGACCTGGAGGCGGCTCGCTTCTTCGAGTTGCTGGCTGGGGTTGCGCGTGGCGAACCGGCCCTCACCCCGGCCCTAGCGCGGAAGGTGCTCGGTGCGTTCGCCCGCTCCGATCCCAAACCCGCGCTCTCGACCGCCGAAGTGTTGACCGACCGCGAGCGAGAGGTGCTCGATCTGCTCGTGCAGGGTATCACCTCCAACCGCGAGCTGGCGGAGCGGCTCTTCGTCAGCGAGAACACCGTCAAATATCACCTCCGCAATATCCTGCGGAAGCTGCATCTCCAGAACCGGGCCCAGGTCATTGCCTACGCCGTGCGTCACGGTCTGATCGAGCCAGGGAACCCCGAACCGCTCTGATCCACCCTTGCGGGTAGGCGCACGCCTACCCCGCGTCGCCTCGCGAAACCACCCCGCACGCCGGGGGTTTCCAACCGCCGTCCACCTACGCTGGTCATAGACGTCATTGGGGGTCGTCATGACGGGAGCGAGCGGGATGGAGCAACACCCCACGGAGGCGGCGGAGGGCGGTGCGGTCCCCCGCGATCCGGACCTCGTCCAGGAACTGCTCGCCAGCGTTCGCTTCGCACCGTTGTGGCTGGGGCCGCGTGTCGTTCTCGGCTGGTTCTGGCTCGAGGCGGGCTGGAGCCAGAGGCACGGCCGCGGCGGCGCTGCCATCGCGGCGGGATTCGGAGAACCACTCGCGGTGGGGCTCATGCTCGCCGGTATCGCCCTCATTCTGGGTGTGCTCACCGGTCCGGCGGCGTTTTCCGGCGGGTTCCTGAGCAGCAGCCTCGCGGCCGCGAGCGTCGTGCTGCCGTCCGCCCTGGTCTTCGCCACGGTGGTGTGGCTGACGCTCACCTGGAAGACCGCGGGCTGGATCGGTATCGACCGCTGGTTGTTGCCAGCGCTCGGCATGCCATGGCGTAGCGGGGAATTGTTCGAAGCGTGGCCGCAACGTGAGCGACGGAGACGGAACGGGAGGCAATCGTGAACGCGGATCGGGAATCGACGTTTGTCATGACGCGGCAGCGGACCTGGGTGCTGACAGCCATTGCCGTCGCGCTCTTCATCCTGCTGAGCTGGATCTTCGCCGACGGTTTGCTGGGACCGTCGCTGTGGAACGCGGAGGATTGGGTTTCCTCACCAGTGATCACCTATCTCCTCATCCTGGCCATCATCGCCGCCGGGTGGCGCCAGGCGGAGCGTATCCCCGCCGACGGCCTGCCGCTGCCAGTCGCCAGAGGCGACATGACTCCCGGACAGGTCGATGACCCTATGGGATGGCGTCTGCTGATGGGTAACGTCTTCCTCGCCCTCTTCTGGCTGCCGGTGCGCTTCTTTGTCGGCCGCGACTGGCTCTCGGCCGGGTGGCACAAGATCACTGACCCCGCCTGGACCGGTAGCGGCGAGGCATTGCAGGCGTACTGGCAGCGAGCGGTAGCGATTCCGGAGAGCGGCCGGCCGGCGATCACCTACGATTGGTTTCGGAATTTCCTGCAGTACATGCTCGATAACGGTTGGTACACCTGGTTCGCCAAGCTGATCGCCTGGGGCGAGATGCTGGTCGGACTTGGCTTGCTCGTGGGCGCCCTGGTCGGCATCGCCGCCTTCTTCGGCACGGCCATGAACTTCAGCTTCATGCTGGCTGGCTCCACGTCGACCAATCCCGTCCTCTTCGGACTCGCGGTTTTCCTCGTGCTCGCCTGGAAGGTGGCCGGGTTCTGGGGACTCGATCGCTGGCTGCTGCCAATGCTTGGCACGCCGTGGCAGCGCGGGGGAACGCGGATGACATGAGCTCAGGGCGACGTGAAAGGATCGAGGGAAACTCCATGAACGGTCTGACGAGTCGAACATCACGGCGCAGCGCCGCCGGGCTGCTGGGAATGCTCGGGGTGAGTGCGATCGGGGCGGCGGCGACCCCGGCGCGGATCGAGGTGCATACCGGAACGGCGTTGACCGCGGCCCACGCCAGTGACGGCCACGGTGGGTCGTTCCTCCCCATGGCGGCGCCGGCAGCTCAGTCCGAGGATGGACCGACCGCCGACGAGATGGACGCCATGCACGAGGCGGGGGTGAAAGCGTTCCCCGCCGCGACCGAAGGACTCGGTGGGCAGCCGCTGGCATTCAAAATGGATGGTGACATCAAGGTCTACGACCTCGTCTGCCAGGTCGTGCCGTGGGAGGTGACGCCTGGCAACCGTGTCGAAGCCTGGACGTATAACGGCGTCACTCCTGGTCCGGAGGTCCGCGTCACCGAGGGTGACACGGTCCGCTTCAACGTCACCAACGAGCTGCCCGAAAGCACCGCGGTGCACTGGCACGGGCTGATGGTGCCGAACAGCCAGGACGGCGTGCCGTTCATCACCCAGCCGCCGATCAAACCGGGCGAGACATTTACCTACGAGTTCCCGATCCGGGAGGGGAACGCCGGCGCCCACATGTACCACTCGCACCACAACGCCGCCTTCCAGGTCACGAAGGGCCTCCTCGGCGCCTTCATCGTCGAGCCCAAAGACCCCGCCACCCGCCCTGCCTACGACCGCGACTACACGCTGATCCTCAACGACGGCCCGATCGGTGGGTTCAGCATCAACGGTAAAGGCTTCCCCGCGACACAACCGTTAGTCGCGAAGAAGGGGGAAAAGCTGCTCATCCGCTACATGAACGAAGGATTGATGATCCACCCTATGCACCTGCACGGGATGCCGATGACGGTCTTTGCCCAGGACGGCTGGCTGTTGCCCCAGCCCTATAAGTGCGACACGCTCAACATCGCCCCCGGCCAGCGCTTCGAGGCCATCGTCGAGGCCACCGAGCCGGGCGTCTGGGCCTTCCACTGCCACATCCTCAACCACGCCGAAAGCGACCACGGCATGTTCGGCATGGTGACGGCGATGATCGTCGAGGAGTAGTAATGGAGCGAGCTGTGGATGCGATGACCTACCCGATCACCTTTTCGGTCGACTACCCCGATCGCCCACTCGACCGGCTATCCACGGCGTTTCGCGTCTTCGCGGCCATCCCGATTCTGATCGTCCTGGGAACGGTCTCGGGAGCGACCTGGCGGTCGGCCAGCGAGGGGCGGTCGACGGTGGCGGGCACGGACGGCAGTCTGGTGCTCGTCGCCGCCGGCGGCGGGCTGCTCTTCATCGCGCCTCTGCTCATGATCGTGGTCCGCCAGAAGTACCC
>JACCXM010000006.1 GCA_013697005.1 Chloroflexia bacterium | reverse complement strand
CAGACCGACATCGCCACCATCTGTGCCACCCTCGGCATCTCGCGGGCCACCCTCTACCGGGCCCTCAAGGACCGCAGGGTCGACCCTACGCGGGACGATGCGTCTTGACACCTGGCGGCCAGGTCGTACGCTCCGTAGGAGCGCGTGGCGGCCAGGTGCCCGCTCTCGCGACGCGGAAACACGGACGGGGAGGTTCTGGGGCAGATGGATGCTGACGCGGTCTGGCCGGTTCCCGTGGGACTGATGCGGAGTGACCACATGGAGTCCTCCATCTTCCAACCGGAGAGCCTCCTGCGAGAAGCGCGGCGACAGCGCGGTCTCGAAGCAGGACCTGTTCCCGAGGTTTGCCTGCTCGACCCGGATGGCGACGTGGTTCGCTGGCTGCAGCAGGCCGGCCGCGGCCAGCGCTCGCAGAATTGGGCCTGCTATCACACCGATCTCTTGGAAACTCACATCGACGGAATGCCGGTCGGCGTCATTGGCAACGCCGTCGGCGCCCCATTTTCGGTCCTCGTTGCCGAGGAGCTCTTCGCCTCCGGCTGCGGTCTCCTCGTGAGCGTCACCTCGGCTGGCCAACTCGATCCCGCCATGACGCTGCCTGGAACGATCCTGGTCGACCGCGCGTTGCGCGGTGAAGGCACCAGTTCCGCCTACCTTCCCCCTGCGCGGTACGTCGCTGGCGACGTTCATCTGCTCGACGCGGTCGCCACGGAGCTCCAGGGCGCTGGCATCGCGGCCATGCGCGGCGGAACCTGGACGACGGACGCCCCGTTTCGGGAAACCCGCTCGGCACTCGATGCGGCGGCCGCCGAAGGGCTCAAGGCGGTCGAGATGGAGGTGGCGGGACTCTACGCATTTGCCCAGGCCCGTGGCAAGGCGGTGGTCTGCCTTGCCCTCGTCACCAATCAGATGGCCCAAGCCGGCAACGATTTCGAGAAGGGTCCGGACAATGGCGCGAGCCACGCCCTGGCGCTTGTGGCGGCCGCCGCCCGGGGCTGGCGAACGCGTCGGGCTGAACCGGGCAGCAGGAACGACGATGGGGAGACGCCATGACCGCGCGCAGCACGCCCGACACCGCCGCGCCGCTCATCGATCCGATCCTCTTCGCCAAAGGGATGGCCGCCCTCCGCATCTTCTTCGGCATTATTCTGCTGGCCAACGGGGTGGCCAAGCTTGAACCGTCCCTTGCCCGCATCGACCTCGGTCCCTATCACGCCAATCTGATTACCCGCGACGGGGCCCGCGGCATCCTCACCTTCGAGGTCAATGAGCGGCGCATCCGCGAAGGCGCGCCGCCGGGAACCCAGGTGCCCGGCCTGAAACCGTTCGTCAACACCGTCGTGCTGGCCAACTGGGGTCTGTTTCAGTGGATCGTCGTCCTCATTGAGGTTGGCGCTGGTCTGCTGCTCGTCCTGGGACTGGCCAGCCGGGGCGCGGCGCTGATCGATCTCGGTCAGCAGCTCTTTCTGGCGCTGGTCTACGTCTCCAGCAACCGCTGGGCCTTCGAGCAGCCCCACGAGTACGTGCCGCTCATTGTCCTGGCGATCGTGCCTGCCGGCCGGGTCTGGGGAATCGACGCCTTGCTCGTGCGAAGGTACCCAGAGCTCTACCGCTGGCCGTTCTGACACTCCAGGGCGGCGACTGTCTGGTCCATTCGACCACGTCCGCTGCCCAACTCCTGGGCGGTTGCGGGGGAAGGCCGTTGCGGGTTATCCGGAATGGTGGCACAGCCGATGCATCGACTGCCGGCACCGGGGGAGGTTTCCCTCAGGAAGACCGCGCGAAGGAGACATCGAGTATGGACCACACAGAGCAGCCAGCAGCCGAGGCGCAGCAGACCTTCTTCCGGATCACCGACAACGTGCCGGAGGAAGCCTGGTACTGGGCCGCCCTGGGCTCGATCGGCATTTCAGCGATGCTGAAGCTCTCCGGGAAGGACAATTGGGCGATCTTCGTCGGACAGTGGCCGCCGACATTCCTGCTCTTTGGCCTGTATCACCGCGTGATTCGTCCGAGCGGTCGCTAACGCGGCTGCGTGTCGCTGCTGCGCAGTTGTCAGTCGGCAGGGGAAGACCCAAATTGGTTGCGGTCGACGCGAGTTTTCCGCAACACCGTCGCGCCTTCGGATAATCACTCCAGCGTGTTGATAAAGGTGTCTACGGAATGAGAGGATGCCACCTCCTCTGCTAACCCGCCATGCAGAAGGAGTGGCTGACGATGATCGGGAACAAGGAGCGAGCATTCGGCCCGTTACCACCCGTGACGCTGGAAGAGTTGGTGCCACCGGACCATTTCTACCG